>NZ_JBGOFY010000002.1:0-495778 GCF_041520885.1 Xanthomonas sp. NCPPB 2922 | reverse complement strand
TACACGCCTGGTTCGCTGGTTCCACCCCACTGTGAGAACCACATCGATGCAGTGGAATTACTGGGCCACGTTCGGGCTGACCCTGGTCGCGGCGTTCTTGAGGTTCAAGGAATAACCTGCCTTGCACGTAGGAGCGCGCTTGCGCGCGAGGGCCGTTCTCGGGAATGCCCCTCGCGCGCAAGCGCGCTCCTACGACAGCTGCACGCCTGGCTGGCTGATGCACGCCTGGTTCGCTGGTTCCACCCCACTGTGTGAGCACTACATTGATGCAGTGGAACCACTGGGCCGCGTTCGGGCTGATCCTGGTCGCGGCGTTCTTGAGGTTCAAGGAATATACCTGCCTTGCACGTAGGAGCGCGCTTGCGCGCGAGGACCGTTCTCGGGAATGCCCCTCGCGCGCAAGCGCGCTCCTACGACAGCTGCATGCCTGGTTGGCGGTGCATGCCTAGTTCGCCTGTTCCACCCACTGCGTGAACACCGCATCGATCTGCGCATCGGTGACGCGTTTGCCGCCCTGCACCGTCTCGGCCTGTTCGAACATCGGCATGATCATTGCCATGCCGTCCGGCTTGGTTTTCAGGTGTAGGCCCGGCGGTGTGTCGAGGAACTTCGCCCAACGCGCACGCACCTTTGCCCAGTAGCCCTGCGTGCCCTTCCAGTACGCATAGGCCGGTGCGAAGTCCACTTCGGTGGTCTTGCGGTAGTCGTTGAAACCGAACTCGCGGGCGATGGCTTCCTGGCTGCCGTCGGGCTTGCGCAGCACCTTGGTGTTGAACTGTTCGTGGGTCCAGCCGTTGGGCGTGAGCGTGTGCCGGTTGATGACCGACAACGCGTTGTAGTCGCTGCGTTTGGTGTACTCGCGACGCGGCAACGGGCGCCAGCTCAGGTCGCTGGTCCAGGTGGGATGCCCCTCGGCATAGTCCCAGCGGCCGGTGCCGCAGTAGCGCGGGGCATCGCTGACCTCGAACACACATTGCGTCCACGCTCCCTGTGTCGCGGCCACAGGCAGTGCGCGCACCTGCCAGGTCTGTTCGGCACTGAACTCGAAACGTTGCGGTGCTTCATAGGTCCAGTCCTGCCGCCAGTGCTTGGTCACATGCCTGGTTTTCTCGTCCACCAGCAGATGCTGCAGCACCACCTTGCGCGGCGAATCCTCCACCACGATGACCACTTCGTTGGCACCACTGCGCATCGCCGAGGCGCGTTCGTAGCCCGGCTTGAGCAGCACGGTTTCGTCGAAGGCAAAGTCCACGGCGTACTCGCCCTGCATCGCCAGGATGCTGGCACGGTCACGCTGGGCATCGGCGGCAGCTACCAGCGGCAACAGGGCCAAGGCCGCGGCAAGATAACGGGGAAACGCTCGGATCATCGGAAGGCTCGTCTGTAAAGGGTGAACGTCAGCGGCGCAGCCGCAACGAGGCCGTCATGGCCTGCGGATCACTGCCGGTGCCCGGCGCATTGGCGCTGGCAGCAGCATGGCGCAGGGCGGCGGCGCGTGCGCAGCAGCAATCATCCACCGCCACGCGGCCGTCGATGCCTTCTTCGCGCGCCAGGCGTGCGGCCACCTCCGCGCCGAGCGCAGAGACACTGGCCAACGTTGCGCCGAGCGGGCGATCACGGCTATCACCGGCATGCAGCCGCAGCGCGCTCAGCCGCCAGCTGTCGCCACGCATGCGCCCGGCCAGACGCCGCCATAGGCGCTCGCCCACGCCTAGTCCCTGGCCATCGATCGGCAACGCCGGCAACCGCGAGACCAGGCGATCCCAGGCCAGAAAATCGCTATCGGGCAGCAGGCACAGGCGCCAGCAGCTGCTGCCGCCAGCATCGAAGAACCAGATGCTTTCGCGCAGGCCATCGCTGTCGACCTGGCGGAACGCTGCCGCCGACACCGCATGCTGCCAGCCATCGCGTTCATCGCCGAGCGAAGGGCGATAGACGCACAGCACTGTGCCCAGGGCCATCAGCTGCCGTGGTTGCGGCAAGGCACGATGGGCAGTGCGCGCATGCGCGAGCGGCATTGGGTGGGCGATCGGCATGGCGGCTACCAGCTCACGGCGAGGCTGACCGAGGCGGTACGCCCGGCGCCGGTGAAGCGATCGAGCACCGTGCTGCTGTCCAGCGTGCCGTTGGGCAGCGCGTTCCAGTCGACATAGCGGCGATCGGCAAGATTGAAGATGCCGGTGGTGACCTTGGCACCCGGTGCGAATTCCCAGTGGCCCATCAGGTCCAGCGTGGCGTAACCGGCAGGCGTGTAATAGCTGGCCAGTTGCGGACGGCGCTTGCGCGCCACGAACGTGCCGATCACTTCCGCACCCCAGCGCTCGCTGTCGAACGCCACGCCCAGCGTGCCGCGCAATGGGTCAACCGAATTGAGCGGCGTGTCGTCGGTGAGGTTGTCGCCTTGCGAATACGCCACCGCGCTATTGACCGACCAGCCCTGCCAGCCGGCCAGCGCGCCCAGGTCGACACCGGCACGCGCCTCGGCACCCTTGATCACCACATCGTCCACATTGCGCGACTGGAACAGCAGCAAGCCTTCGGCGTTGACGCCGGCCGGTGCATACGATTCGATGAAGTTGCGGTAATCGGTGTAGTACACGCTGACCCCGAGGTAGCCGACGGCGTCATTGAAGCGCAGGCCCAGCTCGCCACCGCGGCTGGTTTCCGATTTCAGGTCCGGATTGGCGATGGCGGTGTAGCGCGCCTGCAGATTGGTGAAGCCGATATTGACGTCGTTGTACGGCGGCGCGCGAAACCCGTGCGCATAGTTGGCATACGCCGACCACGCATCCGAGAATCGCCACACCGCGCCAAACTTGGGTGACACCTGCTGCTCGTCGATGGTTTCGGCGGCGACGCCCGGATTGTCCTGGCGGAAGATGTCATCCACGCGCGGCGACAGCCGGAAATAATCCACGCGCACGCCGGGAATCAGCGACAACCGCCCGTCCAGCAGCCGCATTTCGTCCTGCGCGTACACGCCCAGTTTGGTGGTCTCGCTCATCGGGAAATCGCGCACCGGGAACAGGTCCTGCCCCACCAGCTTGCTCACCGCACCGTTGGCCAGGTTGAGCGAATACCCATCGCGCTTCTCGCGGGTGTCGGTCCAGGAGCCTTCCAGCCCGTAGGTGATGTCGTGCCGCAGCGTGCCGGTGTCGATCGCCTTGTGCGCATTGACCAGCAGGCCGTAGATGCGTTGGTCGAAGTGATGTTCGTTGTGCCGGCGCGTGGTGTTGCCGCGCAACTCGTCGGTGCGCTGCAGGCTTGCGCTGTCCTGGCGGTAGAGCTGCCAGAACAGGTCGTCGGCGAGCGCGGTATCCAGCGCATCCAGTTCGTGGCGCAGCGACACCCGCGCGCGGGTCTGATTGTCGCGGCCGTCCTGCGACAGGATGCGTTGCGATGCGCTGGGGCTGCGCGCATCGATACCGCTCAACGCCTCGATGCGGCCGGAGTCTTCATTGCCCTCCACGGTGAGCTTGAAGCGCTGCTGCGCGTTGGGCGCATACACCAGCTTGCCCAGCACGCTGCGGCCATCGACCTGCTGCGGATTGGGTGCGGTGCGGGTGTAGTTGCGGGCGCGGTTATCGCCCTGGTTCTGCGCTTCCTGGCCCTGGCGATGGCTCACCGCGACCATGCCGCTCCAGCGCTCGCCACCGAGCGCGCCGGTGGCGCCGGCGAACAGGCCGTTCCAGTCGCCTTCGTAGCCGAACTTCAATCCCACATAGCTGTGCTTGTCGGCGCTGAGGTAATCCGACGGATCCTTGGTCACGAAGGCCACCACACCGCCCAGTGCATCGGAGCCATACAGCGAACTGGCCGGGCCACGCACCACCTCGACCCGCTTGAGCGTTTCCAGGTCAACGAAATTGCGGTTGGCGTTGAGATAGCTGCCGAAATTGAAGGTGTCCGACACCGGCACGTTGTCGACCAGGATCGCCACGCGGTTGCCATCCAGACCGCGGATGCGCACGCCGCTGGCACCGGTGAAGCGCCCGCTGGTGCTGGTGACCGACACGCCAGGCGTGTAACGGAACAGATCCTTGAGCTCGCGCACCAACTGGTTGTCCAGCTGCTCGCGGTCGATCACATCCACGGTGCCCGGCACCTCCACCAAGGCGCGCTGGGTGCGCGTGGCGGTGACCTGCAGACGGTCGAAGTCATGCACGTCGCGCGCCGCGGCAGCGCCGGCATCGGCCTTGGCGGCAATGGCGCACAGGGGAACAAGGGGCAGCGCCAGTGACAGCGCAACCACCAGCGGATGCAGGCGGATCATCGGTAAACCTTTGGGAGAACCCTCGGCCACGCAGACGGCAATCGCCGCGACCGTTAGCCGAGGGTGGAGAGAGAACGCACGAACGGCGATGGCAACGCCCGTGGCAGGCGGCGGAAGGCGCGCGCAGGCGCGGCCTTCGCCGGGACTTACTTGGTCAGAATCAGCTTGTCGTTGCTGGTATGGCGCAGGCGATAGATGCGGTCGCCATGCTGGATCAGCACTTCGCGACGGCCCTTGAGCAGCGCCTCGCTGCTGATGAGGTCTTCGGCAGGAACGGCACGCGGCGCAGCGCGGTCGCGCAGGTTGACCGGTTCGGAGCGGAGCAGCACGGGGTGAGCGGTCATGATCTGGATCTCCAGTCGGTTGGCCAGACAAATAATAACCATTCTCATTTATTGATCAAGAGCCATTCTCATTTGAATGACTGGATCTTTGCATTGGGTCATGCTTTTCGATTGGAATCATCAATCGAAACTCGGCATCTGGCGTGCATGTGCGCAGCGAGGCGCATCTCGTATGCCCCATCGGGCTTGCGGCGACGAGACCTGGATGGCGGCAGTGCGCAGGCAATGACGCTGCCCCCGGACTTGGCTTCCTTGCGGTCATGGCCACCTAACTGTGGCAACGATGTACGGCTTGTCATCGATGCGGCGCGCAGCGCTCGCACCAGCTGACCGGCACAGCCGCTCAGCGCCGGGTCTGCGGGCGGAGTTAGGTAGGTGCCGGAGGCCACGCATGCGTCCAAATCCGACCTGGGCGGCACCATGCGCTCGAAGCCGCGGCCAGGCCATCCGGAAAAAACACCCGCTGGCCGAGACGCCCAAAACCGCCACCAGAGGCTGCGATGTCTCAGCCGTGCCGCTTCAACGGGTGGCTGCGTCCACCTGCGCCCAGCCGGCGGCATCCACCTGCTCCAGGGTCTGCAATGCGGCGAGGTTTTCTTCCAGCTGCGCGACCCGGCTGGCGCCGAGGATCACCGTGGACACATGCGGGTTGCGCAGGCACCAGGCGATGGCAAGCCGCGCCGGCGACTGCCCCAGCTCGGCCGCCACGGCGCTGAATGCACGCGCGCGCTCGAGCCGTCGGCTTTCCGGCGTGCCCAGCACTTCGTCCTGCAGCCAGGCATTGCCGGGCTGGCCCAGGCGGCTGTCGGCATCCACACCGGCGTTGTACTTGCCGGTCAGCAGACCAGAGGCCAACGGCGACCAGATCGTGGTGCCCAGGCCGGCCTCGCACAGCGGCGCGTATTCCTGCTCCAGGCGGCTGCGGTGCAGCAGGTTGTACTGCGGCTGCTCCATCGCCGGCGCATGCAGGTGTTCGCGCGCGGCGATCTCCAGCGCAGTGCGCAGCTGCTCGGCGCTCCACTCGGAGGTGCCCCAGTACAGCACCTTGCCCTGGCGGATCAGCGCGTCCATGGCACGTACGGTTTCCTGGATCGGGGTGTCCGGGTCGGGCCGGTGGCAGAAGTACAGGTCCAGGTAATCCACCCGCAGCCGGCGCAGCGCGGCATGGCAGGCGTCGGTGACGTGCTTGCGCGACAACCCGCGCTGGGTGGGCCGCGGGTCGTCCACCGCACCGAAGAACACCTTGCTGGACACGCAGTAGCCATCGCGCGGCAGCCGCAGGTCGCCGATCACATCGCCCATGACCTCCTCGGCGCGCCCGCGTGCATAGACCTCGGCGTTGTCGAAGAAATTGACCCCGTTGTCCCACGCTGCAGCGATCAGGTTGCGCGCCTCGCTGCGGCCGATCTGCTTGCCAAAGGTGACCCAGGCACCGAACGACAAGGCCGACAATTGCAGCCCGGTGGATCCCAGACGACGGTAATGCATTGGCAGACTCCAGCAGCCTCCGGCGCACCGCGCCCCGGACCGGCGTGCGCAGTGTAGGAGATGGCGTTGGATTGGGGATTGGGGATTGGGGATTGGGGATTGGGGATTGGGGATTGGGGAATCGGGAATCGGGAATCGGGAATCGGGAATCGGGAATCGGGTGCAGCGTTGCAGCTTGGCTGCGAGCCAGCCAGGCATGTGACGAGACGGGGCTGCCCGGATGTGTGGGCAGCTTGGTGGCCAGCAGGCGGACGCCGCCTGGATGTGGGTCCGGGTTGCACGCATGCGCGGCTGCCGGCATCCACCTCCACGTCTTCCAGGCGTCACCTCGGCGCTTCAAGGCTTTTCGCTTGATTGCACACATGCTCCGCTCACTCGAACGCACGCTCTTGGAGGCCATCAGCGCGCCGCATTCCCCCCTTCACGCCATGCGCCAGCACCCGCAGCGTACCGGCCGATTTGCGCACGGCCGACGGCACTGCGGCATCGGGCGCGATCGCCCTGCCCGATGCGCCACGCTCTGCGGCCGGCGGCGGCGTCTGAACACCCCTCGCCTTGCCCACCGACACCCCCTGCTCTAGGCTTCTCGTTTTGCCGTCAGCAGCCCGGGGATTGGAATGGTCGAAGGTTTGGGGAGGATCGGGTTCGGCCTGTTCGGTCTGGTGGTGCTTATCGGCATTACCTGGCTGTTTTCGACCAACCGCCGTGCGATCGACTGGAAGCTGGTCGCCACCGGCCTGTTGTTGCAGATCTCGTTCGCCGCGCTGGTGCTGCTGGTGCCAGGCGGACGCGACGTGTTCGACTCGCTGGGCAAGGGGTTCGTGAAGGTGCTGAGCTTCGTCAATGAGGGGTCCACCTTCATTTTCGGCAACCTGATGAACATCGACAGCTACGGCTTCATCTTTGCGTTCCAGGTATTGCCCACCATCATCTTTTTCTCCGCGCTGATGGGCGTGCTCTACCACCTGGGCGTGATGCAGGTGATCGTGCGGGCGATGGCGTGGGCGATCACCAAGGTGATGCGCGTGTCCGGCGCCGAAACCACCAGCGTGTGCGCCAGCGTGTTCATCGGCCAGACCGAGGCGCCGCTGACGGTGCGCCCGTATATCCCGAAGATGACCCAGTCCGAGCTGCTGACCATGATGATCGGCGGCATGGCGCACATCGCCGGCGGCGTGTTGGCCGCGTACGTGGGCATGCTCGGTGGCAGCGACCCGGCGCAGCAGGCGTTCTACGCCAAGCATCTGCTGGCTGCCAGCATCATGGCCGCGCCGGCAACGCTGGTGGTGGCCAAGCTGCTGGTGCCGGAAACCGGCACCCCGCTGACCCGCGGCACGGTCAAGATGGAAGTGGAAAAGACCACCAGCAACGTCATCGACGCGGCCGCGGCCGGCGCGGGCGATGGCCTGCGCCTGGCGCTGAACATCGGCGCGATGCTGCTGGCCTTCATTGCGCTGATCGCGCTGATCAACGCACCGCTCACCTGGCTGGGCGAGATCACCGGCGCCGCCGCCGCGCTGGGCCGCCCGACCAACCTGTCGACCATCTTCGGCTACGTGCTCGCACCGGTGGCCTGGGTGATCGGCACGCCGTGGGCGGACGCGACCACGGTCGGTTCGCTGATCGGGCAGAAGGTAGTGATCAATGAGTTCGTCGCCTACACCGAGCTGTCGCAGATCGTGAAGGGCCAGGTACCCGGCGTGCGCCTGAGCGAAGAAGGCCGGCTGATCGCCACCTATGCGCTGTGCGGCTTCGCCAACTTCAGCTCGATCGCGATCCAGATCGGCGGGATCGGCGGCCTGGCACCGGAACGCCGTCACGATCTGGCCAAGTTCGGCCTGCGCGCGGTGCTCGGCGGTTCGATCGCCACGTTCATGACCGCTACCATTGCCGGGGTGCTGTCGCACTTCGGGTGAGGCGGCGCCGGTTCATCGGCGTGCCGGTCTAATCACTGCACGCCACGTGTCATCTTAGTCATTCAAGCAAGCAGGTATTTATGAGTTCGGTCGTCGTTGTCGGGTCCTTCAATGTCGATCACGTGTGGCGCTGTGATGCCCTGCCCGCGCCGGGCGCCACCATCGCCGGTCGCTACAGCACCGGTCCCGGCGGCAAGGGGTTCAACCAGGCCGTTGCAGCCGCACGTGCCGGCGCCAAGACGCACTTCCTGTGCGCGCTGGGCGACGATGCCGGCGGCGCACTGGCGCGTTCGCTGGCCGCGCAGGACGGGTTTGCGCTGATCGCCGAGCCCAGCAATGAGCCCACCGGCACCGGCGGCATCTATGTCGACGCGCATGGCCGCAACACCATCGTGATCGGTGCCGGCGCCAATTCGGTGCTGAGCGCCGGGTTTGTCGACAACCAGCGCGCGCTGGTGACCTCGGCACGCGTGCTGCTGGCGCAGCTGGAATCGCCGGCAGAAACAGTGGAATCGGCGCTGGCGCTGGCACGCGAATGCGGTGTGCTCACCGTGCTCAACGCCGCGCCGGCCAACGCGCCGACCTCGATCAGCCTGCTCAAGCTCTCCGACGTATTGACGCCGAACGAAACCGAATTCGCAGCGCTGCTGGGCCGCCACGTCGGCGAGCGCATCAACGCCGACGACGTGGCGGCGCTGGACGGCAATACGCTGCATTCGCTGTGCCGCAAGCTGCTGCCAGGCGGCACCGTGGTGGTGACGCTGGGCGCGGTGGGCGCCTTCATTTCGCACGCCGAAGAACAGCTGCGCGGCGACACCCAGGCGCATTACCGCGTGGGCGCGGAAAGCGCGCAGACGGTGGATACCACTGGTGCGGGCGATGCCTTCAACGGCGCGCTGGTGGCCTCACTGGCGCACTCGCCCAACGCCAGCTTCATCACCCACGTGCGCTTTGCCACGCGCTACGCCGCACGCTCCACCGAAGTGGAAGGCGCGGCGACCTCGATGCCGCGCATGGTGCCCGAACAGGCGGTGTGACCCGCAAGGTTTGAGGCAACCGACGAAGGCGACCACAGCAATGTGGTCGCCTTCTGCGTTCAGGGCGTTGGCCTGCATGTTAGAGACTGTTTTTGATTGGCGAACGGCATGTTGAGACCTGTCTGCCGACGGATGCTGCGAACCGCGCTCCCAGCGGAACTTCGGTCTTCTTCCTCGGACAGTCGCTTGGGTAAGGAGGCGAGGCATGATGCAGCGTCGGGCGCCCGTACCCTCATCCGGCGCTGACGCGCCACCTTCTCCCGAGGGGAGAAGGATGGAGAAGCCTCTCTCCCCGCGGGGCGAAAAGGCGCTGCTTTCGCGCCATTGGCGCGTGTGCCTTGGAGCGCCCGCGCCGCAAGCGCGGGCAGGGGCGCGAAGCGGGGGTTGGGGTGAGGGTACGACGGAAGACAGTCAACTCCACAGCACAGTTGGAGTGAGGTACGGCCAACCAATACTCCCGCCACTGTCGTCCTCTACACGTCGCACTTTGCCAATCACGCCGACATCGCTCGAACGACTCCTAGCAATCGCTCAGGCCGAAGCCCGCAAGCGCTCTTACGATTCCCCAACCCCCATTCCCGACTCCCTTCCCCACCCCAGCTACAATGCCCGCATGCAGATCGGCCCCTACACCATCGCCCCCAAGGTGATCCTCGCCCCCATGGCGGGCGTCACCGACAAGCCGTTCCGCTTGCTGTGCAAGCGGCTAGGTGCGGGCCTGGCGGTGTCGGAGATGACCATCTCCGATCCGCGGTTCTGGGGCACGCGCAAATCGTTGCATCGCATGGACCATGCCGGCGAGCCGGATCCGATCAGCGTGCAGATCGCCGGGACCGAACCGCAGCAGCTGGCCGAAGCGGCGCGCTACAACGTCGACCACGGCGCGCAGCTGATCGACATCAACATGGGCTGCCCGGCAAAGAAGGTCTGCAATGCCTGGGCCGGCTCGGCACTGATGCGCGATGAAGACCTGGTGGCGCGCATCCTGAGCGCGGTGGTGCGTGCGGTGGATGTGCCGGTGACCTTGAAGATCCGTACCGGCTGGGACTGCGACCACCGCAACGGTCCGACCATCGCACGCATCGCGCAGGATTGCGGCATCGCCGCGCTGGCCGTGCATGGGCGCACCCGCGACCAGCACTACACCGGCACGGCCGAGTACGCCACCATCGCGCAGATCAAGGCCGCCCTGCAGATTCCGGTGATCGCCAACGGCGATATCGATTCACCGCAGAAGGCCGCGCAGGTGCTGCGCGACACCGGCGTGGACGCGGTGATGATTGGCCGCGCTGCGCAGGGCCGGCCGTGGATCTTTGGCGAGGTGGCGCATTATCTGGCGACCGGCGCCTTGCTGCCGCCACCGTCGCTGGCCTTCGTGCGCGACACCTTGCTCGGGCATCTGGAAGCGCTGCACGCGTTCTACGGGCAGCCGCAGGGCGTGCGCATCGCGCGCAAGCATCTGGGGTGGTATGCGAAGGATCATCCGCAGAGTGCGGACTTCCGCGCAGTGGTCAATCGCGCCGAAACACCCGAGGCGCAGCTGGCGCTGACCCGTGATTACTTCGACGCCTTAATTGCCGGCGTGCCGCCGCCGCTGCACGCTGCTGCCTGAGCCAGTTGGCCGTGTTTGCGATTCCGCGCCGAGACTGCGCGCAGCGCACGTCACGTTTCCGCAGATGCAGCCACACCTGATCGCATCGGCATGCGTGACACATCACCCATGCGCCGCGCAGCCGCATGAAACCCGCTACGAGACCGGTGTTATTGGACCTTGGCCGAGGCCGGCGCAGCGCTGTCATCAAGATCGCCGGTCAGCGCCTTGCCGGTTGGCGCGTGCCAGATGCGGTGCCACATCTGTGCCAGCACCGCGCCGATCTGGTCGCGCGCCACCGGCGCACGGTACGCCGCCTGGACCTGGCGCGGCACGATCGGCTTCCATCGCCCATCATCACGATGGGCGACCACGAAGTTGAAGTTGTAGTCCGGCTCCAGGCCCATGCGCAGGTCGCTCAGCATCAGGTCGTCGTCAACCAGGCGTGCGCGCATGAAGCCACGATTGAACCAGGTGAGCCGGCGCACCGAGTCGAACGCGGCCACCTCGCCCAGCGCCTGGGTGTTGCTGGAAAAGCCGCGAAACTGCATCGGGCCGCTATCGGCCACCAGCGAACGCTCGCCAATCACGTAGCCATTCGGGGTCATCGCCACCACGCGCCACAGCAGCGTGTTGAGCGGCATCGGCACCGAGAAGCGCGGCGCATCGCCCAGCCCCAGCGCAGCGAGCGCGCGGTCGGCCTCCTGGTCGACCAACTGCTTGGCCAGCAGCGACCAGCCCAGGTAGGCCGAGCTCAGCACCAGCCCGGCAACCAACGCGCGCTGAGCCAGCGGCCGTGCGCGCGCAAACCAGGCCACCGCGCAGGCCAGCAGCAGCCACAGCGTGTAGGCCGGGTCGATGATGAACACACTCGACCACATGGCCGGATGCGGGTGTAGCGGCCACCACAGCTGGGTGCCGTAGACGGTGAAGGCATCCAGTAGCGGATGGGTGATCAAGGCCAGCTGGATCGCCCAGAACCAACGCTTGGGCGCACTGGCCACGCGGCCGTCGCCATAGCGCCGAAACAGCCACCAGATCAGCCAGCCCACCAGCGGCAGCACGAACAATGAATGGCTGACACTGCGGTGCACGGTCATCAGGGTCACCGGGTCGTCAGTTAGCGGCAGCAGCGCCAGCGAGTCGAGGTCGGGCAAGGTGCCCAGCGCAGCGCCGGCCAGCAAGGCCGCACGGCGCTGACCGGCCGGCGCGATGGCGGCGGCAATCGCGCCGCCGAGTACGATCTGGGTCAAGGAATCCATCGCCGGATGCTAGCAGGCCGAACCTGCCTGCGCGGTGCCGCCGAAGCCCGACGCGGGGATGTCTGACACCGGCCCCGCATGCAGGTGCAAATCACCTACCCTCGCCCTGGCCGATGCGACCGATGGACGTGGCTTAACCCCACCGATGCCCGTTCAGGCGCACAATGCAACGGTCACCGTGGGCGTGTATCATCCGCACCCATCTTTTCATCCGAATTAAGGGATATAAGCCTGATGTCCAGCTACCTGTTCACCTCCGAATCGGTCTCCGAAGGCCATCCGGACAAGATCGCCGACCAGATCTCCGACGCAGTGCTGGATGCCATCCTGGCCCAGGACAAGCGTGCCCGCGTGGCGTGCGAGACGATGGTCAAGACCGGTGTGGCGATCGTTGCCGGCGAAGTGACCACCAGTGCCTGGATCGACCTGGAAGCGCTGACCCGCAAGGTGATCCTGGATATCGGCTACAACAGCTCCGATGTCGGCTTCGACGGCGAGACCTGCGGTGTGCTGAACCTGATCGGCAAGCAGTCCCCGGACATCAACCAGGGCGTGGACCGCAAGAACCCCGAACAGCAGGGTGCCGGCGACCAGGGCCTGATGTTCGGCTATGCCACCAACGAGACCGACAGCTACATGCCGGCGGCGATCCACCTGTCGCACCGCCTGGTCGAGCAGCAGGCCAAGATCCGCAAGAAGAAGAACTCGGCGCTGTCCTGGCTGCGTCCGGATGCCAAGTCGCAGGTCACCCTGCGCTATGAAGACGGCGTTGCCACCGCGATCGACGCGGTGGTGCTGTCGACCCAGCACGATCCGGGCGTCAAGCAGAAGGACCTGATCGAAGCGGTGCGCGAGGAAATCCTCAAGCCGGTGCTGCCGGCCAAGTGGCTGCACAAGGGCACCAAGTTCCACATCAACCCGACCGGCAAGTTCGTGATCGGCGGCCCGGTGGGCGATTGCGGCCTGACCGGTCGCAAGATCATCGTCGACACCTACGGCGGCTGGGCCCGTCACGGCGGCGGCGCGTTCTCGGGCAAGGATCCGTCCAAGGTCGACCGTTCGGCAGCCTATGCGGCGCGCTATGTGGCCAAGAACGTCGTGGCGGCCGGCCTGGCCGACCGTTGCGAAGTGCAGGTTTCCTACGCCATCGGCGTGGCCGAGCCCACCTCGATTTCGGTCACCACCTTCGGCACCGGCAAGATCGCCGATGAGCTGATCGAGAAGCTGATCCGCAAGCACTTCGACCTGCGTCCGTTCGGCATCATCCAGATGCTCGACCTGATCCACCCGATGTACCAGCAGACCGCCTCCTACGGTCACTTCGGCCGCAAGCCGAAGGACTTCACCTACACCGACGGCACCGGCGCGCAGCACAGCGCAACGTCGTTCTCGTGGGAAAAGACCGACCGTGCAGAGGCCCTGCGCGCTGCTGCAAAGCTGAAGTAAGCCAGCGGCTCCCACGGGAGCGTGCTTGGTAATGCAAATGGGCCGCTGATGCGGCCCATTTGCGTTTTGGCGGCATGGACGTCGTTGGCGAGCTTGTGGCGATGCAGGCGCGGCGTGTCCCGTCTTCGGGTGCAGTTCCGTACACCGCACAGTCTTACGCGCGACGCCTGGCAGTGATGTGCGACGGCTTCGGATAGCGAGCGCGCCTGCACGCATGTCGGCATGGGACACGCCGCAAGTAAGCCCATGTA
Organism: Xanthomonas sp. NCPPB 2922; assembly: GCF_041520885.1. Taxonomy (NCBI): domain Bacteria; kingdom Pseudomonadati; phylum Pseudomonadota; class Gammaproteobacteria; order Lysobacterales; family Lysobacteraceae; genus Xanthomonas; species Xanthomonas sp. NCPPB 2922. The sequence goes on along the minus strand of NZ_JBGOFY010000002.1, from coordinate 482,170 downwards.
CGCTTCCACGCGGCATCCATGCCGCATAGGGCCCCGCGCCGGCACGTGCACAAGCACCGCCGGTTGTGGTCGATGGCGGAAGGAACGGCGTTGCCGGGTTTCCAGGCGATCGCCAACGTAGCGGCGTCACCGGCCACAGACACGTCGCGCTGATGGCGGCCAGCCTGTTGGCGCAGACCGATCTGTTCCGTATCGGCGTAGCGATGTTTGGAGCACGACCTTCGTCGGCAAAAAATTCGCCTCGATGCCGCCCTGATAAACAGCGGAATTCGGACACGTCGCGCTTGATCGAAGAGATATTTGCGGTGCGACCAGCCATGGCACGGCTTGGCAGCGCGGCGTCGCGTCCGGGAGCGGGACCGTGTAGCGGCATGGATGCCGCTACCGAGCCTCCATGGACGGATTCACGGCGTGTCCCGCTCCCGGATGCGGCGCCGCGCGTATCGACCAACTTCGCGCACGGGAGCTACCGGGGATTGCGCACGCGCATCCGTCATCAAAGACGCTGCGCAAGTAACGGGCTGGGCATGCCCATTGTTAGTCGGTGTAGGTGCCTACGCAGCCCCTATCCTGCAAGAGTTCGATGCCGAAATGCATGCGCGCATCAGTAGCTCTCGTTGGCAGCCGAGACTGGAAAACAGAATCCGTCCATGCCTTTAAAGAATGCTGGCACTCAGCATCACCCACAAATGCGACCAAGCCGCCAACGCAACTCCATCACCTCACGGCGAGCGCTGCAGCTGCCGTTCCAGCGCCTGCGTAAACGCCGGCAACGGGCACGCCATCCGCTGCTCACCAGCGCAAACGCCTAACGCCAACGTCTGCTGCAACGGTGGGTGGTCCAGATCCAGCGGTGCCAATGTGCGCAATTGGTCCAGCGATTGCGCCAGGTACTGCGCGCGCACGCTGCGATGGCCGTCAGGCGTGCGCCACAGGCCCAGCACCAACGCGCCACCGGGCGGCGGGTCGTCTGCGCCATAACCAGGTAGATGGAAGTGCACGCCCAGCAGACTGCTCAATGCCGCGATATGCGTGTCGCTGCCGACGAAGACAGACACCTTCGGCGCGCCCGCGTCGCCGAAGCGCTGCAGCACCTCGCGCGCCAGCGGCGCACCCGAGCGCGAGGCCATGTAATGCGGCCGCGCATAGATGTCGAACAGCAGCGCGTGCAGGCGCGACACCTGCGCCAGGCGCTCGGGAGTGGCACGCCCCCAGCCAACCTGCGACAGCGGCATGCCTTCGGCGTATTGCAGCAGCAGCACTTCACCGGTGCCGGAGGTCAGGTCGATCGGCCCGCCCAGCGCCAGGCCGCGACCGTCCGCCGAAGGTTTCAAAGTGGATGGCATGCGCGCAAAGTCACAAGGTGTTTTGGTGCAGCCCAGGATCTGCTGCAAGGCCTGCAATTCCGCGGCATGCCCCTGCAGCAAGGCGGCCGGGCCGCCGGTTTCACGCTGGATCGCTGCAACCGCTGCGTTCGCATCGAAAGGCACGGCACCGGCTTCGATCGGCCGGAACAACGGATCGTTACTCCCGACCGCGCGATGCCCTGCCTGCACGTTGCAGCCAGGCGCCAGGGCGTCGGCCAGCAACGCGCCACTGTCGATGGTGCGTTGGTCGGTATTGGCCCAGACCGTCAGGCTGCCCGGCGCCGGGCAGCCATTGCGGGGCAGCAGCGCCTGTTGCACCAACCACTGCCGCAGATACTCGCCACTCAGCTGCACCGCCTTGCGGCCATGCGGGGTGACCAGGCTCGCTGGCGTGGACCATTGCGGCCAAGCTTCGTCGGCGTAATGCGCCGCAGCCGCTTCGCCTTGCAGCGGCGCACGCACGCCGTGCCGGAACACCACCACCACCCGTTCCAAGGTCGCGCTGGCAGCTGACGCCGCCGGGGTCGGTCGTGGTGTACAGCCCAGCGACAGCGCGGCCACCAGCAGCACGCCGAGCGTTTGCCAGCGCAAAGGAGCTGCAGCGGCCCGCAGCCGCGCTGGCCTGCGCGCGAACGTCCGCAGTGACTTCAATTCTGCAACCACCACTGCAGCGGGATCAGAACACATACTTGGCCGTCACCAGGCTGGTCATGCCGGAATCGACGATGTCGGAGATGGCCGTGTTGTCGTGGCCCACGTGCGCCCAGTAGCTGTGCTGCTTGGTGAGGTTGGCCACGGACAGGTCCACGCGCAGATGGTCGGTGGGCGCGTAGCCCACGTGCAGGTCCACGCGGGTGATCGGCTTGATCCACAGGTTGTCCCAACGCGCGCCCTGGTTGAGGTAGTCGTAGACCGACACGTATTCGCCGGAATAGTGGTAACTCAGATTCACCGACCACGGGCCTTTTTCGTAGAACACCTCGGCGTTGGCGAGCAGGTCCGGCGCGTTCTGGATGCGCTCGTGCGCGAAGCCTTCCTCGCCCAGATCCACGCGCGTGGTCTGGCGCGTCACGTTGGCACCGATGCCGAAGCCGTCCAGCGGTGCCGGCAGGCCCTGGAAGGTTTGCCGCACCGCCGCCTCCATGCCGAGCACGCGGCCGTCGCCACCGTTTTGCGGGCGCACGAAGCGCGTGCTGGCGGTTCCACTCTCGCCAGCGTTGGCGGCGTCCGAACCGCTCTCGTAGATGTAGTCGGTGAGGCGCTTGTAGTAGCCGGCCAGCATGGCGTGGCCGCCCGCATCGTTCTGCCACTCGCCGGACAGATCCACGTTGAGCGACTTGATCGGCTTCAGATCCGGGTTGCCTTCGGTGATGGTGGTCTGGCCATCGGCAGAAATATCGGTGGAGCGGCCGCCGCCGAGTTGCACGAAGGCCGGGCGCGTGTAGCTGGTCCACACCGAGCCGCGATAGACCGCGCCATCGCCGTCGGGGCGGTAATTCACGAACACGCTGGGCAGCACCACGTTGTAGCGGGTCTGGTTGTTGGCAAAGGCGCCCACCTGCTCCACGCCGCCCACCGCGGCTGGCTGCGCCCAGAACGTGTTGTCGATGCTGGTGTGCTCAAAACGCAGGCCGGGGAGGATTTCCCAGTTGCCGGTGCGCAGCGTGGCCATCACATAGGCCGCGCTCACCGCTTCGGTGGCGCGCATGGTGTTGCAGTTGAGATTGTTGACCGCCAGCCGCCCGCAGCTGTCGAAACTCTCCGGCGTGAGCGTGCGCGCGATCAAGGCATTGAGGGCATCGTTGCTCAGGCGCAGCGTGGGCAGCGCGTACTGGCCCGGGTACACCGCGTCGTAGCGCTGCGCCACCAGGCCGGTATCGCGCAGCAAGGTGCCATCGGTGTACTTGGCGTTGGTCCAGTCGCGGTCGGTGAAGCTGCGCGAGCTGTCCACGTACTTCACGCCGAATGCAATCCGGCTCAGCACGCCGTCGTCGAAGTCGTAGCTCACATCGAGCTTGCCGCCGCCCTTGTCCTGGCCGCTGTACTGCTTGGAAATCTGTCCCGTCCGCCGTGCAAACAAGCTGCCGACATCCGAGGCCTGCGCCTGCATCGCCGGCGTCAGCAGCGGAATCGGGAAGCCGTCGCCGTCGTAGCTGATGAAGCGGTTGGCACCGTAGGCAAAGTTGGTGGAGCTGTATTGATCGTTGCGCGCGGAGATTTCCACATGGTCCGGGCGGTCATTGTTTCCGGTGCCGTAAAACACATTCGGTGCGAACGTCCAGTGCCCCAGCTGTTTCTCGGCACCGAACTGGATGGTGACCAGGTCTGCTTCTTCCGGGTTGGTTTCGTACCAGTAGCGCACGGCCACGCGGTTGATCTGCGGCTGGTAGACGCCGCTGGTACCGATCTGCGTATAGCTGACATTGGCCGGCACAAATTGCGTGTAGCCGGTGTTCTGTTCGGTCTTGGCAAACGCGTAGGTCATGCGGGCGTACAGATGCAGGCTGGGGTCCACGCGCCAGTCGAATGCAGCGTTGCCACCGTAGCGGCGGGTATCGCCTTGCGAATAACCGATGTTCACGCCGGTGCTCTGCAGTGCGTCCTGCGGGTCGGTACCTGCCGCCAGCGCGCCGCTGGCATCGGTGCGGGCAAATTCCCAGGAGCCATCGCTGCGCGCGGCAGAGGCGCCGGCCACTTCGCTGTTCACGAAATGGCGCTCGTCGTAGTACGCACTGACCGCCACGCCGAATTGGCCATCGGCGCCGAAGCGCGCATGCCAATCGCCGGCGGCACCACTGCCCAGCCCGGAATCGCCGTAATCACGCGCGCGGCTTTCCATGCGCCCGCTCAGGGTGATGCTGCCGCCCTGGCGGTCTGGCGAATCGAACGCGCTGGGGGTGCGGTAATCGATGGTGCCGCCAATCGCATCGCCATCCATGTCGGCGGTGGAGGTCTTGTTCAACACGATGGTCTGCAAGCCGGAGGGCGGCAGCAGGCTCAGTTGCACGCCGCGGCTGTACGGCATGCCTTGCGCGACGTTGACGCCGTTGATCAGGTTGACGTTGTATTCGGCATTGAGGCCGCGTACCGAGGAGAACATGCCCTCGCCACGTGCGGCACCGTCGATGCCGCCGAAATACGACTGCCCGGTGTTGATGACATTGACGCCCGGCATCAGCCCCAGCGCTTCGGCCACGTTGTGCACCGCGGTGGTCTTGAGGTCGTCGGCAGAGAGCACATTGACGGTGTTGGTAGCGGCCATCTGCATGTCGGTCGCGTTGTAACGCGTGGCCGCCACGGTGACCTTGTCCAAGGTGGCCATCTGGCCCTGCGCGGGCGCGTTGGCCTGGGTGTCTTGCGCGGCGGCATGGCCACCCACGATGCACAACGAAAGGCACAGCGCCTGCGACAGGCGCGAGGGACGCAACAACACACAACGACGCATCATGAAAGATCCAAATGTGCAGCGGCCCGCCATGCCTCTACATGACGACCACCGGGAAGTGGGGGCATTCGACGCGGCCGGCTCCTCGGCGCGTCACCTGCAAGCAGGCGCGGCGCATGGTGGCCGGGGCATATTTCAGTGCGGTGACGCGTACGCGATGCGGTGCAAACAGACGCAGGTGATGCGGAATTGCGCACAGTCGATGGCGCAGCAGGTGGCGTGCGCCGTTGAAGTGCGCAAGCGGTCACGCTCGCATCGCTCCTGCAATGAGAAAGACCGCATCGCCGGTTTGCGTGCATGAATCTTGATGAATACCAGGTCTCTATTTGAGAAAGCTTGGTGCAGCGCCGTGCGTCGCTGCTGCATTGGGTAGTGGATGCGCTGATGCACCGCCGCCGCGTGCTGTCTGCTGTTTGCTGTTTGCTGTCTGCTGTTTGCTGTTTGCTGTTTGCTGTTTGCTGTTTGCAAGACAGAAGAGCATCACCGCGAGCATTCGCAACGCCGGCAGTGCCTGCAGGATCAGTAGTGAATTCCCATGACAGCGCATGTGTGCGCTTCCGCATCACAGCCGGTCTGATGCAAGTCAGCCTTGAGGGAACCTGCAATCCGCTGTGACCGCACGCAGTCATTACACCAGGCGCATCGAAGCCGAGTCAGGCAAAACGTGCCCACCGCTGCCACGCAAGCGATGCGTGGCGTGGCGTAGTCCACTAAGAGTGGCCAACAAAACGTAGCGAGCAGCCGTCAGGTGGGTGCGGACGACGCGGAAGAACCGGAGTGTCCGCCAGTACCTGAGGATTCCGACCACCGGCCGCGCCCAGTACCTGAGGATTCCGACCACCGGCCGCGCCCGCCTGGCGGCTGCGCAGGCGTTTTGATCGCTGCGCTAAGTGCGCAGGAACAACTCCACGCGCCGATTCAACTGGCGCCCGCCCGGATTGTCCTGCCCTTTGACGGTATTGGGCGCCAACGGCTGCGATTCGCCATAACCCTTGGCGCTGGCAGACTGCGCGGTGCCGCGCGTGCGCAACGCGGCGAGCACCGCGTTGGCGCGGCGCTCGGATAGCGCCTGGTTGTAGTCATCGCCGCCCTTGGCATCGGTATGCCCACGGACTTCCATCTGCGCGACGCTGACCTTGCCGAGTGCAGCCGCCAGCGTGTCCAGCACGCGTGCCGCGTCCGGGCGGATGTCTGCCTTGTCGAAGTCGAAGAGGATGCGGTCGCTCAGGGTGATCACATACCCGCATGGCGCACCGGGCGGCGCGAACTTCTGCAGCAGCGGGAACCGGCCCGCGGGCGGCACCTTGGGTAGCGGCGGCATCCGTACCTGCCGTGGCGGCGTGCCCACGGTGCCGGTGCCATCGCCATGGTTTTGCACCAGGCCATCGGGGCCGTTCCACAGACCCGAACCGTCGGCGTTGATGGTCACCAGGCCACGCGGCCCGTTCCAGGTGCCGCTACCGTCGCCGTGGTTATCCACCAGGCCATGCTTGCCGTTCCAGGTGCCGGCGCCCTTGCCGTCCAGGCTGATCAGCCCGGCCGGGCCGTTGTAGGTGCCCGCGCCCGACGCTTCGACCTGGATCAATGCGCCCTCGCTCTGGCCGTCATCGGCGCTGTTGATGGTGCCGCTGCCATCGGCGTTGACCTGGACCAGGCCGCCATCGACGTTGGCGGTGCCACTGCCGTCGGCCTTGAGCGCGAACAGGCCGGCCGCACTGTTGCGCAGCAGAGTGCCGTCGGCATCCACGCTGGTGATGCCGGCATCGTTGATCAGCGTTCCGCCGGTGTCACAGCGCGCCGGTGCCACGCGCACGCCGTCGATCGGGTCAAGGATGTCCTGCAGCGACGCTTCCAATGCGCGCTGCGCCGGAGTTACGCCGGCGATGTCGGGCACCACGATCTGCGGAATGGCCGGGAACTCGGGAACTGCCGGGCTGCTGGCTGGCTCAGCTGCCGGAGCTGGCGCGGCCGCAGACGCTCGCTGCGCCACTGGTGCCGATTCCGGCACGGCAGCTGTCTGATCCTGCTGCCCCTCCCCGCGGCTGCAGCCCAGCAGCAACATGGGCACCCACAGCACTGCCAACAGCGTCTTGCGCATCGCACCTTCCTTGTTCGAGGAACCGCCTGATAGCACGGGTGCGGTAAACAATGCGCTAAGCCGGGCCTGCGGCCCTGCAGGCAGGCACCGAAGCCTGCGTTGCTGAGGCGCCGACGCCGTGCGATGTGTTGCCGCACACCATCACTCAACGACCGGCCAGGCAATTGCCCAGCCGTGACAGACCGTCAGTGCGTGGCCAGATCGGTCGGTGCGTCGGCAGCCGAATGGGCCGAAGCATCGGTCGGCGCATCCGTCGCTGGTTGCACGGCAGCCGGCGCCGGCGACGATGCCGCACCCTGCAACTCTGCGTGCAGGATGCGGCGGATCTCCAGGATCGCCTGCGGCGTTTCCTGCACGCTATGCCAGGACGTCACCACCAGTTCGGAGGCGGCGCCGTCCAGATGCGCGCTGCGATACGGCACCAGACCGTCGTCGGACATGGCCAACGGCACCTGCGGTTTTTCGCGGCCGACGATGGTGTGGTAGCGCACCGAGGGCGCGATCGGCAGATCCGCGGCCGCGCGCACGAACGGGTCGGTATCGCGCAGGTTATCGATGCTGGTCGGTGGCAACAGGCGCCGCTTGCGTTGCGGCTCACCCGGTGCATCGCGCTCGCTGTTGGCCAGGTCCTGCAGCACATCGCCGAACCGATCCAGCAAGGCGATCGGCAGGCGCACCAGGCGGCCGACGAAGCGCCCCAACCCGCCTTCGGCCAACGGCGTGCCGCGGTGCGGCGCGGCGATGAAGATCGCGCGATCAATCTGCGGCATCGGCGAAAAATGCAGCAGCGGCGACAGCTTCTGCCGGATCCGCGCACCGCGCTCGCCTTCCAGCCGGTAGTCGGCCAGCAGGCTGTTCCAGATCTGCTCGCCGGACGAAGACACCAGCAAGCGGCCGATCACCCCGCCCATGCTGTGGCCGATCAACACCATGTCGTGCGAGGCCGGCGCATCGCCCTGCGGGTCGAAATGCCGCAGGCTGCGTTGCACCAGTTCCTGGATCTCGGCGCGGTTGACCGCCAGCGGTGCGTTGGTGGGGTAATACACCTGCCAGATCTGATAGTGCTGCCGCAGCGTTTCATCGCCCATCACTTCATTGGCGACATTGACCCAGGCCTCCGGGCTGCTGGCCAGGCCGTGCAGCATCAGCAGCACGCGCCGGTTCGGGTCGTAGGGCTGCATCAGGTACAGATGCGGGCGATCGATGCCGCGCGCGCGGCCCAGCATCGAGCGCAGCGATTGCGCGGCAAAGCCCGACTTCGCAAGCCACAGGCCGTACGCGGCAGTGAAGTTGGCCGCCAATGGCACGCGCTGGCCATGCAGCATCACTGCGGTCTGGCGATACGGGTCGTAGGGCGCGACCGTGGCGCTGTCGGTGTGCAGCACCGCATCCAGCGTGTCGCCTGCAAAACGCAGCAGGACCGTGGCCGGTGCATACGGCATCTCGCTGAAGGTGGGCAACGGCCGCTGCGGGTCTTTTGGCGCGGGCAGCGCCTGCTGCACGGCCACGCCGGCCGGGTCGCCGACCACCGCCGGGTCTACCTCGGCCACCAGGTCCGCACCGAAGCCGTCGCGGCGATAGGTGCTACGCAGCCCGCCGAAGCGCAGCGACGATGCCGCGAACAACGCACGCGGCGTATTGCCATCGCCGGGCAACCGGTAGGCGGCCAGGTCCACATCCACGCGCCAGCGGCCCACCGTGGTGGCCGCAGGTGCGCTGGCGCCGGCCTGCTGGGCGCGCACGAACAGGCGTTCGACCACCTGCTGTACGGCGTAGTTGTAGTAATCGCGCACCTGGGTCTGGCGGTTTTCGAAGGCCCGCTCGCTGGGCGCGCGCGTGGTGAAGAACAGATACGCGTACGCATGCCGCGCCGCTTCCAGCCACGCGTCCAGTGCCGCATCGCTCATCTGCGCGGGGGTGCGCCCGCTCAACGCGATGGCCTGCGTGGTCCACAGCTCGGCCTGGGTGGCCAGCCGGCGCTCATCGCCGATGCCGGCCACCGTGCGCAGCTGTTCGATGCACGGCAGCGGCGTCTTGCGGCAGGTCTTGGGATCCAGCCCGGCTACTTGCAGCGTCTCGCCGCCGGCCTGGCTGAGCGTGCCGGCACTGAGGATGTCGCCGCGGGTCTGGGCGATGTAATCGCCGCTGCTGCGCGCCTTCACCGTGACCATGGCGCAGCCGCTGAGCCACACACAGGCCAGCACGGCCACGCCTGCCACGGCGCGCCGCGCCCAGGTGCTGCGGCTCATCGGTGTGCGCTCGCTGCAGATGCAGGTGCCGGTGCCTGCGGCATGCCTGCACGGATGCGCGCGGAGAAATCTTCGGCGCGGTCTGCGGCGTGCGCACGTGCAGTGAAATGCCCACGTTGCTTCAGCGTGGCGAAGTCATAGCCCGGCATCAGCCCGTGATGGTCGAAGGCGTATTCGTCGGCATAGCCGGACAACAGCAGGCGGTGATCCAGCGGCAACGTCGGCCGCAGCTGGCGCACCAGCGCAAACACAATGGTGGTGCAGTTGCTGGTGAGCGTGTTGTAGAACGCCGGCGCACGGTTCAAGTCGTTGGCCAGCCCCACATAGCCCATGAACATGCGGCGCAGGCCGGCCTTGGGAATGTTCAGGCGATACAGGTACATGTCCTCGCCACGCACGTTGGTGCGCACGCGCAGGATGTCGCGTTCGTCGGCGGCCACCAGGGTCTCTTCGAAGCTGCGAAAGAAGCCACCCAGCGCGGAGAACGATTCGCCACGTTCCTTGCGGATCTCCAGCGAGAACACCACATGCGAGCCATCGTCGAAACCGAACGACACCAGCGTGTGCGCAATCGCCGGGCCCATCCAGTACGACAGCGCCAGATCTGCGCTGACCAGGTGATCCAGATCGTACTGACGCGTTTCCCAGCGCGGCTGGTAGTCGGTTTCGCTATGCCAGTCGAAGTTGCGCACGTTGTGCAGCGTGACCAGGTTGCCGTGCACTTCCGGGCGCAGACGCTGGGCGACATCGTCGGCCCAGTCGCGGTCCTGGCTGGGCTGCATCAGCCACCAAGCCGTGCCCAGCGCCACGAAGGCGGCGGCGAAGATCCCCACCAGCGCCCAGTTCTCGCGCCGGCGCCGCAGGCCCCACAGCGCAGCGAGCGCCATCGCGCACCACGAGGCCACCCACCCGGCGCGCACCACGCCATTGCCGCTGAGCGCGAAATAGATCGCCAGCCCGCCCCAGGTGGCGGCCACCACCACCGCAAGCCGCAATGCCCAGCGGCCGATGCGCGCGCGCGTGGCCGGTGTCATTGCGTGCCGCCCACCGGCACCGGCATGCCCAGCGCGTGCATCAGCAGATCGGCGGAGCGGTGTGCCAGACGCTTGCGCTCGGCTTCGTCGCTGCCACGCAGGCAACTGCCCAGCATGTCCATCACCAGGACCAACTGCTCTTCATCCAGATCCGCGCGGCACAGGCCGGCCTGCTTGGCGCGCTGCACGAACGGCAGAAAAATGCCGACCACGCGCTGGTCGACCGCTTTCACGGACGGATGCGCGCGCTCGATCGAGCGCCAGAAATCCACCATCGGTGCGGACTGGGCGATGTGTTCGGCCACATCGTGCAGCAGCACGGCCAGACCGTCCGGGCGATCGCCCAGGTCGGCCGCCAGCCGCTCCAGTCCATCCAGGCCGCGCTCCATCAGCGCGGTCATCAGGGCCAGGCGGTCGGGGAAATTGCGGTATAGCGTGGCGCGGCCAAGGCCGGCACGTTCCACCACCAGTTCTAGCGGAGCGTTGACGCCGTGTTCGCTGAAGACTTCGTCGGCGGCGTCGAGAATCTGCCGGCGGCGGAGCGCGGCATCGGGGCGGGGAGCTGTCATGCCGGCATTATCGGACATATTTGTCCGGTTACACCAGAGCTCGCTTGCCGAATGCACGCACTCTCCGACCAAAGGTCGGATCAGCCGGTGTTCTGCACGCCTTGCGCCACCCCGTTGACGCATGCCACCAGCGCACGCAGCAGTTCTTCGTCTTCGCCATCGGTGGCACGCCAGCGCTGCAGCAGATCCACCTGCAACACGCTGATCGGGTCGATGTACGGGTTGCGCAGCCGGATCGACAACGCCAGGCGTGGGTCGTGCTGCAGCAACGAGCGCTGCCCGAGCAAGGTCTTGACCCAATGTTTGGTCAGCGCGAGTTCGTCGCGAATGCGCGGGAAGAAACGCGCGTGCAGCGGGCCGGCCAGGCGCGAGAACAGTTCGGCAATATTGAGATCGCCCTTGGACAGCACCATGGCGATGTCGTCCAGGAAGGTGCGGAAGAACGGCCAGTCCTGCGCCATCTCGCGCAGGCTGTCTTCGTGCCCGGCCTCCACCGCGGCCTGCAGGCCACTGCCCACGCCGTACCAGCCGGGGATCACTGCACGCGCCTGGCTCCAGGCAAACACCCAGGGAATTGCGCGCAGGTTCGACAACGCCGCGTCCTGGCCCAGCCGGCGCGAGGGGCGCGAGCCGAGCGTCATGCGTTCGATCACATCGATCGGCGTGGCCAGGCGAAAGTACTGCATGAAATCCGGCGCGCCGACAAAACCGCGATACGCCACCGTGCTGCGCTCGGCCACCAGATCCATCACTGGCCGCCAGGCGTCTTCGCGCGGCTCCGGCGCGCGCGGGCGCAGGCTGGACAACAGCACCGCGCCGGTCATCTGCTCCAGCGAGCGTAACGCCAGCGCGCGGATGCCGTACTTGCGATGGATCACCTCGCCCTGCTCGGTCACGCGCAGGCGTCCATCCACGCTGCCGCGCGGCGCTGCATCCAGCGCGCGGGTGGTCTTGCCACCGCCCCGCACGATCGAACCACCGCGGCCGTGGAAGAAGGTCAGGCGCACGCCCAGTTCGGCGGCAGCCTCCAGTAGCTCCACCTGGGCGCGTTGCAGACCCCAGCGCGAGGCCGCAATGCCGCCGTCCTTGCCACTGTCCGAATACCCCAGCATCACCATCTGGGTGTCGCCGCGCGCGCGCAGGTGCTGGCGATACACCGGGTCGGCCAGCAGGTCCTGCACGGTGCCGGTGCCGCCGCGCAGATCGTCCACGGTTTCGAACAGCGGCACGATGTCCAGCGGCACCGCGCCGGCGTCATCGACCAGGCCACCACGCCGCGCCAGCGCGAGCACGGTGAGCACGTCTGCGCGGTTGTGCGCCATCGAAATGATGTAGCTGCCCAGCGCATCGGCACCATGCCGCGTGCGTGCATCGGCGAGCGCGGCGAACACCGCATCCAGCCGCGCGTTGCCTTCGTCGTCCACCTGCGGCAACGCCTGCTCGCCCGAGGCATATGGGCCGAGCAGACCGGCACGGTGGGTGGCGTCCTGGCTGTCCCAATCGGCTTGCCCCAATGCATCGGCCACCGCGCGCGCATGCACGCTGGATTCCTGGCGCACATCCAGCCGCGCCAGATGGAAACCGAAGCTGCGCACGCGCCACAGCAGGCGGCGCACTGCGAACCAGCCCGCGTGCAAGCCCTTGTTGGCCTGCAGGCTGTCCAGGATCAGTTGCAGGTCGTGTTCCAGCTCGGCAGGCGCGGCGTAGGCGCCGTCGGCATCGTCCAGGGTGGCCTGCAGGCGCGCGCGCATCAGGTCGTTGAGCAGGCGGTACGGCATGTCGCCGTGGCGCGGCCGCGAGCGTGCGGCGGCGTCGGGCAGCAGCGCCTGGTAGCGTTCCAGCTGCGCGCTCAGCGCCGGGCTCACCGCCACCAGCGTGGTGGATTGGCTGAGCAGGCTCGCCAGCTGCCACAACTCGTTGAGATAACGGTCCAGCACCGCGCGCCGTTGCGCGTCCAGGGTGCCGGCAATGGTGTGCGCATCCACGTTGGGATTGCCGTCCATGTCGCCACCGACCCAGGTGCCGAAGCGCAGCAGGCGCGGCAACGCCAGCGTGCTGCCGTAGGTTTCTTCGATGGCGTGTTCCAGGGTTTCGTACATCACCGGGATGACGCGGTAGAGCACCTGGGTGAGATAGAAGCCCACGTGCTCGCGCTCGTCTTCCACGGTGGGGCGCACCGGCGAGGAATCGGCGGTCTGCCAGGACGCGGTCAACGCCATGCGGAACCGCGCCGCATCGGTGGCGCGCTCATTGGGCGTGCGCATGCCATCCAGGTTGTCGACCAGGCTGGCGACCATCAGCTGTTCTTTTTCGAGCAAGGCGCGGCGCACCGCCTCGGTGGGATGCGCGGTGAACACCGGCTCCACGTCGATGCGCGGCAGCCATTCGCTCAACTCGTCCAACGTCACGCCCTGCGCCTTGAGCCGGCGCAGCGCATCGTGCAGGCCTTCCGGCTGCGGGGTGTCGGTACCGCTGCGCTGGTAGTCGCGGCGGCGCCGGATGCGGTGCACGCGCTCGGCGATGTTGACCACCTGGAAATAAGTACTGAAGGCACGCACCAACGCCTCGGCGGCGCGCGGCTCGCGGCCTTCCAGCAGCGACAGCAAGCCGGCGGGCGGCGTATCGCTTTCGCGGCGTGCGATCGCGGTGGTGCGGATGCGTTCGATTTCTTCAAGGAAGTCCGCAGACACCTGCTCGGCGAGCAGGTCACCGACCAGGGCACCAAGCCGACGGACATCGTCGCGCAAGGGAACGTCGGGGTTAGCGAAGACAAGACTGCTGCGGTACTCGTTCATCGGAAACGCACACCCTCTTCAAGCGCAAAGTCGTCGAAGACTAACCCAAAAGGATTAGATGATCGCGACAGACGCGACGGTTTCACCTTGAACCATCGCGTTGACGAGCACTTGAGATGCCTTCGTCGTAGGAGTGCGCTTGCGCGCGATGGGCGTTATCGGCAATACCCATCGCGCGCAAGCGCGCTCCTCCGTGGAGCCGCCTTGCGTGTGCGGTGTTGCGCAGCGATTGCGCCGATGACGGCACCGTGGAGCGGTGCCGTCTGTAACGCGCGCTTTAGCGCTTGCGCGCAGTGGCTGGCGCGTTGGCCTCGCCCAGCGTCATCTTCAACCACTGCTCGCTCTCGGCCAGCATGTGCAGGATCGACTGCCGCGCACGGTAGGCGTGCGCTTCGTTGGGCAGCATCACCAGCCGCGCGTTGCCGCCCAGGCCCTTGATCGCGGTGAACAGGCGCTCGCTCTGGATCGGGAAGGTGCCGCTGTTGTTGTCGTCCTGGCCGTGGATCAACAGCAGCGGGTCCTTGATCTTGTCGGCGTAGTTGAACGGCGACATCGCCTGATACACCGGTTGCGCCTGCCAGTAGTTGCGTTCCTCGGCCTGGAAGCCGAAAGGCGTGAGGCTGCGGTTGTACGCGCCACTGCGCGCGATGCCGGCCTTGAACAAGCGCGTGTGCGCGAGCAGGTTGGCGGTCATGAAGGCGCCATAGGAATGCCCGCCGATGGCGATGTGCTCGCGGTCGGTCACCCCACGCTGCACCACTTCATCCACCGCGGCCTGCGCGTCGGCGATGAGCTGCGGCAGGTAGGTGTCGTTGGGTTCGGCATCGCCTTCGCCGACGATCGGCATGGCCGGGTTGTTGAGCACCACGTAGCCGATCGCCAGAAACGCCTGCGGGCCCCAGTAGCTGATGGCATTGAAGCGGTACGGCGAGTCGGTGACCTGGCTGGCGGTGTCGGCGCTCTTGAACTCGCCCGGGTAGGCCCACATCAGCAGCGGCCGCGGGCCGTCGCGTTTGGGGTCGTAGCCGGGCGGCAGCAGCAACGTGGCGGTGAGGTCCACGCCGTCATTGCGCTTGTAGCGGATCTGCTCCTTCTGCACGCCGCGCAATTGCGGCAACGGGTGCGCAAAGCGGGTCAGCGCCCGCGGTGTGGCCGCCGTGTCGCTTAGCGTCTGCACGTAGTAGTTGGCCGGCTCCTCGGGCGATTCACGGCTGAGCAACAGCTGCGTGCCCTGCGCATCCAGCAGCGCGATCGGCGCGGCATAGGTGGGCGCCTGCGAATGGAACAGCCGCGTGGTGCGTTTGCTCTGCAGATCGAAGCGGTCCACGAACGGGCGGTCGCCTTCCGGCGAAGCGCCCTTGCCAAGCAGGAACAGGCTGTTGCCATCGGCACCGGTCTGCAGCAGCGCATGGCCGTTGCCGTCGGCGATCAGCGCCGGCGTGCCAGGGTCGTTGTAGCGGTCCTGCGAGGAGCGGTCCCACAGCAGTTCCGGCGCGCGCTGTGGTTGGTCCGGTGCGATGCGCCACTGTTTGGTGCGGCGGGTCTTCCACCAGCTCTCGCTGATGATGGCCAGGTCGCCCCGGCCCCACTGCACGCCCTCGAACCGGCTGCCGAGCTTGGCCAGGGTGACCGGCGCACGGTTGAACGGCGCGGCCTGCATCAGCACCGCATCACGCACGCTGCTGGCGCGCGCCGGGTCGCCGCCGTCCTGGGCTTCGGCCCAGACCAGGGTGGCCGGCGCATCGGCGCGCCAGGCGATTTCGCGCACGCCGGTGGGTACGGCGTCATTGCCGGTCGGCAAGCCTTCCACCAGCGGCAGTTGCGCGATCTGGCGGACCAGCTTGCCTTGCAGATCCAGCACCTCGATGCGGCGCGCAAACGCGTCCAGCGGCGCCAGATACGAGAATGGGCGCTCGCTGCGCTCGCTCAGCACGTAGCGGCCATCCGGCGACACCGACAGGTGCAGATAGATCCCGGGCGCGGCAATCGGCCGCACCTGTCCGTTCACCGCCACGATCACCGGCTGCGCGGTGGCGTAGTACTCGAACAGCCGCGCATCGGCTTCGTTACGGAGCAGATCTTGATAGGTGCGGATCGCGCGCACGCCGGCATCGGCGCTGGTCTGCTGGATCGCCGGACCCGCCGGCACCGCGTCGCGGGCGGGCGGTGCGGTCTGGTCACGCAGTTGCTGCTGCACCAGCAACCCACTGCTATCGGGCAGCCAGTGCAGTTCGTCGTTGATGCTGGTATTCACGTCGGCCAACAGGCGACGCGCCTGCCCTGCCGCCACATCCACCACCCAGAGCTCGTTGGCGCCACTGGCCGCATCCTCGCGGCGGAAGGCCAGAGAGCGTTGGTCGGGCGACCAGGCCAGGTCGGCCAGCGACAACGGCGCCGGCAGGCCGGCGATCTGGCGCTCGCTGCCATCGGCCACCGACAGCAGCCACAGCTTGCTGGCGAAGGAGAACCGGCTGGCGGCGTGGGTCTTGGGATGGATGCGCACGCCGGCCAGCTTGAGCTCCGGCTGCGCCACCTCGGCAATGTCCGGCAGCGCCGGCAGCTGCAGCATGGCCGCCAGGTCGCGCCGTGGCGACAGCTGCAGCAACGGCGCGCGCGGCGCGTCCACCACCGCCTGCAGCGCCTTGGAGGGCAACTGGTAGCCGGTGGTCGGCAAGGACGTCGGCGGGGCCGCCGGCTGCGCCAGGGCCGGGACGCTCAGCGCCAGCCAGCCCAACACCACCCAGCCCCGTTGCCACCCCTGCCGCCTGGTGCGTCTCGCCTGCATGCCCTTCCCCGGTGTCGAATAAGGCTTGGACCATAGCAGCCGGGCGGCCCGGCTCCCCCTGTCGTTGGTTGGGGTGGGCGGCAATTCATGCCGGACGGGGGTGCTGCCGATATAATCAGACCCTCGTCGAGGGGCGCTGCGACCGGTACGGCAGATTCATCTGCCACCTGCACGAAAAGTGCGGGCAACAACGGCCAGGCTCGACAGGGATTTTTCGTGAAACGGCGCCCGGAATTGCAGACATTCGCCTGCCTACCGGAGCAACTGATGAACGCTGTCGCAAAAACCGTTCCACACACCGATTACAAGATCGCCGACATCTCCCTGGCCGATTGGGGCCGCAAGGAGCTGGACATCGCCGAGCACGAGATGCCGGGCCTGATGTCGATCCGCCGCAAGCATGCGCAGACCAAGCCGCTGAAAGACGTCCGCATCACCGGCTCGCTGCACATGACCATCCAGACCGCAGTGCTGATCGAAACGCTCAAGGACATCGGCGCCAATGTGCGCTGGGCCTCGTGCAACATCTTCTCCACCCAGGACCACGCGGCCGCCGCGATTGCCGCCACCGGCACGCCGGTGTTCGCCTGGAAGGGCGAGACGCTGGAAGAGTATTGGGACTGCACCCTGGACGCGCTGACCTTCACCCTGCCCGACGGCACCCTGACCGGCCCGGAGCTGGTGGTGGACGACGGCGGCGACGTCACCTTGCTGATCCACAAGGGCTATGAGCTCGAAAACGGCAGCACCTGGGTCGATGAACCTGCCTCCTCGCACGAAGAAGGCGTGATCAAGGCGCTGCTCAAGCGCGTGGCCGTCGAGCGTCCGGGGTACTGGGCGCGAGTGGTCAAGGACTGGAAGGGCGTCTCCGAAGAGACCACCACCGGCGTGCACCGCCTGTACCAGATTGCCGAGGCCGGCAAGCTGCTGATCCCGGCCATCAACGTCAACGACTCGGTTACCAAGAGCAAGTTCGACAACCTCTACGGCTGCCGCGAGTCGCTGGCCGATGGCCTCAAGCGCGCGATGGACGTGATGCTGGCCGGCAAGGTCGCCGTGGTCTGCGGCTACGGTGACGTGGGCAAGGGCAGCGCCGCATCGCTGCGTGCCTACGGTGCCCGCGTCATCGTCACCGAGATCGACCCGATCTGCGCCCTGCAGGCGTCGATGGAAGGCTTCGAGGTCAACACCATCGAATCCACCCTGGGCCGCGGCGACATCTATGTCACCACCACCGGCAACAAGGACATCATCACCGTCGAGCACCTGCAGGCGATGAAGGACCAGGCGATCGTCTGCAACATCGGCCACTTCGACAACGAAATCCAGGTCGATGCGCTGAATGCACTCAAGGGCGTGCAGAAGATCAACATCAAGCCGCAGGTCGACAAGTATGTGTTCGGCAACGGTAACGCGATCTTCCTGCTGGCCGACGGCCGCCTGGTGAACCTGGGCTGCGCTACCGGCCACCCGAGCTTCGTGATGTCCAACTCGTTCGCCAACCAGACCCTGGCGCAGATCGACCTGTGGGAAAAGCGCGACAGCTACGAGAAGAAGGTCTACATCCTGCCCAAGCACCTGGATGAAGAAGTGGCTCGCCTGCACCTGGAGAAGATCGGCGTCAAGCTGACCACCCTCACCAAGGACCAGGCCGACTACCTGGGCGTGGACGTGGCTGGCCCGTACAAGCCGGATCATTACCGCTACTGATCCATTGGCAAGACATTGCCAGGTAAACAAGAACGGGCGCCGCAAGGCGCCCGTTTTTTGTTTGAGGACATTGTCGAGAACAGTGCGCCGCAAAGCGGTTGAGGTTCGGGTCACACACACTTGAACCGCGTGCTTCTCTCGCCTTGCAAGCGTGGCTGGCAACTCCGCATCGCTCGATGTTGGACGCATTGCTCAGTCCGTTGCATCCGAACCCTTGCGCTCGACAGGCTGCACATGCCGGCGGTAACGTAACGGCCCGGGCGTCGCCCCTGCCTTGCCTGCACGCGGTTGCGGCAGAGCGCTGCCTCGGTCACCCCATCTAAAAAGGACACCGCATGGGTAGCTTTAGCATCTGGCATTGGCTCATCGTTCTTGTGTTTTTCGGCATCATCGCTGCCGTCATCAGCGCGATCGTCTGGCTTGCCAAGCGCGCTTCACGCAAACCCGGTGCATCTGCCGCAGGCACTACAGCGGCACTGAAGACCACCGAATCCCGGCTGGCCGAACTGGATCGGCTCAAGTCTCAGCAGCTGATCACCGACGCCGAGTACACCAAGCGACGCACTCGAATTCTGAGCGATCTTTGAGCGGCTGCACCTGCCGGTGAATCATGTCCGCGCGGTGATGGAACATCAGATCCATGTCACCTGCGCGCCAGGCGCCGCGTATCAAACGCTACTGGCGCAAGGTGACGCGACAAGCGACGGGATCGTGCTGGACGTTCGCACACCGGAGCGACTGGCCGAGATGTTCAGCCTGCTGCAGTCGCTGCAGCTTCCGTTTGCCGATGCGCCTGCAGGCTGGCCGCCCGCCGCGGTCTTTGCGCAGCTCAGGGAGCAAGGGCTGGTGCACGGCGCCATCATCACGGTGACGTGGGCGGCCCCCGAGATGCCCGTGCTCGGCGTCGGCTAACGCTGCTTGAGCGCGGTGCGTGAACGCCGGTCGCCTGCAGGCAGCTGACGAAGACGAAGGCGCAGGCCCATGTGCAACCGCTACGCCCAACGCCTCGCGTCAGGGGCGCCAATTCGCGTTGGCATCCCAGAACGCCACCGCGCGGCGGTAGGCATCGCGATCCAGCGGCACGCCGGAACCGCCCTCTTGCACACCCAGCGCATTGCGCAGCATGGTGATGGGGGCCATGGGAATTTCGTCTGGCTCGGCGGTGTACAGACAACCGACCACGCCCCAGTCCGCGTCGATGGGGCTGCCCTCCTTGGCCAGCTGATCGCGGCTGTAGAGGATGGGCAGCAGGTAGTTAGCCACCGATGGCTCCACGCCTTCGAACCAGCGCACCAGGACTGGTAATTCCTGCGAATTGCGTGCCTTGTAGGCGGAGCGCAGCTGATGGCGATTGGCATCGGTGATGGGGACGGTCAGACAGCGTGTCGAGGTCCAATTGCGATGCGCATGCAGCCGGCAGAATGGCGCGTAGCCCTCGATCACCCGCACTGGCGTTTCATCGTTGAGGCGCTGGATGAACTGCTCGGGCGTGCAGTCCTGGATGGCGTTGCGGCGGCCATCGCGCGGAAACAATCGCGGGCGGGCAAACGGGGTAAGAACAATCGACATGGCGCGTGCTGGCAGCGGTACAGCGTGCAAGGGTAACGCGGGCGCATCGTTCTCACGCAAGCGCTCCTCCCGCGCCTTGGTCTGCGGTGACCCGCCAGATGTGCTGGCAGCAGTACATCGCCCTGCTACCTGTACGCGCGTTGCCCGCCATCGACGCGGCGCGCACGCATCACGGTGCCCGCATCCGGCTTACCAGATCAGATCGTCCGGCACCTTGAACTGGCTGTAATAGTCGTCGTCGCTGTCCGGCGATGGTGGCGCTGCGGAGCGGCCATGATCCAGCACCACCACGGTGGCATCGCGGCTGTAGACCTTCTCGGCCGCGGCACGCGGAATCAGTTCGAAACCCTCGCCGTAGCGCGCGATCACCAACGCGCCACTGGCCAGCTGGCTGCGCAAGAGGGGGCTGACCAGCACGCTGCGAATGACGCTGCCATCGTTGAAGCGGTAATCGATCTCGCCTTCGCGCTTGACGCGGCTGGTCTCGATGATCTGGCGGACCTGCGCCACCAGTTCCTGCTGCCGCAGCTGCGCGTTGCGCTCCTCGGCCAATGCGCGGTCGCGCTCGGCGCGCTCGGCTTGCAGGCGGGCGGCATCCACCTTGTCCGGGTCTGCTGCGGCCGCCGGTGCACCCTTGGCATGGCGCTGCTTGTTCTGCTCGCGCGCCACCTTGTCCACCTGGGCTTTCTTGACCAGGCCTGCCTTGAGCAGTTGTTCTTGAAGAGGATTGCGCATGCGAGAAAACCAACCGGTGACGTGCACACAGTTTAACGCGGCCGGCGTGGTGGCCGCCCTGGTGCACGAGGTGCCGCTGGCCAGGAGGCCTGAACCAGGCTGTTCAGGCTTAGCGCCGCTATCAAAACGCCTGCAGCCGCCAGCCGGGCGCGGCCGGTGCTAGGAATCGGCATGTACCCCCATACACTCCGGGTGCTCCGCGCCGGCCGCACCCACCTGACAACTTACTCGCTACGTTTCGGTAGCCGCTCTTCATACCGCTGAGCCGTTGTGCACGCGCTGCTGCACTGGGCTGCCGTCGTTGCCTGTAGCGCGCAGGTTGCGCCCCGAGCCCGGCCTGCTGGACGTCACGGCATCCATACCGGCAACCACCGCGGTCAGTGATCAGCCCCGCGCGCAATGCATCGGCGCGAGTGCGACCGTGCACGCCCTCGGCATCGAACCGGCCGCACGTTTCGCGGCTGTTGTGCAGTGAATACGTATGCACAGGGTCAATGCTGCGCCGCGATGCGCGCTTAGCATCACCGCGCGCCGCACGCCGTGGGGCGCGCTTTCCGGAACAAGGGCCGGAGGGCATTGCTGCATGCATCGCTGTGCGGGATGCGTGCGTCCACTGATCAGGAGACACCCGATGCACGCCACCTCTCGCCCCTGTCCACGCACGTTCTGGCAACGCGTTCACCAGTTGCTGTTGATCGCGCTGACCTTGTTGCTGACCACCGCCAGCGCACAGGCCGACGTCATCCTGCATGCGTTCAACTGGCCCTACGCCACGGTAGAAGCGCGCGCCAAGCAGATCGCCGATGCCGGGTATCGCAAGGTACTGGTCGCACCGGCGTATCGCTCCGAAGGCAGTGCCTGGTGGGCACGCTACCAGCCGCAGGATATCCGCCTGATCGACAATCCACTCGGCGACACCACTGCGTTCGCGCGCATGGTGCAGGCACTGGCAAACAACGGTGTGGAAACCTATGCCGACGTGGTGTTCAACCACATGGCCAACGAAGCAGCAACCCGCTCGGACCTCAATTACCCCGGCAGCGCGGTGCTGGCGCAGTACGCAGCCAATCCTGGGCGCTACGATGCACTGCGCCTGTTCGGCACCGTGCAGTCCAACTTTTTGAGCGGCAGTGATTTCGGGCCGGCGCAATGCATCAGCAACTACAACGATGCCTTCCAGGTACGCAATTACCGCATCTGCGGCGGCGGCAGCGATCCGGGCCTGCCGGATTTGCTCGGCAATGATTGGGTGGTGCAGCAGCAGCGCGCCTACCTGCAGGCGCTCAAGGGCCTGGGCGTCACCGGCTTCCGCGTGGACGCGGCCAAGCACATGACCTTCGACCACCTCAACCGCGTGTTCGATGCCGGCATCCGCTCCGGTGTGTACGTGTTCGGCGAAGTGATCACCGGCGGTGGCAGCGGCAATGGCGATTACGACCAGTTCCTGGCGCCATATCTGCAATCCACCCCACATGCCGCCTACGATTTCCCGCTGTTCAACGCGGTACGCAATGCCTTCGGTGTGGGTGCGAGCATGCAGCAGTTGGTGGACCCGGCGTCCACCGGGCAGGCTTTGCCGGGCAATCGCGCAGTCACCTTTGCCGTAACGCATGACATCCCCAATAACGCGGGCTTCCGCTACGCGATTCTCGACCCGGTCGATGAAACGCTGGCCTATGCGTACCTGCTGGGCCGCAACGGCGGCGTGCCGATGGTCTACACCGACAACAACGAAAGCGGCGACAACCGCTGGGTCAATGCCTATCTGCGCGATGATCTGCGCCGCATGATTGGCTTCCACAACGGCGTGCAGGGCAGCGACATGCAGGTGCTGTCATCCAGTGCCTGCCACATCCTGTTCCGCCGCGGCAGCCTCGGCATCGTGGGCATCAACAAGTGCGGCAACCCGGTCAACACCACCGTTGCCATGAGCGGCAGCGTGTTGTTCTGGAATGCGGATTACGTCGATGCACTGGGTTCCGGCAATGTGGTGCGCATCTCCAGTGGCTCGTACACCTTCACCCTGCCGGCGCGGCAGGCGCGTATGTGGCGACGTTGATTTTGCAGACGCGCTGCAGCACGGTCTGTTTTCCGTAGGTGACATCCAGGCAACCAGGGAACACCAGCAGATCCCGCTGAGTAGCAACACCGACGCCTTCATGGGTGCAGCCCGCATGAAGGCGTCGATGCGTTCGGCAACCGAAAAAATCTACAACGACGCATCTTTTTCATTGCTGGCGGCATTTCAGGACCACGCGATGACGCGCACGGTTACCAGCAGGCGCCCTCGCGCGCATGCCAACCAAAGATGAACTGTCTGCGCACCGCAAGCGATCAATGCAACCCGTTCGCACGGCGCGCGTACCTACGGGAGGTCGCTGCAAGTGCTTCCTTCTGCTGCCCCAGCTGCGCGGCGACCATCGTGGCGAGCGCCATGCGAGCACTACACGCATGACATCGCCCTCCCCCATCGATGGTGCACGCCGGAGCATGCGATGCCTCTCTACTTTGTCCGCCATGGCGAATCGCTCGCCAACGAACAGAACTACTTCGCTGGTTCCCAGAATTCGCCGCTGACCCGGCTCGGCCGGCGTCAGGCGCAGCAGGCCGCGCTACGTGCAGCAACGCGCATTGCACTTCGACCAGGTGCATGTCTCCACGCTGGAGCGCGCGCAGGCAACGGCAGCCATCATCCTGCATGACGTTGCGCCCATGCCCGAGGTCGTTTCCAGCGCGGCACTGGTGGAACGCAACTTCGGCATCTTCGCCGGTAAGAACAAGACCTTGATCAAGAAGTCGGTCGGTCATGCGGTGTTTGAACGCTACTTCCATGATGCCGATGGCGCGCCACCGGACGGCGAACACTGGATGGATATGTACGCCCGCTGCAAGACCTACTACGAGACCGTGCTGGCGCCGCTGGATCAGCAAGGCAAGCACGTGCTGGTCGTCGCGCACAAATACATCGTGGAAGTCTTTGCACTGATCGCATCCGGGCTGCCGCCAGCGGAGTACATCGACTTCCGCTTGCCCAACTCGCGCCCGCTGTCATGGGACGAACTCAAGCAACTGACCGCGCGCAGTTCGTCACACCTCAATACGCTGGGCGAATTGACGGAAATCCACCTGCTGCGCTGGATGCTGCTCGCCGCGCTCGGTGGTTTTGCACTGTCGTGCATGGGCGTCGCGCTGCCACCTGCGTTAGCCAGCGCTGCGGTGATCGCCTTGCTGGCAGTGAATGCGTTCTTCCTGTCGCTCCGGATCGAGCCCGGGGCACTGCGCCTGACCAGCGGCCCGGAGAACATCGCATTGGGTGCGCTCAGTGTGGGGCGTGTCGTGCTGGCAATAGCCCTGCTGGTTGGCACACAGAACGCGTGGCTGCATGTCCTGGGCCTGTTGCTCATTGTGCCGCCAGCGTTGTCGGTGCCCACGTTCTCGCTGGCACGTGGGGGCGATTATTTCTTTGCCGCGCGCTACACGCTGGTCTTGTCGATCGTGCTGCCGCTGCTGCTATTGGCGCTGTTCCTGGACCATCGCGAAGTGCTGGGGAACGCGCATGCGCTGGAGCGCTTCTTCGTGGTACTGGTGGTTGCCTTGGCGCTGCCTTGCCTGCTTGGCCAGGCCTGGCGCCACGCGCGCCCCATTGCGGCCGGCAAGCTCGCCACCAATTGGAGCTGGATCGGTGCGCTGGCGATGGTGCCACTGGCATTTCTGGTGTCACTGCGCGCGGACGGCGATGCGCTGCCAGCCACCCTGCGCCACGGCGGCTGGCATGCGTGGGCCGCGTTGCTGCTCCCGTTCTGCGTCCTTGTGGCCAGCCGCATCTGCAGCGCGCTGTATCTACGGCTACATCAACGGATGACCGGCAGGGCAATTCATGCCGCGATCGTGGCCGATATCCATCTGCTGCAGACCTCGCCGAATATTTTTCTGTGGCTCAGCCTGCTGTTACCCGGCACGTTCCTGCATGCGCCGACACTGGTGGCCGGCTCCCTGTTGGGCTTCTTCGTCTTCGCCTACCTGGATGAAGCGTTGATCGTCAGGCGTTTTCGCGCACAGATTGCGCCCGCCGTGGCAACGCCGGTGCGTGCTGCGACCGACTGCATCGGTGAAGCGCAAGCGGTGGATGCACAGGATCAATGCACTGTGCTCGACACGCGGTAGGTCAAGACGCGCCTGTTGTCAGACGCTCCAGCAATGGCGCCTCGGCGGCGTTCCACATGCACTGGAACGCCGTGAACGGGCGCATGGCCAGCCTGTCAACGCTGCGCCTTGCGCGCGCACCGTCACCACGCAAACGGCGCAGTCACCTGCCGTTCGCCTAGTAAAAACGCGTCAGCCACATGCACGAAGGGCGTGGTGTCCACCTCGGACTCGCCCGCGCGCACCAGTTGCACGAAACGCGCGTATAGCCCGTCGTATTCGCTGGCCGCAGGCACGCTGTGTGCAACGCCATCGATGTGCAGCTTGGCACCGCCCTCGCTCAGCACCAGCGTTCCCTGCGTGGTCTCCACCGCGATGTCCCAGCATTGGTGGCCGGTCTGCAGGAAATCGAATTCCGCAGTAACCGGCACGTCGTCGGTATCGGCGAAGGTAAGCGTGGCCGCCAGCGGCGCCTGCCGATTACTCGGTGTGTGCAACGTGGCTTTGCGCAGCGCGAAAGGCCGCGGCAGCAGATGGGTGACGATGGACAACGCATTGATGCCGGGGTCGAACACGCCCATGCCACCGGGCTCCAGGATCCAGTCCTGGCCCGGGTGCCAATGGCGGATGTCTTCCTTCCAGGTGATGTGCGCGCGCACCAGCTGCTTGCCGGCCAGCCACTGCCGTGCTGGCTCCACACCGGCGGCGCAACGCGAGTGCCAGCTGGTGAACAAGCTGCGCTGCGCCTGCCGGGCGATCACGCGCAGGTCGTCGATCTCCGCCAGGGTGGCCGCCGGTGGTTTTTCCAGGAACACATGGCGCCCGGCCGCCAGCGCAGACTGCGCCAGCGCATGCCGCCCCACCGGGGGTGTGCACAAGGCCACCGCTTCGATCTGCGGATGCGCGGCAAACGCTTCCTCCAGCGTCTGGAAGGCTGGCACACCATCCACCGTGCCATGCCGGCTCACGGTGGCCACCAGCTGCACATCGTCGCGCGCGGCGATGGTGGGCATGTGCTGGTCGCGGGCGATCTTGCCGATACCGACAAGGGCAATGCGCAATGCGTCTGGATGCTTCATCGAAACCTTCGTGCTCATGAGGAAGTGACGGCCGACAGATGACGCCGGCAGCCCTGCGTCGTCGTGCGCACGGCTGCGTGGCGAGAGGTGTCGCAGCCATGGCGGCTACGCGCAACCGGCGCAGTGTACGGTCAGCACAGCGGCCGCTGCGAGACATCGCTACCGCTTGTTTTGCTATACCTCGTGGCAGGCCGCAGCCGCGCGCATCGTGCAAGGTCGGGCGACCGATCTAAGGTTGACGGCACGCGAGGCAGCGGCCAGCATCGCGCCGCACACTCCGTGCGGTCATCCCCTCGGGCGCCTCGCCATGCTGCATCACCTCTCGCTGGGCGTCAGCGCCATCGACACGTCCGTTGCCTTCTACGATGCAGCGCTGGGCGCACTGGGCTATGTGCGGGTGTGGTCGGACCTGGCGCCTGGCACCGATGACCAGGCAGTGGGCTATGGCTGGGCCGGTGGTGGCGACAAGCTCGCCTTGAAGCAAAGCACGGCCGTGCCGCTGGCCGCGGGCGCCGGCTTCCATCTCGCCTTCAGCGCAGCGAGTACCGCTGCGGTGGACGCGTTCTACGCCGCAGCGCTGCAGTACGGCGGCCGCTGCAACGGCGCGCCGGGCCTGCGGCCGGACTATGGCGATGACTACTACGCCGCCTTTGTGATCGATCCCGATGGACACCGCATCGAGGCGGTGCACAACCAGCCTGCCGGCTAAGAGCAGCTTTCAAAACGACTGCGCAGCCGCCAGGCGGGCGCGGCCGGTGCTCGGAATCGGCATGTACCCACGTACATTCCGGTTCCTCCGCGCCGTCCGCGCCCACCTGACGGCTGCTCGCTACGTTTTGTTAGCCGCTCTAAGTGTTGCTGCGGGTGATTGCCGGTGGCGCGCTGTCTTCGAATCGCGCAATGCCACCGATGCGGCCGCACGCGCACCGCTCAAGCAACCGCACAGGCGCGCCCGTGCGACAGGCCCGCAGCCTAAGGTGCAGGCCATGTCCGCACCTGCAGTGCCGCTACATTTCCAGCACCACCTTGCCCAGATGGCTACCCTGCTCCAGATAGCGATGCGCGGCGGCGGCCTCGGCCAGCGGGAAACATTGATCGATCAACACGCGCACCTTGCCTTGCGCAATCCAGGGCCACACCACGCGTTCCACTTCCGCTGCCAGCCGCGCCTTTTCGTCGGCGTTGCGCGGGCGCAGGGTCGAACCGGTGATGATGGCCTGCTTGCGCATCAGCAGCGGGATCGGCACTTCCAGCGTGGCGCCGGCCTGCGAGGCGATGTAGACGATGCGGCCACGCGGATTCAGTGCTTCCAGCGTATCGGCAAAGACCGAGGCGCCCACCATGTCCAACGCCACGTCCACCCCGGCGTGCGCCTTGGCGGCCGCCACGAACGACTCGCTGGTGGAGTCGATCGCCACGTCCGCGCCCAGCTCGCGTGCCTGCGCCGCCTTGCCGGCCGAGCGGGCCGTGGCCAGCACATGCGCGCCGGCGGCCTTGGCCAACTGGATCGCGGTCACGCCGATGCCGGAGGTAGCGCCGTGCAGCAGCAGCCATTCGCCTGCCGCCAGGCGGCCATGTTCCAACAGATTGGCGTAGGCGGTGAAGATGGTTTCCGGCAATGCAGCGGCCTGCACCAGCGTCATGCCTTCAGGAACCGGCAACACATGGCGCGCGTCTACCGCCGCGTACTGCGCGTAGCCACCGCCGCCGAGCAAGGCGCATACACGGTCGCCAACCTTCCAGCGGCCAGCGGCCACCACGACCTCGCCCGCGACCTCCAGGCCCAGCGTCTCCGGTGCACCCGGCGGCGGCGGATAGTGGCCGGCACGCTGCAGCAGGTCCGGCCGATTGATGCCGGCGGCATGCACACGGATCAACACCTGGCCCGGCGCTGGCTGCGGGCGCGCTTGCTCAACCGCATGCAGTGCATCTGCATCGCCCTTGCCGTTCCGGATCGCAATGGCCGTCATCGTGGTCTCGCTCATGGGGACGCTCCGTAGAAAGTGGGCATCAGTGTAGGCGCCGGCCCGTCAACGTTTGGCACAGGAGCGATGTGTGCCCGGCGTAGCGTCGCGAGAAATGCGAACCGCCGTTGGCGTCAGGCTACATCCCTGGGCGACGTGACAGCTTTGCGCATTGATGCAATGCCTGCATCAAGGATGCCTTGGCCCCCGAGCAGGCGCTGAGCGTTCGAACAGCTGATGACCGAGGCAGTTTCGCGCTGACACTGACGCGAACAGGGACTAGCTGCGCGCTGCTAAGCCTGCGCTGCGAGACATCGTCGCGCGCTCCCGGTGATACTAAGTCATCGTTGAACTCGCGCTTGGCACGCATTTGCGGTTTTCACGCTGTTACTGCCACCAGCCGTGGCGCCATGCGATCGCACACACGTGAGCACTCCAGCCACGACCACTTCCCCACGCATGCTGCAGACGGACACCACACGTCGCAGACGCATCACGGCTTTTCTTCGACTCACAACAGCAGCAGCCACCAACTGCCAGCCACATGGGCGAAACGATCACCAGCAGTCCATCCCGGCAGTCGCCATGCAAAAAGCCCGCCGTGAAAATCCAGCTGCGTACCGCGACACCGCTCGCGGCACGCACACACAGCATCACCACCACCATCGCCACACCAACAGCTGCGCGCCCACGTTTCCGCAGGCGCGCAGGCAGCCAGTTACTCGGCGTCGTCTGCCACCACGTCCTGATCCAGGTACTGGCGGATCGCCTCGAACACCTTCGAGGTCCCGTCATCCTGGCCCGAGGGCAGGCGTGCGGCGAAGTCGCGCAACAACTTGTCGCCGTCCACGCCGGGCTGTTCGGCCATCGCGAGCGCGAGATCGCCCACGCTGCGCGCCAACGCGACCCAGATGCGGCCCAACGACTCAGCGATTACGTCCATTTCCTGCTCTTGCATGTCGCGCTCCGATCAATTGCGTGGGGTAGCGCCCAGCTTACCGCGTGCATCGCGCAATGACTGCGTCACCGGCAAGCAGCCCCAAGCATGCCGCGACCACGATCACATCCAGCGGCCCTGCCACATCTATGATTTGCTGCATTCGGCAGCGGAGTCGGCGCATGCGGTATCGATGGCAGTGGTGTCAACTAGTGGCGGGCGCCCTGCTGCTGGCCTGCAGCGCAGCGGCATGGGCCGCGCAGGTGCGCATCGAACACCGCGATGACGGCTATCGGCTGCTGGTCGATGGCGCGCCCTTCGTCATCAAGGGCGCGGGCCTGGGCAATGGCAGCATGGAGACGCTGGCTGCACGTGGCGGCAACGCGCTGCGCACCTGGCGCATGGATCCGGACCCGCAGCGCCAGCGCGCATTCCTGGATCATGCGCAACGCAATGGGTTGAAGGTCGCCGTTGGCATTGAGGTCGGCAACGAGCGACACGGCTTCGATTACAACGATGCCGCAGCCGTGCGCCAACAACTTCAGCGCATTCGCACGCAGGTGCAGCAGTCGGCCACACATCCGGCGGTGTTGATGTGGGTAGTCGGCAACGAGCTCAATCTCGACTACACCAACCCCAAGGTCTGGAACGCGGTGGGCGCGATTGCCGATGCCATCCACGCAATCGATCCACACCATCCGGTCACCACCACCCTGGCCGGTTTCGACAAGCCGTTGATCGACCGCCTCAAGGCACGTGCGCCGTCGCTGGATCTGATCGCCGTGCAGCTGTACGGCGACATCGATGCATTGCCGCAAAAACTGCACGATAGCGGCTGGCGTGGCCCGTATGTGGTCACCGAATGGGGCCCCACCGGCCACTGGGAATCGCCGACCACCACCTGGGGTGCGCCCATCGAAGACAACAGCGCGCGCAAGGCGGTGCTGCTGGAGCAGCGTTATCGCCAGCGCATCGCCAGCGATACGCGGCAGGGGCTGGGCTCGTTCGTCTTCCTGTGGGGCAACAAGCAGGAGCGCACGCCCACCTGGTATGGGCTGTTCCTGCCCTCGGGCGCGGCCACGCCCAGCGTGGACGCGCTGCAGGCGCTATGGACCGGGCGCTGGCCGGTCACGCGCGCGCCGGCCGTGTCCACGCTGACCCTGGACGGCAAACAGGCACTGGACAGCGTGACGCTGCGCGCAGGCCACACCGCCACTGCCACGCTCACGGCCAGCGGCGCCACCGCGCTGCGCTACGTCTGGCAGGTGCGCACCGAAAGCACGGCGCGCAGCATCGGTGGCGATGCGGAAGCACTGCCACCGCAGATCGACGTTGAGCTGCGCTCCGATCAAGCGGGCGATGACAGTCGCGTCCGCCTGAGGGCACCGGCGCCGGGCAATTACCGCCTGTTCTTGGAAGTCCACGACCAGCAAGGCCGCGCCGGTTACGCCAACCTGCCGTTCCGCGTGGAAGCGCCTTAGCGCGGCATGCATCGCGCGGATCGGGACACTCGCAACCAAATATGCATTCATCGCGATGAAGCGATATTATGACCGCACGCTCTGCCGGACCTGCCGCGATGACGCATCTCAGCTTCGAGTTCTACCCGCCCAAAACTGACGACCAACGCGCGCAGCTGGACCGCACTGCGGCCAAGTTGAAGGCCTATGCGCCCGAATACGTGTCGTGCACGTTTGGTGCCGGCGGCTCCACGCTGAGCTACACCTCCGAGACGGTGCGCCACCTCAAGCAGAAGCACGGCTTTGAAGCGGCGCCGCATCTGTCCTGCGTGGGCGGCAGCCGCCAGGAAATCCGCGAACTGCTCAAGCTCTATCGCGCCATCGGCTGCACCCGCATCGTGGCGCTGCGTGGCGACCTGCCGTCTGGCATGGGCCACCCAGGCGACCTGCGCTACGCCTCGGATTTGATTGCCTTCATCCGCGCCGAGCATGGCGATGCGTTCCGCATCGAGGTGGGCGCCTACCCGGAGACCCATCCGCAGGCCATCGATGCCGACAGCGACCTGAAGTACTTCAAGGCCAAGGTCGATGCCGGCGCGGATGCGGCGATCACCCAGTACTTCTACAACGCCGATGCGTACTTTCATTTTCGCGACGCAGCGCAGCGGCTGGGCGTGGAGGTGCCGATCATTCCCGGCATCATGCCGATCTCCAACTTCTCCCAGCTGCGCCGGTTCTCCGAGCAATGCGGTGCAGAGATTCCGCGCTGGATCGGCAAGAAGATGCAGGCCTACGGCGATGATGCCGATGCGGTGCGCGCGTTCGGCGCCGAGGTGGTCGCCGGGCTGTGCGAACGGCTGATCGCCGGCGGCGTGCCGGCGCTGCACTTCTACACGCTCAATCTGGCCAAGCCGACCACACAGGTATTGCAGCTGCTCGGGCGCTGAGGCAAGCCGTCCAGGGCGTTCTTTCCACAGGCATGCCGTTCCGGATCACATCCCTCGCACGCACGCGCGTGACCAGCGCACGCGGCGCAAGCCTGTGCGGCATTGCTGTGTTGTTCGCCGGCTCACGCGCACACCGTTACGCTGCGCCGATGCCTCGCCTTCTGCTGCCGTTGCTGCTGTTGTTCTGCCTTTGCCCCGCCACACGCGGGCAGGCGCAGGAAATCCGTCGCTGCGTGTCGCCGGAGGGGCAGACCATGTTCACCGACCGCCGCTGCGAAGACGTGGGCGCGGTCAACCGCTTGCCGCCGGCCACGCGTGCGCAGGGCAATGAAGGGTTGTATCGCTACGGCTGCCCTCGTCGGCTGAGCGAGCTGGTGTCGCTGCTGCAACTGGCAGTGGACAGCCGCGACGTCAACCGGTTATCCAGTCTGTATCTGTGGAGCGGGCAGTCCGACGCTGCCGCCAACCAGGTGCTGAGCCGGCTCGAAGCCATCGTGCAACGCCCGTTGCTGGAGATCGCCCCGATGTATCCACAAAGCGATCCTCCGGCCTGGGAGACAGACGCAACAGCCTCTGCGGCCGCACCTGCCAGCGGCCCGGATGGCGGCGCGGTCGACGCGCCGCTGCCGCCGCCGGCCAGCCGTCCGCGCCCATGGGGACTGCGCCTGGAGCAGGCACTCGCCAGCGGCACGCCGGCGCGCAGCGTGTTGCGCCTGCGCCGGCAATACAACTGTTTTTGGGTGACGTTCTAGCGTCAGCCTCGCCGCCCGCCGTGCAGAGGCGGAAGCCGGCAACCAGCAGCGATCGATTGCACCGGCGTGCGCAACGCTAACGCGCCATGCCGCTCAGCGCGTGCGGCCGGCGAACTGCCGAATCACTGGGCGTGAGGTCGTTCGCCCATCGCCTGGGCGACGCACGACTGCTGCTTGCCGCCTGCGCACCTCTGCGTTGCTCAACAGCGCGACGCTCAACCGCCGCACCGGTATTTAGCGGGCCAGGTTTGCAGTGATTGCCGCCACCGCCTGCTCCGGGCTCAGCACTGCACTGTCGAGCAGCAGATGCGGCTGCGTCCACGCCGCGTAGTCATGCGCCAACACTGACGCCCATTCCGGCAATCGCAGGCCCGGCACCTCGCTCTGGCGTGTCTCCACCCGCTGCCGATGAAGGTCTTGGTCGCTGCAGATCACTTCGATCTCCAGCACGCGGCTACCGGCATGCGCGGCAACATCGCGCCAGGCCTGGCGCGTGACCGGCAAGGGATTCACGCAATCGGCGACCACCGGCAGGCCGTGGTGGAGATTGCTACGCGCCAGCGCATAAGCAACCAGGTAACCGGCCGCGCCGACGTCGCCGGCAAGCATGCCGCTGTCGCGCAACGCCTGCTCGATCGTATCGATGCGCAAGTACACCGCCCCGCACTGCGCCACCAACTTCTGCGCAATGGCGCTCTTGCCGACGCCAGGCAATCCACCGAACACCACCAACCAGGGCGACCATGCAGCGATCGCGCCTGCCGTCACGCTGGCCACAGCCCGCGAATGGCGGCGATGCCCTGCGCGCCGTGCGCGCGCGCTTCGCGCACATCCCCGGGCTGCATGCCGCCCAACGCATAGATCGGTAGCGAGACCTGCTCGCGCAAGGTCTCAAAGCCCTCCCAACCCAGTGGCGCGGCACCCGGGTGCGATGCGGTGGCCTGCACCGGCCCGAGCACGGCGAAATCGCAGCCCAGCCGCTGGGCATGGCGCAGGTCCTCCAGCCCGTGGCAGGAGGCGGCAACGGGCTGGTCGGCCGGCAATGGGCGCTCGGTCAATGTGGCCAGCTGCTCCGATCCCAGGTGCACGCCGATGCCGAGCTCGCTGGCCAGGCCGATGTCGCGATTGAGCAACCACTGCGCACGCTGACGCCCGCGCAACCCCATGACTTGATGCACGAGCGCGTGCCAGCGCGCAGGATCCACCGCCGGTGCGCGCAGCTGGATGCGGGCAATCCCTTGCTGCAGCGCCTGCTCCACGCCATCCAGCCACGCGGCATCGTTCTGCGGCTCCGGCGTGATCAGGTAGCGGTCCGGCTGGCGCAGCACCCCCACCACCGGCACATCGGCCGGCGGCATCGAATAGCGCGCCAGCTTGTCGGCGGCCACCCAGGTCATGGCCTGGCCCTCGCGCCCGCGCGGGCTGCCCTTCCATCCGGTGATCTCCCGCACTTCCAGCCGCAGCCGCTTGTCCGGGTACAGCTGCGGCACGTCCATCACCCACGCGCCCACGTGCGCATCGATGCCGAGTTCTTCATTGAGTTCGCGCACCAGCGCCTGTTCGGAGGTTTCGCCAGGCTCGCGCTTGCCGCCGGGAAACTCCCACAGGCCGGGCATGTCACGGGTTTCGGTACGGCGGGTCAGCAGGATGCGGCCGCGGGCGTCGGTGATCACGCCGGCAACGACGTGGATGGATCTGAGGGAATCGGGCATGGCGCAAGAGTGCCGCGAGTGAGCGGTTCAGCGCAATCGACTGGCGGCTCAAACCGAGAACGCCGTGCACCAGCTGCCATCTGCACTGGTCAACGCACAGCATTGGAACAATGAGGCCGGCAGCAACTGGCTCCGCAGTCCGCTCCAACCAATCCTCATTCCCCAATCCCGACTCCCCGCCCTACAGCGGATGCCCGATGCGCCAGAGCACGCCACTGGGGTCGTGCAGGGTGAAATCGCGCGCCCCCCAGGGGCGGTCTTCCGGCACGCTGCAGGTCACCTGAAAGTGCGTGATCAGTTCGCTGTCGTGCACGTGCTGCCACCACGCATCGGCATCATCCACCCACAGGTGCAGCATCAGGTTCTCGGCCAGCTCGCGCACGTAGAAGTCCTGCAGCAAGAACGCGCAATGCGCCCCATGCCGGAAGCAGGTCACGTGACCGACCTCGTCTTCCTGCAAAAAGCCCAACGCCCGATAGAACTGTTGCGAGACGGCGTAGTCGCGCGCAGGCACGAACACTTTCAGTTGCTGGCTGGACAGCAGCGCCATGACGCACTCCACGCGGGACGTAGGCTGAGCATACGCCCCGCACGGGCGCAGGCGGCGTAGCTCGCATGCAGCGGCGCTGTTGTTTCCGTGCGTGATGGAAAAGGGTGTAGCGGAACTGCCACGCCGAGACTCAACGGGAGAGCGCCCATCGAGCTCGTCAAACTCTCCTAGCGCCTACGCCGTGGTTGTCAGACAACCGCGGGGCTATGACGCAGGCCACGACTTGTAAGGAGGAGGTGCGCGATTTCGGCGAAGTAGCACACCTAGCCTTCGGCACTGCATGCCCTGCATCGGGCTCCAACGAATACCTCTGCGATCCCCCTTGGTTAGGGGGGCGAGAGAAAGGCGAGGGATCGGAAGCAAGGACCGTGCACCCAGCGTCCTGCGCGGACGTTGGGTGTGCAGCCCGCTTCACGGGCTGCACCACGGTTACCACAGGATCAGCTGAGCTGACCGTGGCAGTGCTTGTACTTCTTGCCGCTGCCGCAGGGGCAGGGATCGTTGCGGCCGACCTTGGGTTCGTCGCGGGTCACCTGCGAGACCGGTACCGGCGCGTTGCCGCCCTGCATCTGCTCCACTTCTTCGTCTGCACCGTAGCCGCCGGCATCCTGGTGCTGGAACTGCGAGGCCAGCAGGCGTGCTTCGGCCTGGCGACGCTCCTGCTCTTCCAGTTCGGCCACTTCTTCTTCGCTGCGGATGCGCACGCGCGCCAGCAGGTTGATCACCTCGCGCTTGACGTTCTCCAGCATCTCGGAGAACAGCTCGAAGGCTTCCTTCTTGTATTCCTGCTTGGGTTGCTTCTGCGCATAGCCGCGCAGATAGATGCCCTGGCGCAGGTAATCCATCTTGGCCAAATGCTCCTTCCAACCCTGGTCGAGCACGGTCAGCATCACGTGCTTTTCCAGCGCGCGCATGGTGTCTGCGCCCACGGCGGCTTCCTTCTCGGCGAAGTGCGCAGCCACCGCGGTCTGCACCTTGGCGGCGATCTGCTCGGCGTCCAGTTCTTCCTGGGTCTTGGCCAGTTCGCGCAGTGCCAGCGGCATGCCCAGTTCCGATTCCAGCGTGGCTTCCAGGCCCTGCAGGTCCCACTGCTCGTCCACCGAATTGGGCGGCACGAAGCGAGCGACCAGGTCGTAGATCACGTCGCCACGGATGCCGTCGACGTTGTCCTTCACCGACTCGGCATCCAGCAAGTCATCGCGCTGTGCGTAGATCACCTTGCGCTGGTCGTTGTTGACGTCGTCGAAATCCAGCAGGTTCTTGCGGATGTCGAAGTTGTGCGCTTCCACCTTGCGCTGCGCCTTTTCGATCTGCCGGCTGACCAGGCGATCTTCGATCACGTCGTCTTCCTTCATGCCCATCATGCGCATCGCCTTCTGGACCCAGTCCGAGGCGAAGATGCGCATCAGGTTGTCTTCCAGCGACAGGTAGAAGCGCGAGGAACCCGGGTCACCCTGGCGGCCGGCGCGGCCACGCAGCTGGTTGTCGATACGCCGCGATTCATGGCGCTCGGTACCGATGATGTGCAGGCCGCCGGCGGCCTTGACCGCCTCATGGCGGCGCTGCCAATCGGTCTTGATCTTGAAGCGGGCTTCTTCGGTCGCGTCTTCGCCCAAGGCGTGATATTCCGCTTCCAGCGAGCCACCGAGCACAATGTCGGTACCGCGACCGGCCATGTTGGTGGCGATGGTCACCGCGCCCGGCTGGCCGGCGTTGGCCACGATGGTCGCTTCGCGCTCATGCTGCTTGGCGTTGAGCACTTCGTGCTTCACGCCGGCCTTGCGCAGGTGCTCGGAGAGCATCTCGGAGGTTTCGATCGAGGTGGTACCCACCAGCACCGGCTGACCGCGCTTGGCGCAGTCTTCGATATCGGCCAGCACCGCATTGAACTTGCCCTTGCGGTTGAGGAACACCTGGTCCGGATGGTCCTTGCGCACGGTCGGGCGGTTGGTCGGAATCACCACCACTTCCAGGCCGTAGATGCTCTGGAATTCGTAGGCTTCGGTGTCGGCCGTACCGGTCATGCCGGACAGCTTCTTGTACATGCGGAACAGGTTCTGGAAGGTGATGCTGGCCAGCGTCTGGTTCTCGCGCTGCACCGGAACGCCTTCCTTGGCCTCGACTGCCTGATGCAGGCCATCGGACCAGCGACGCCCGGACAGGGTACGGCCGGTAAATTCGTCGACGATCACCACCTCGCCATCGCGCACGATGTAGTCCACATCGCGCTGATAGATCGCATGCGCACGCAGCGCGGCGTTGAGGTGATGCACCACGCTCAGGTTCTGCGCGGCATACAGGCCGTCGTCGGCGTTTTCCAGGATGCCGGCCTGCAGCAGCAGCTCTTCGGCGTGGCCCATGCCCGCCTCGGACAGATGCACCTGCTTGCCCTTCTCGTCGATCCAGTAATCGCCCTCGCCTTCTTCGCTTTCCTGCTTGGTCAGCTGCGGCACGATCCGATTGACGCGGATGTACAGCTCGGGCGATTCGTCGGCCGGGCCGGAAATGATCAGCGGGGTGCGCGCTTCGTCGATCAGGATCGAGTCGACTTCGTCGACGATCGCGTAATGCAGCTTGCGCTGGTAACGGTCGGCCCGCGACAGCGCCATGTTGTCGCGCAGGTAGTCGAAGCCGAATTCGTTATTGGTGCCGTAGGTGATGTCGGCAGCGTAGGCGGCGTGCTTGTCGCTATGCGGCATGCCCGGATACACCACGCCCACGCTCAGGCCCAGCCAGTTGTACAGCTTGCCCATCTGCGCGGCGTCGCGGCGCGCCAGGTAGTCGTTGACCGTCACCACGTGCACGCCCTGGCCTTCCAGTGCGTTGAGGTAGACCGGCAGCGTGGCCACCAGGGTCTTGCCTTCACCGGTGCGCATTTCGGCGATCTTGCCCAGGTGCAGCACCATGCCGCCGATCAGCTGCACGTCGTAGTGGCGCATGCCCAGCACGCGGCGGCTGGCCTCGCGGCAGACCGCAAAGGCTTCGGGAAGGATCTTGTCCAGGGACTCGCCGGCGGCAAGCCGCTGCTTGAACTCCGGAGTCTTGGCTTGCAGCTCGGCGTCGGAGAGCTTCTCGATCGTCGGCTCCAGCGCATTGATCTGGGTGACGAGGCGGTTGAGCTGGCGCAGCTGGCGTTCGTTACGACTGCCAAAGACACGGGTAAGCAGACTGTTGATCATTGAAGAAACCGGTTGAAAAGGAACGGTTTGACCGACGCCGGTCCCCACAGACCCGACCGCCGTAAACGAAACAGGGCGCACTGCGCCCTGTCGATGGCAACACCCTATTGTAGCTTGGGGCGGGGCTTCACGAATCAAGCACCGCCCGCTGCCGCCATCAGCCGCGCCCGCGGCGTCCCACCGGGGTGTTGGTATCGCCCAGGAACTTGCGCGGATTGACCACGCGGCCGTCGGCCCAGACCTCGAAGTGCACGTGCGCACCGGTCGAACGGCCGCTGGATCCGGCCTTGGCCACCTGCTGGCCCGCACGGACCAGATCGCCCACCTTCACCACCAGGCGCGAGTTGTGCGCGTAGCGGGTGACGTAGCCATTGCCGTGATCCACTTCCACCACGTTGCCGTAGCCGCCGCGCACGCCGGCATAGCTGACCACGCCATCGGCCACCGACATCACCGGATCGCCCACATTGGCGTGGAAGTCCACACCCTTGTGGAAGGCGGAGCCACCGTCGAACGGATCGGCGCGGCCACCGAAGCCGGAGGTGATGTAGGTGTTGCGGATCGGCATCCGCGACGGCACCGAATTCTGCTGCAGCTGATGATCGAACATCAGCGAGGCGAGCACGTTCAATTGCTGGCCGGAGGCGGAAAACTGCTGCTCCAGCTGCCCCAGATCCTGCTTGAGCGACTGCACCGGCATGTCGTTGACCGGCTCATCGCCGCCACCGACGCCGACCGGCTCGTCGAAGTCGAACTCGCCGTCCTTCAACTTGCCCATCTGGGTCAGGCGCTCGCCCAAGGCGTTGAGCCGGGTGGCTTGCGCCTGCAACTCGCCCAGGCGTGCCGCCAGGGCGTTGACCTGGGCCTGCGAAGCGCGCTGCGCCTGCGCAAGCTCCGTTTGCTGCTGCGCGACCTTGGCCTGCAGCGCGGAATTGGTCACCATGCCGGTGGCGGTGCTTGCACCGACGCCGATCAGCATGCCCAGGCCCAGTACCGCACCCAGCACCACCATCGGTCGATCCGCGGCAAAGCCCTGGAACTGTCGGGCCAACCGCTGGGCCCGGGTCTCGCGAGATTTGATTACGACTTTCTTTAACGCCATATGAGTGTCATGTCCAAGCCCAAGTCCAACGCACGCAGCCCATCCGTTCCGCAGCAAGCCGTCGAGGCCCTGCTCGGGGAAAAGGCTGGCGACCCTCTGCGCCGAGCGTTGTGGCTCGACGCGCTGGATCGGCAGTTGCGCCCCCTGTTACCGCCTCATCTCGCCACCCGTTGCCGGTTGGCCAATGTCCGAGGCGAACAGCTCGTTTTTCTGGTTGATTCGCCGGTCTGGCATGCCAAGGTGCGGCTTGCCGAAACCCAATTGCTCGATGCCGCCCGATCCATCGGACTGAAGGTCACCGCAGTGACCGTCAAGACGGCCTCTGCGCCGCTGCATTCCCCAACACAGCAACACCGCGACCGCCCACACACGCCGGTATCCGAGGCCACGCGTAACGGCTTGCGTGACGCACTTGCGTCCTTGCGCGACGTGCCATCGACCAACAAAAAGTGATGTCCATGCCGCTGCAAGCGGCTGCCGGTGCGTGAAGAAATTGCGAAGTACCGCACACGACCCGACGCATCCTAGCGGTCATGGACGCCGCAGGAGTTAGGGAAAGCTTAAATAAACGTTAAGAATGGACCGGAAATCCGACGCAGTTCACACTTCGCGGCCGTGCCAGGGAAATCCCTGACATCAGGCATAGACGGGGCTGGCGTAGGTCACCGGTGGCTGCTCGGTGCCTTCCGGGAAGCTGACCCATTCCCAGGCGGCCTGGTCCGCCAGCAGCGCACGCACCAGCTTGTTGTTGAGCGCGTGGCCGGATTTGAAGCCTTCGTAGGCACCCAGGATCGCGCCGCCAGCCAGATACAGGTCGCCGATGGCGTCGAGGATCTTGTGGCGGACGAATTCGTTGGTGTAGCGCAGGCCGTCCTCGTTGAGCACGCGGAACTCGTCCAGCACGATGGCGTTATCCATCGATCCGCCCAGGCCCAGGTTGCGCTCGCGCATGTACTCCAGGTCGCGCATGAACCCGAACGTGCGGGCGCGCGAAATTTCCTTGACGTAAGCGGAGGTGGAAAACTCGATCTCCTGGCGTGACTGCTTGGCCGGGATCATCGGGTGATTGAATTCGATGGTGAAACCGAGCTTGTAGCCCTCGTACGGCTCGAAGCGCGCGATCTTGTCGCCTTCGCGCACCTCCACCGGCTGCTTGATGCGGATGAAGCGCTTGGCCTTGTTCTGCTCCACGATGCCAGCCGACTGCAGCAGGAACACGAACGGGCCGGAGGAGCCATCCATGATCGGCAATTCAGCCGAGGACAGCTCCACGATGACGTTGTCCACGCCCAGGCCGGCCAGTGCCGACATCAGGTGCTCCACGGTCTGGATCTTGGCGCCGTTGCAGGTCAGCCCCGTGCACAGCGTGGTCTCGGTGACCAGCTCGGCATCGGCGGGAACTTCGATCACCGGCTCCAGATCGACGCGACGGAACACGATGCCGTGATCGACCGGTGCGGGGCGCAGGGTCATATAGACCTTGTCGCCGCTATGCAGGCCGACGCCGGTGGCACGGATGGTGTTCTTGAGAGTGCGTTGCTGGGTCATGGACGAAGTCTGTATGAGCAATGCAGACAGACGCTGAACCGGCTGTCTAATCGGGGGAGATTAGCCGAATCTTAACAAATCACGCGTGACGGAGACTGTAACCCACTAGTCATGCCCCTGCAAAAGCTGCCGGGTCGGCACCGACCCGGCAGAAAAGGACATGACAGGCGCCCCGGCGGGTGCCAGGGCATTGCCGCTGCGCCGAACCGCGCGCAGCGTGAGCGGTCAGTCGGCCTGGCGGCGCAGGAACGCCGGGATATCCAGGTAGTCGTTCGGCAGATCTGCGGCGGCCGGGGTGGACGCGCCAGCGTTGCTGCTGCCGGCCGAGTCGCTGCTCGGACGACGCAGGCCCAGGCCCATGCTGCCGCCGACGGCCTTGGACACCGCGTCGCCGCCGGTCTCGAAGTCGCCAAACTCCGGCTGGCCGGTGGTGGCATTGCGCACCAGCTTGATCGGCGCGCGCTGGTCCGGGCGCTGGGTCTGCCGCGCAACGGCACGGTTGAGGCCCGTGGCCACCACGGTGACGCGCACTTCGTCCTGCATGTCGGGATCGAGCACGGTGCCGACGACCACGGTCGCATCTTCGGAGGCGAACGCTTCGATGGTGCGGCCGATCTCGTCGAACTCGGCCATGGTGAAATCCGGGCCGGCGGTGATATTGACCAGGATGCCGTTGGCACCGGCCAGGTTGACGTCGTCCAGCAGCGGGTTCTGGATGGCGGCCTCGGCCGCGGCCTGCGCGCGGTCATCGCCACGTGCCGAACCGGTGCCCATCATGGCCAGCCCCATTTCCGACATCACGGTGCGCACGTCGGCGAAGTCGACGTTGATCAGGCCCGGACGCACGATCAGATCGGCGATGCCCTGCACGGCGCCCTGCAGCACGTCGTTGGCAGCGCGGAACGCCTGAATCATGGTTGCGTTGCGGCCCAGCACGGTGATCAGCTTTTCATTGGGGATGGTGATCAGCGAGTCGCAATGCTGGCTCAGTTCCTCGATGCCCTTCAGCGCGACCTGCATGCGGCGGCGGCCTTCGAACGGGAACGGCTTGGTAACCACGGCGACGGTCAGGATGCCCATCTCCTTGGCCAGCTGCGCGACCACCGGGGCGGCGCCGGTACCGGTACCGCCACCCATGCCGGCGGTGATGAACACCATGTCCGCGCCCTGCAGCGCATCCATGATGCGCTCGCGGTCTTCCAGCGCGGCCTGGCGGCCGACTTCTGGATTGGCGCCTGCGCCCAGGCCCTTGGTGACGTTGGTGCCCAACTGCAGCTGCAGCTTGGCGCCGCAGTTCTTGATCGCCTGCGAGTCGGTGTTGGCGGTGATGAATTCCACGCCATCGACGTTGGTGTTCACCATGTGCGCAACCGCGTTGCCACCACCGCCGCCGACGCCGACGACCTTGATCACCGCGTTGGGAGCCATCTTTTCGATCAGTTCAAAATGTGCCATGTCAGTGTCCTCTTGAGCCGGGATTGGGGAATGGGGAGTCGGGATTCGCAAAAGCGTTGGTCCCTGTCCACTCCGCACCACGGCGAGTGTTGTTGTTTGAAAGTCGGGATTCGTGTGCGGGGGGGGCCATAGATCCGCTACTGCGCTCTACGACTCACCTCACCTATTCCTCGACGCAATGCCTGCAAAAAAGTTTACCGCCTACCCGCTCGCCGCTCTCTACTTAATCTTGCTGCCACTCAGTTTTTTCTTTGCTCTTACCAATCCCAAATCCCGAATTCCCAATCCCTGCCACTCAGAATTCGCCGCGATACCAGTTCTTCAATTTCTTGAACAAGCTGCCGGCGCGCCCGGTCGGGATCGACGGTCGGCGCGGGTGTTCGATCTGGCTGCCCATCAGCAACAGGCCCACGCCGGAGGCGTGTACCGGGTTGCCCACCACTTCGCCAAGGCCGGTGACGTGTTGGGGAATACCCACGCGCACCGGCATCTGCAGCATTTCTTCGGCCAGCTCCACCACACCTTCCATCTTCGAGGCGCCGCCGGTGAGCACCATGCCGGCGCGCACCATTTCTTCGAAGCCGGAGCGACGCAGTTCGGCCTGTACCATCTCGAAAATTTCTTCGTAGCGGCCCTGCACCGCCTGCGCGAGTGCATGCCGCGGCATGCGACGCGGCGGGCGATCGCCCACCGATGGAACCTGGATGCTTTCTTCGGCGGTGGCCAGCTGCGCCAGCGCGCAGGCGTAGCGCACCTTGATCTGCTCGGCTTCCGGCGTCGGCGTGCGCAGCATGTGCGCGATGTCGTTGGTGACATGGTCGCCTGCGATCGGCAGCGACGCGGTGTGGCAGATCGCGCCTTGCACGTACACGGCCAGGTCAGTGGTGCCGGCGCCGATATCTACCAGCACCACGCCCAGCTCGCGCTCGTCGGCGGTCAGCACCGCGACCGAGGACGCCAGCGAGGACAGCACCAGATCGTCCACCTGCAAGCCGCACTTCTGCACGCACTTGGTGATGTTGGCCGCAGCTGACTGTGCGCACACCACCAGGTGCGCATGCACCTCCAGGCGCACGCCGGTCATGCCGACCGGGTTACGGATGCCTTCCTGCGAATCGTCCAGCACGTACTCGCGCGGAATTGCATGCAGGATGCGTTGATCGGCAGGAATGGCCACGGCCTTGGCGGCGTCGAGCACGCGCTCCAGATCGCTCCAGGTTACCTCGCCATCGCGGATCGGCACGATCCCGGGCGAGTTCTTGCACTGCACGTGGTTGCCGGAGATCGAAGCGTACACCGAGCGGATTTCGCAGCCGGCCATCAGCTCGGCTTCTTCGACCGCGCGCTGGATCGACTGCACGGTGGATTCGATATCCACCACCACGCCGCGCTTGAGGCCGCGCGACTCGTGCGAACCGATACCGATCACTTCGATCGGATTGCCGGGCGAGTACTCGCCGACCAGCGCGACCACCTTGGAGGTGCCGATGTCCAGTCCAACGATGAGGGATTTGTCGCCTTTGCGGTTCATGTCTTAAAGCCGGGATTCGAGATTCGGGATTCGGGATTGGAGAAGAGCGGTCTACGGTTGCGGGGCAATTCCAGAACAACCGTGTGGTGTGCGGTGGGTGTGGCCGGCGGCACCTTTTTCTTTGTTTCCGGCGCGCCCTCTTCCATTTGCCGTTCGACCGTAAAGCCGTTGGTGTAACGCAGGTCGGCGCGCGCGATCGGACGTTGTGGATCAGTCAGCTGCGGCAGTACCCGCGCGAACCGCTGCAGGCGTGCACGTGCATCGTCGCGACCGATCACGATCTGCACGCCGTTGCTCAAGCCCAGCGACCAACTGCCGCGCGCATCCATTTCCAGACGCTCCACATCCAGGCCGGTCGGCGCGAACAACGCGCGTGACTCGTTGTACAGCGCCACCACCTCCTGGGTCTTGGCATCCGGGCCACCGAGCTGCGGCAACTTGAAATCCTTCAGCAACGGCGGTGTGCGAAACAGCCGGCCCTGCTCGGACAACATGCGGTCGGTGCCCCAGCGAGCGAACGGCTTGTGTTCGACCACATGCACTTCCAGCACATCCGGCCAACGCTTGCGCACCTGCGCACTTTCCACCCACGGCAAGCGCGCGATGGCGTCCTGCGCGTCCTGCAGCTTCACTGCGAAGAATCCCGAGCGCGCATACGGCAACACCACCGCACGCAGCTCCTCGGCCGGCACCCGCTTGAAATCGCCGGAAACACGCAAGCGCGCCAACGGCCACCGCTCGGCGCCCACCCAACCATTGAGCACGGCCACCACCGGCAACGCGACCAGCGCCACCGCGATCAA
Source organism: Xanthomonas sp. NCPPB 2922 (assembly GCF_041520885.1). NCBI lineage: Bacteria > Pseudomonadati > Pseudomonadota > Gammaproteobacteria > Lysobacterales > Lysobacteraceae > Xanthomonas > Xanthomonas sp. NCPPB 2922. The sequence continues at coordinate 438,652 of NZ_JBGOFY010000002.1, read as the reverse complement.
CCAGGCCAGAATGCGCAGAGTGGCGTTCATAGACGCGCTCCGCGCGCGGGATTCGGCATTGGGGATTGGGGATTCGTAACGGCAGCAGCAACAGCAACGGCGCACGCGGCGTCGCTGTTCACCAATCCCGAATGCCGAATCCCCAATCCCCGCTTCACAGCGTCTGCTCCAACACGCGCCAGACCAGCGCTTCGAAGTCGATGCCGAGTTGGCGGGCGGCCTTGGGCACCAGCGAGTGGCTGGTCATGCCCGGGGCGGTGTTCACTTCCAGCAGGTACAGCTGGCCGGTGCTGCCATCGCGCATCACGTCCACGCGACCCCAGCCACTGCAGCCGGCGGCGCGGAACGCATCCAGGGCGAGCTGGCCGATCTGTGCTTCTGCGTCGCCATCCAGGCCCGGGCACAGGTACTGCGTGTCTTCGGCGATGTACTTGGCGTTGTAGTCGTACCACTGGCCCTTGGGCACGATGCGGATCGACGGCAGCGCCACATCGCCGAGCACGGCGACAGTGAGCTCGTCGCCTTCGATCAGTTGTTCCATCAGCAGCGCGCCGTCGTAGCGTGCGGCAAGCGTCACGGCCTCTTCGAGCTGCGCCTGGTCGAACACGCGGCTGACGCCGACGCTGGAGCCTTCGTTGGCCGGCTTCACGATCACTGGCAAGCCGATCTGCTCGGCAGCGGCGTGAATCTGCTGCGCGCTGGCGCCGGCGGCAAGCCGTGCGTAGCGCGGCGTGGACAGGCCCAGCGACAGCCAGACCTGCTTGGTACGGATCTTGTCCATGCTCAGCGCCGAGCCGAGCACGTTCGAGCCGGTGTACGGCACGCCGAAGGCCTCCATCAACCCCTGCACGATGCCGTCTTCGCCGCCGCCGTTGTGGCCGTGCAGCACGTTGAAGACGCGGTCGAAGCGCTGCGCGACCAATGCCTGCGCCAACGCCGGAATGCCGTCGACCGGCTGCGCATCGACGCCGCGCGCGCGCAGGGCGTCGAGCACGTTACTGCCGGAATTGAGCGAAACCTCGCGCTCGGACGAGGTGCCGCCGAGCAGCACTGCAACCCGGCCGAACATGGCCGGGTCGCTGATGCGCGCGGGAACGATCTGTGCACTCATGCCGGCGCTCCGACAAAGCCATCGGTGACGATCTGCTGGGCGACATAACCGATGTCGCCGGCGCCCATCATCAGCAGCAGGTCACCGTCCTGCAGAACGTCGGGCAACACTTCGGACAGACCGGCGACCTGGCCGACCACCACCGGCTCGCTACGGCCGCGTGCACGGATGGCACGCGCCAGGGCGCGTGAATCAGCGCCAGGAATAGGCGCTTCGCCGGCCGGGTAGACCTCGCTCAATACCAGAGCGTCGACGGTACTGAGCACTGCGGCGAACGCGTCGAACTGATCGCGGGTACGGCTGTAACGGTGCGGCTGGAAGGCCACCACCAGGCGCTTGTCCGGCCAGCCGCCACGGGCCGCGGCGAAGACTGCTTCGAGTTCGCGCGGATGGTGGCCGTAATCGTCGACCACGCGCACGCGCGCGCCGCTGGCGGTGGTGACTTCGCCCAGATCGTTGAAGCGACGGCCGATACCGGCAAAGTTTTCCAGCGCGCGTGCGATGGTGTCCGGCGCCACGCCCAGCTGCCAGCCGATGGCGGCGGCAGCCAGTGCGTTGAGCACGTTGTGACGGCCCGGCAGGGCCAGCGTCACCGGCGTGGTGGTTCCTTCGGGCAGGCGCAGCGTAAAGCGCATGCGCGGGCCGTCCTGCACCACGTCCTCGGCGCGCACGTCGGCATTCTCGCTCATGCCGTAGCTCATCACATGGCGCGGCGTCTTGCCGGCCAGCGCCGCCACTTCCGGGTCGTCGATGCACAGCAAGGCCAGGCCGTAGAACGGCAGGCGCTGCAGGAATTCAGCAAACGCCGCCTGCACGCGGGCAAAGTCGTTGCCGTAGTTTTCCAGGTGATCGGCATCAATGTTGGTGATCACCGCCATCAGCGGATTCAGGCGCAGGAAGCTGCCATCACTTTCATCGGCTTCGGCCACCAACCACTGACCACCGCCGAGCTTGGCGTTGGCACCGGCGGCCAGCAGTTGGCCACCGATCACGAAGGTCGGATCCAGGCCACCTTCGCTCAGCACGGCCGCGGCCAGGCTGGTGGTGGTGGTCTTGCCGTGCGTGCCCGCCACCGCGATCCCGCGACGGAAGCGCATCAACTCGGCCAGCATCGCCGCCCGCGGCATGATCGGAATGCGCTGGCTGCGCGCTTCCATCAGTTCGGGGTTGTCTTCGCGGATCGCGCTGGACACCACCACGCAATCGGTTCCCAGCACGTTGGCCGCCGAATGGCCGCGCATCACGCGCGCACCCAGCTTGGCCAGGCGCCGCGTGGCCGTGTTGTCGGCATTGTCCGAGCCGGAGACTTCATAGCCCAGGGTCAGCATCACCTCGGCAATACCGCTCATGCCGGTGCCGCCGATACCCACGAAATGCACACGCGGGAACGCGCGCACCAGATCGCCACTGTCCTGCAGACGGCGGATCACTGGGCACCTCCTGCGGAGGTGCCGGGATTGGGGATTCGGGATTCGGGATTGGCAACAGCGGCGATCAATCGCGCCGACATTTGGCCATTGATGGATTTCTGCATGCTGTCCTGCTTGTGCTGTTGCTCGTTACGAATCCCCGATCCCGCTCGCTCTTCGACAGCCGGAGGCTGGCTATCCCCATTCCCTGCCTCTTGCAGAATGATGTCGGCGATGCGTTCGGCGGCGTCGGGTTTGGCCAGGGTGCGGGCGGCCTGTGCCATGGCGAGGCGGCGGGCGGGGTCGGCGAGCAGGGCCTGCAGCACCTGCTGCAGGCGCACTGCCAGGGTGTCGTCCTGCTTGAGCAGCACGGCGGCCTCTGCACTGACCAGGTATTCGGCATTGCGGGTCTGGTGGTCGTCCACGGCCGCGGCGAACGGCACCAGCACGCTGCCGACCCCGGCCGCGCACACTTCGGCCAGCGTACTGGCACCGGCGCGGCACACCACCAAATCGGCCCAGGCGTAGGCCGCGGCCATGTCGGCGATGAAGGGTTCCACGCTGGCGTTCACCGCTGCCTGCGCATAGGCGGCTTCGGCTTCGGCGCGCAGCTTTTCGCCGCACTGGTGACGCACGTCAACGGCCGGGTGGCCAAGCGCAGCCAGTGCGGCCGGCACGGCATTATTGAGTGCGCGGGCACCCTGGCTGCCGCCGAGCACCAGCACCCGCACCGGGCCACCACGGCCGACCAGGCGCGTGGCCGGAGCCGGCAATGCGGCGATTTCCTCGCGCACCGGGTTGCCCACGGCTTCTTCGCCAGCGAAGCTGCCCGGAAAGCCGGTCAGCACGCGGCGCGCAAAACGCGACAGCACCTTGTTGGTCATGCCCGGCGCGCGGTTCTGCTCGTGCACCAGCAGCGGCACGCCCAGCAGACGCGCTGCCAGGCCGCCCGGGCCGGCGGCAAAACCACCGAAGCTGATCACCGCGCGCGGCTGGCGCTTGCGCAGCACGAAGCCGGCCGCGCGCACCGCACGCATCACCCGCACCGGCGCACCGAGCAGTTTCACGATGCCCTTGCCACGCAGGCCACTGATGGCCAGCGTGTCGATCTGGATTGCGTGCTGCGGCACCAGCCGCGTTTCCATCGCGCCGTCGGCGCCCAGCCAGGTCACCGGCACGCCGCGCGCGCGCAGCACCTTGGCCACGGCCAGGCCCGGAAAAATATGCCCGCCGGTGCCACCGGCCAGGATCATCACCGGTCGCACCGATGCCGCGGCATGTGCAGGCTGCTGCACCGGATGCGCATGCTCAACGCTCACGCGATCCTCCCGAACGTGGGTTCGACGCGTGGCTGCATGCGGCTGGTCCCGCGCAGCACGGCAGATGCCGGCACGACGGAGGCCGGCATGACCGGTGCAGGTGCGGCAGCCGCGGTTTCGCGCTGCGGCTTGCGCACCGGTGCAGGCGCCGGCGCTGGCTCGGCAGACGGCTCGGCCGGTGCCATCGGCGCAGGCGCGGCACCGTGCGGCGACAACTTGCTGCGCAGGCGCTCGGCACGGTCCATTTCATAGGACACGCGCAGCAGCAGGCCCATCGCCACGCAGGTCATCAGCACCGACGAACCGCCCGAGGAGATCAGCGGCAAGGTCAGGCCCTTGGTCGGCAGAATGCCCAGATTCACGCCAACCGAGACGAAGCTCTGCAGGCTGATCCACAAACCGATACCGAAGGCGATGTAGCCAGAGAAGTGGCGCTTCATTTCCACACAGCGCATGCCCAGCCAGAACGCGCGGCCGACCAGCAGCGCGTACAACGCCACCACGCTGCACACGCCGACAAAACCGAGTTCTTCGGCGATCACCGAAAAGATAAAGTCGGTATGCGCTTCGGGCAGGTAGTTGAGCTTCTGCACCGAGGCGCCCAGGCCCACGCCGGTCCACTGCCCGCGGCCCACCGCCATCAAGGCGTTGGACAACTGGTAGCCGGAGCCAAGCTGGTCGGCCCATGGATCCAGGAAGGAGGTGATGCGGCGCAGGCGGTACGGCTCCAGGATCGCGATGAACGCAAACACCGGCAGGCCGAACACGATCGGCATCGACATCCGCGGCAGGTTCACCCCGCCCAATACCAGCATGCCGGCGGTGATCGCCAGCAGCAGCGTGGAGGAGCCGAAGTCAGGCTGCATCAGCAACAGGCCAACCAACGCGATCGCCACGCCCAGCGGCTTGAGCATCGCCGGCCAGGTCGCGTTGACCTCGTCGCGGAAACGCACCAGGTAGCTGGACAGCCACACGATGTAGAGCACCTTGACCGCTTCGACGGTCTGGAATTTCGACACGCCCAGGTTGATCCAGCGCTTGGCGCCGTTGACGCTGCTGCCCAGGCCCGGCACGAACACCACCATCAGCAGGCCGAAGCACGCCAGCAGCAACACCTGGTTGTACTGCTCGATGGTCTTGAGCTCGGTGCGCATCGCCCAGAACGCCAGGCCCACGCCGATGCCCAGGAACAGCAGATGGCGGGTCAGGTAATAGAACGGGTTCTCCGACAACTCGATCGAGCTGGAGGCCACCATCACCACGCCCAGCGATGCCAGCGTGGCAGCCGCGCCGAGCAGCCACGGGTCATAGCGGCCGCCGATGGCGTCCAGTCGCGTGGCCTGGCGGGACATGTCGTTCATCAGCGCACCTTCAACGTGGCAAGGCCGATCAGCACCAGCACCACCGAGATGATCCAGAAGCGCACGATCACGCGCGGCTCCGGCCAGCCCTTGAGTTCGAAGTGGTGATGGATGGGCGCCATGCGGAACACGCGCTTGCCGGTCAGCTTGAAGCTGGCGACCTGGATCATCACCGACAGCGTTTCGATGACGAACACGCCGCCCATGATCACCAGCACCAGTTCCTGACGCACGATCACCGCCACGGTGCCGAGCACCGCGCCCAGCGACAGCGCGCCGATGTCGCCCATGAACACCATCGCCGGATAGGTGTTGAACCACAGAAAGCCCAAGCCTGCCCCGGCAATCGCCGAACAGATGATGATCAGCTCACCGGCGCCGGGAATCAGCGGGATCTTGAGGTATTCGGCGAATACCACGTTGCCCGAGGCATAGGCGAAGACGCCCAGCGCGCAGGCGACCAGCACGGTCGGCATGATCGCCAGGCCGTCCAGGCCGTCGGTCAGGTTGACCGCGTTGGAGAAGCCGACGATCCAGAAATAGGCGATCACCACAAAGCTCACGCCGGCCAGCGGCAACGCGATGGCCTTGAACATCGGGATGTAGAACGTGATCGCGGCCGGCACGTCGGCCGTGTAGTACAGGAACAGGCCCGCAGCCAGGCCGAAGATCGACTGCAGCAGATATTTCCAGCGCGACTTCAAGCCGTTCGGGTCGCGCCGCACGATCTTGATCCAGTCGTCGTACCAGCCGATCGCACCGAAGCAGATCATCACCGCCAGCACCAGCCACACATAGCGGTTGCGCAGATCGCCCCACAGCAACACCGACAAGGTGACCGTGAGCAGGATCAGCGAGCCACCCATGGTCGGCGTGCCGGCCTTGGAAAAATGCGTCTGCGGGCCGTCCTGGCGAATCGGCTGGCCGCCCTTGAACTGCGCCAGCTTGCGGATTACCGCCGGGCCCATCCACAACGACAGGAATAGCGCGGTCAGCGCTGCCAGGATGCCGCGGAAGGTCAAATAGTTGAATAGCCCGAACAGGCTCTCCAGTTGCTGTAGCCAACGGGCCAGCTCAAGCAGCATGGGAGGCATCCTCCGACGGTGCGAGCAACGCGGCGACGATGCGGTCCATGGCGCTGCCACGCGAGCCCTTCACCAGCAGCGTGGGCGGCGTGACGGAGGCAGCGGCCTGCGCCACTGCACCGGTGTGTTCGTGCATCAAAGAAGAGTCCTGCGTTTGAGTCTGCGAAGCAGCGGCTGCCAGGTCCGCCTGCAAGGCCGCGGCCAGCGCGGCATGGGTAGCGAACACGCGGCCGCCGTCGCCGAACGCCTGCGCGGCGGCGGCGCTGAGCGCGCCCAGTGCATACAGGCGCGTCAGCTTGGCGTTGCGCGCGCGGCGACCGGCCGCAGCGTGCAATGCCTGCGCTTCGGGGCCAAGTTCGCGCATGTCACCCAGCACCAGCCAGCCCTCGCCCGGTGCGGCGGCCAGTGCATCAATGGCCGCATCCAGCGAACCGGGATTGGCGTTGTAGCTGTCGTCGATCAACACCGCACCGGTCGTCAACGTGTGGGCAATCTGGCGCCCGGCCACCTGCGTGGCCTGGGCCAGACCGGCGGCAATGATCGGCAGCGCAATGCCAGCGCCCAGCGCCAGGCCGGTAGCGGCCAGCGCATTGAGTACGTTGTGGCGGCCCGGCAGCGGCAGCACCACCGGCGCTTCGCCCTGCGGGGTCACCAGCACGAACTGCGCGCCGGCGGCATGCAGGCGCAGCTGACGCGCGGTGATTTCAGCACTTGCGTGCAGGCCGTAGCACAGCACGCGGCGGCCTTGCAGCGGCTGCGCCAGCAGTTGTTGTTCGAACCAGGCACCGAAGGCGTCGTCGGCATTGATCACGGCCACACCATCGGCCGGCAGCGCGGTGTAGATGGCGCCCTTGGTCTGCGCCACCCCGAGCAGGCTGCCCATGCGCTCCAGATGCGCCGGCGCAATGTTGTTGACCAGGGCCACGTCAGGGCGCGCGATGTCGGTGAGATAGGCGATGTCGCCGGGCTTGCCTGCACCCATTTCGTAGACCGCCAGATCGGCATCGTCCGGCGCGGCGATCACCGCCAGCGGCAGGCCGATCTCGTTGTTGCGATTGCCCGGGTTGGCGTAGGCGGTGATGCCGTCGACGCGGCCGGCTTCAGCCAGAATCGCCAGCAGCAGCGCCTTGACGCTAGTCTTGCCGTTGGAGCCGGTCAGCGCGATCACGCGCGTGGCGCGGTCGCGCTGCATGCCGGCGGCGATGCGCGCCAGGGCGAGTTCGGTATTGGCGACCACTACCTGCGGCACGTGCAGTGCCGGCAGCAGGCGTTCCACCAGCAGGCCGCTGGCGCCGCGCGCCACCGCATCGGCGGCAAAGTCGTGGCCGTCGAAACGCTCGCCGCGCAGCGCCACATACAGGCTGCCGCTGGCCAGCGCACGGGTGTCGTTGCCAACGGCGTCGATCATGGCGTCGTCGCCATGCAGTTCACCACCAGCAAAATGGGCAATCAGCGACAGCGGCGTGAGTTTCATACGCGCACCCCAAGCCCGGTGCGCGGCAGCAATGCCTGCGCAGCCACTGCTGCATCGTCGAAGGCATGCCGCACGCCGGCCATTTCCTGATACGGCTCATGGCCCTTGCCGGCGATCAGCACGATGTCGTCCGCGCCTGCCATGCTGATGGCCTGGTGGATGGCGGCAGCACGGTCGCGCTGCACGATCGCCGCATCCGGACGCGCAAACCCGCGCAGGATGTCGGCAACGATCACATCGCCATCTTCGCCGCGCGGATTATCGTCGGTAACGATCGCCACATCGGCGGTGACCTCGGCAATGGCAGCCATCTGCGGGCGCTTGCCGGTGTCACGTTCGCCACCGCAGCCGAACACGCAGATCAACCGATCCTGCGCATGCGAACGCAGGCTGGTGAGCGCCTGTTCCAGTGCGTCAGGCGTGTGTGCGTAGTCCACCACCACCAGCGGCGCACCATGCGCGCCACCCAGGCGATTCATGCGGCCGTGGATCGGCTGCAAGCGGCCCAGCACCTCGGCGATCTGCGCCGTTGCGATGTCGAGCGCTTGCAGCGCACCGGCCACGGCCAGCAGGTTATCCACGTTGAAACGGCCCAGCAGCGGCGAGCGCACCGGATGCGCCGCTTCGCCGATGTGCAACGCAAACTGGATGCCGTGGTGATCGAGCTGCAAATCCTGCGCCTGCACCGTGGCACCGGCCTGCGCACGCGAGCTCACGCCGATGGCGCGCAGTGCCGGATCCAGTGCCGCAAACAACGTGCGGCCGAAGGCGTCGTCCAGGTTCACGACCGCTGCGCGCAACCCGGCGCGTGCGAACAGCTTGGCCTTGGCCGCACCGTACTGCGCCATGTCGCCGTGATAATCGAGATGGTCGCGGGTGAGGTTGGTGAACACCGCCACGTCGAACTGCACCGCATCCACGCGGCCCTGATCGAGTGCATGCGAACTGACTTCCATCGCCACCGCCTGCGCGCCGGCATCGCGCAGTTGCGCGAGCTCGGCGTGGGTCTGCAACACCAGCGGCGTGGTGAACCCGGTCGGCACCGCAGCGCCGTACAGGCCCACGCCCAGCGTGCCAATGGTGCCGGTGGGGGTGCCGAGCAGCGTCAGCGCCTGCGCCAGCAGCTGCACCGTGGAGGTTTTGCCGTTGGTGCCGGTGACACCAATCATGCGCATCGCCTGCGACGGTGCACCGTGGAAGTGGTCGGCCAGCACGCCCAGGCGCGCGCGCAACCCCGGCACGGCGATCGCGTCGGCAGGCACTGGCAGGTCGGCCGGCGCCGGCGGTTCGAACAGGATGGCGGAAGCACCGCTGGCCAGCGCCTGTGCGGCAAATCCCAGCCCATGCGCACCGAAGCCGGCGATGGCCACGAAGGCATCGCCCGGGCGCACGGCACGGCTGTCCATCACCAGGCCTGACACCTGCACATCGCGTGCAAGTGCCACGTCCGGGAGCAGCTGCGACAGTGCCATGGCGCGGCTCACTGGCGGCTCTCCTGCAACGGCGCCGGCTGCGCGGGCGTGGCGCCCGGTGCCAGTGCGGTCGGGATGCCGGCGGACACTTCGTCCACCGGGTCCGGCACCAACGCTGGGTCCAGATCGGCCGGCTGCGGCTTGACCACCGGCTGGCCGGTCTTGCCGGCCGCCTGCGCGGCTAGCCACGACTGGATGTCGTCCGGCGGCACGTCCATCAGCCGCAGCGCGCCTTCCATCACCCGGTGGAACACCGGCGCAGACACCAGGCCGCCGTAATACACCTTGCCCTGCGGATCGTTGATCACGATGACCGTGGCAAAGCGCGGCCGGGTGGCTGGCACCAGGCCGGCGAACAGCGCGTTGTAGTGGCCGCGCTCGTAGCCGCCAGCGCCGTTCTTGCGCGCGGTACCGGTCTTGCCGGCCACGTGATACCCCAGGATCGCCGCACCCTTCGCGCCGCCCTGGGTGACCACGGTTTCCATCATGTCGATGACCTGGCGCGCCACTTCCGGCGTCACCACCTGGCGTGTTTCGTTGTGCTGGCCGCGCACGAAGGTGGGCGGGGTCAGCTTGCCGCCATTGCCCAACGTCGCGTACGCCTGCGCAATCTGCAGCGGCGTCACCGACAGGCCGTAACCGTAGGACATGGTGGTCTTGGACGGGCCACTCCACTTCTGCGGCTGCAGCACCATGCCGGACGATTCGCCCGGGAATCCGCTATGCGGCGCGCTGCCGTAACCGAAGTTGCGGATCGACTGGTAGAACGTCTGGTCCGGTACCTTGGCCGCGATCTTCGCCGCGCCGATGTTGGAACTGCGGGTGATCACACCGGTGACGTTGAGCACGCCGTTGTTACGCGGCACGTCGCGGATGGTGAAGCGCCCCACGGCCATGTAGCCGGGGTTGGTGTCGATGATGGTGTCCTTGGTCACCACGCCGGCAGTCAGCGCGGTGGCCACGGTCAACGGCTTCATCGTCGAGCCCGGCTCCACCAGGTCGGTGACCGCGCGGTTGCGGCGTGCCGACGGGTTGATGCCGGTGACCGAATTCGGGTTGTAGGTGGGCAGATTGACCATGGCCAGCACTTCGCCGGTGGCCACGTCCATCACCACCATCGAGCCGCCAGCGGCCTTATTTTCGACCAGCGCGTTGCGCAGCTCCTTGTAGGCCAGGAACTGGATGCGGCGGTCGATGCTCAGGGTCAAGTCTTTGCCCGGCTGCGCCGGACGCACCAGGTCCACGCTCTCGACGATGGCGCCGCGGGCATCGCGCACCACTTTCTTGGAGCCCGGCTTGCCGCGCAGCCATTCGTCGAAGGCCAGCTCCAGGCCTTCCTGGCCGCGGTCGTCGATATTGGTGAAGCCCAGCACGTGGGCCATCGCCTCGCCTTGCGGATAGAAGCGGCGGAACTCGCGCTGCGAGAACACGCCCGGGATCTTCATATCCACGATCGCATGCGCCTTGTCCGGGTTGATCCGGCGCTTGAGGTACATGAATTCCTTGCCGGCCTTCTGCGCCAGCTTGGCGTTCAACTCGTCCAGCGGCTGTCCGAGCGCAGTGGCCAGCTCCGGGATGCGGTCCGGGTTGCGCAGCAATTCCTGCGGATTGACCCAGATCGATTCCACCGGCGTGGACACCGCCAGCGGCTCGCCGTTGCGGTCGGTGATCATGCCGCGCGAGGTGGCGATCGGCAGCTCGCGCAGATAGCGCGCCTCGCCCTGGCGCTGGTAGAAATCGCGATTGACCAGCTGCACGTAGGCCGCGCGGCCGATCAGCGTCACCGAGCACAGACCCAGCGCCACGCCGACCAGGGTCAGGCGACCGCGCAGATTGAAGTTGCTGCGGGGGCGGTTGCGGCCGGCTTTCATGGCGCACATCCCTGTGCGCGGCTTGCCAGTGCAAAACGGCTGTCGTGCCAGCTTGTCATGGGCGGATCACCACGATGTCGCTGGTCTCCGGGAACTTCATCCCGATGCGCTCGCGCGAGACCTGATCCACGCGGTTGCTTTCCGCCCACGTGGCCTGCTCCAGCTGCAGCCGGCCGAATTCGATATTCAATTCATCGCGACTGTGTTCGAGCTTGGACAACTGCACGAACAACTTGCGATGCATGTGGCGCATGTACACCACACCGATCGCCGAGGCGATGCTGCAGGCGAGCAGCACGATGAGCAGCAGGCGGCTCATGGGGCGTCTCCTTGAGACGCCGGGATTGGTGATTGGAGATTCGAGATTCGCTCAGAGCGCTTCTCCAATCCCGAATCCCGAATCCCGAATCCCAGCTTTTCAGCCACCCGCAACACCGCACTGCGGGCGCGCGGGTTGACGGCCAGTTCGCTGTCGTCGGCCTTGATCGCGCCGCTGACCAGTTGCAGGGTCGGCACGAACGGCTGCGCTTCGGGCAGGCGGCGGTTGCTCGGCGGGGCCTTGGCGTAGCGGGCCATGAACTGCTTGACGATGCGGTCTTCCAGCGAATGGAAGCTGATCACCGCCAGGCGGCCACCCGGCTTGAGCGCGCCCAGGGCAGCGTCCAGCCCGGCTTCCAGGTCGGCCAGCTCGCGGTTGATATGGATGCGGATCGCCTGAAAGCTGCGCGTGGCCGGATGGGTCTTGCTGTCGCCGCGCGGCATCACCGAGGCGATCAGGTCGGCCAGCTGTGCGGTGCGCAGCAACGGCTGTTCGCCACGGCGCGCCACGATCGCCCGCGCAATGCGCCGGCTCTGGCGTTCTTCGCCGTAGGTCCACAGCACATCGGCAATCTCGCGCTCGGCTGCCTGCGCCAGCCAGTCGGCGGCGCTCTGCCCGCTATCGGGGTCCATGCGCATGTCCAGCGGGCCGTCCTTGCCGAAACTGAAACCGCGTCCGGCCACGTCCAGCTGCGGCGAAGACACGCCCAGGTCCAGCAGGATGCCGTCGGCGGTTGCCGCGGCGACCACCTGGCCGAGCCCGGCGAAACTGCCACGATGGATGGACACGCGCGCATCGCCACCGAACGTCTGTTCGGCCACGGCAATCGCTTCGGGGTCCTTGTCCATCACCAGCAGTCGACCTCCCGGGCCAAGGTGTTCCAGCACGCCGCGTGCGTGTCCGCCACGCCCGAACGTGCCATCGAGATAGGTTCCGTTTTCGGTCACCTGCAGGCCTTCGAGAACCTGGGTGTACAGCACCGGCACGTGGGCCGCCGGCGGCTGCGACACCGGGTGACCGGGCTGCGCTTCACCGCGCATCCGGGCACCCCGGCTCACAACCTGAGATCGAGCAATTCATCGCCCAGATCCCCGTCAGACAATGTCTGCTGGATCAGTGCGCGATGTGCCTGCTCGCTCCAGAGTTCGAACTTGTCGCCCATGCCCAACAGCACGGCCTTCTTTTCAATGCCGACCGCATTGCGGTGGCTGGCGGGGATGCTCAAACGGCCATTGGCGTCGAGCTCCAGCACCGCCGAGGAACCCACCAGCTTCTGCTGCAGCGTGCGGACCACGCGCTGGGTATTGGGCTTGGACATCACATCGTCACGCACCCGCTCCCACTCCTTTTCCGCATACAGCCACAGGCATCCGGCTTCGAACGGGTTGTAGGTGAGCACCAGGCGATTGCCGCTCACGCGCGCAACGAGGTCGCGATATGCGGTTGGCACCGCCATACGCCCCTTGTCGTCCACCGTGATGGCCGTCTCGCCCTGAAACACCGAATGCAACCTCGAAAATCCGCCTGGGGGATCATTGAACCACGAAAAACCACAAAAAGCCTGGTTTTCCCTCCATTGCCCACCTTAGCAGTGCGTCAAAGGTTGTCAACAGTTTTCAAAGGCGCAAATCGCTAGTCACATCAATGAGTTGCGGCACTCTTTAGAGACTTGTTCAAAGCTTATCCACAAGTTGCTGTTTCGTCTCAGATTTTGAGATTGAACAAAAATTCAGGGGCGTGAAGGCCATGTAAACCCGACCGCTGTCTCACTTCACACTGCGCCAGCTGCAGACCTCAACTGCGCAAACCAGCGACAATAGAAGGTATGTGCCTGGTCGCTCTTGCCTGGAAAACCCACCCGCGCTGGCGCCTGCTGCTGGCCGGCAACCGCGATGAGTTCCACGAGCGCCCCACCGCGCCACTGGCGCAATGGGCGGCGCCGGCCGAGCGCGTACTGGCGGGCCGCGACCTGCGCTCCGGCGGCAGCTGGGTGGGCCTGGGGCTGGACGGCCGCGTCGCCGTCGTGACCAACGTGCGTGACCCGCTGGCCACCGCCTCCGGCCGTTCGCGCGGCCACCTGATTGCCGACTACCTCTCCGGCAGCGCAGACGCGGCCACCTACGCGCGCGAACTGGCGGCTGCCGGGCAGGAGTTCCCGCCCTTCAATCTGCTGCTGTGCGACGCCGAGCGCTGCGAGCACCTCAGCAACCATCCAGCGCTGGCACGCGCCCTCGCCCCGGGAATCCACGGCATGTCCAACGGCCCGCTGGATACGCACTGGCCCAAGACCACCGCGCTGACGCAAGCACTGGCCGCCTGGTGCGACAGCGGCAGCGACGACCTGCAGCCGTTGTGGACGGCCCTGGCCAACCCCGCTACTGCCGCAGACGCCGACATCCCGCACACCGGCGTGGACCGCGCCACCGAACGCCTGCTCTCGGCGGCCTTCATCACCGGCACCAGCTATGGAACCCGTGCCAGTACCATCGTGGCGGTGGACTACCAGGGCAGCGGCTTCATCCACGAACGCCGCTTCGGCCCGGATGGTGTCTTCCAGGGCGAGACACGGTTGGACGTCGCCGGCATGCATTGACAATGCGCATTCATGCGCATAGCGTGCGCATGAATGACGGGATGCCAATCATGAGCCGTTACTACGACACTTCCGCGCAAAAAAAGCCGCTGAACCTGACCATCAACTCGGACTTGGCCGCGCAGGCACGGGCGATGACCGGCAACCTGTCGGCAAAGGTCGAAGAACTGCTGGCCGACTACGTGACAAAAGAGCGCGACAGCCACAGCGCCAGAGCGATGGAGCTGCAACGCGCCGCAAGCGAATGGAAGACCTTCACCGACGCGCACGGCTCCTTCGCCGACGAGTTCTCCACGCTATGACCGACCAGTTCGATGTCTACGCGAACGTCGGCCAAAACAAGAACATCCCCTACGTGGTGGTCGTCCAGTCAAAGATCTTCGACGCCTCACCTCGCCGCGTCGTCGTGCCCCTGGTCCGAAAGTCCACCCACTCCCCGACCCCATCCCGCTTCACCCCGGAACTCACGGTGTCCGGCCACAGCGTCATCCTGCAGCCCCTGGAAATGACCTCGGTGCCGCTGGCGGCGCTCAGCAAACCTGCCGGCTCCCTGAAAGACCAAGGCCAAACCATCATCGACGCCCTGGACGAACTGTTCACCCGCTCATTCGGCTAAGCGCCAAACACGGCCGCAGGGGAAACACCAACGCGTCGTCGGCCACGAGGGCGAAGCCCAAGCCCCAAACGATCAAATAGACCGCGAAGGCGAAGCCCAAGCCACGTAACGATGACTGCAGCAACCAGATCGCATTGATCGCAGCCAAGGCAAAGGCGCCCAGCAGTGCACCCAAGTGCAAGCCCCCTTGAGTCAAGGGGGCGCGGCGACAGCCGCGGGGATTTGGCATGCCCGGAGCGGGACCCGCGTTTTGTACTGCCGCAGGCGGTACGAAGCGTGGGCGCCTTAGCTTTGGGCGATGCCCAAAGCAAGGTGGCGGAGCCGGCCGATAAGCCGGGTTCTGTCGTGGACAGTCATTCGTCTAGGCGCTACGTCACCGCAGCGCTCAAGCAACCTACCCGGATCCAGCGCGGGCCACGCCAATGGATCCCTATTTGGTCTTGCTCCAGGTGGGGTTTGCCGTGCCGGTCCGTTACCGGACTCGCGGTGCGCTCTTACCGCACCATTTCACCCTTACCGGCTCCCCGAAGGGAACGTAGGCGGTATCTTTCTGTTGCACTTTCCGTCGGCTTGCGCCGCCCAGGCGTTACCTGGCACCTTGCCCTATGGAGCCCGGACTTTCCTCGGCACTCTTGCGAGTGACGCGACTGTCTGGCCGACTCCGCCGGGGCGCATTCTACGCTATCGCTGCCGTGCAGAACGGCGCGGCAAGTTGGCTGGCCGATGCAGGGAGCGCGACTGCGCGCAATCAGGGCTTGACCGAGAACGCTCCATCGCGCGCAAGCGCGCTCCTACGACAACGACATCAGCCACCGTATAACGCCTTACGCGGCGCACCAGTCAGCTCAGCGGCCAGCTTGGCGGCGGTGGATGGTGGCAGGTGTTCGGCAAGCTTGGCGTAGACGCGGCGGCCTTCGGCAAGCTGGCCGTCGGCGGCATCGGCGGCGCCCTGCACCATCACCACGAACTCGCCCTTGCGCTGGTTGTCGTCGGCTTCGACCTGGGCCTGCAGGTCGGCCAGGCTGCCATCGAGCACGGTTTCGAACAGCTTGGTCAGCTCGCGGGCGATCACCGCGGGGCGGTCGTCGCCGAAGGCACTGCGCAGGTCGGCCAGCGACTCGACGATGCGGTGCGAGGATTCGTAGAACACCAGCGTGCGGGTCTCGCCGGCCAGGCGTGACAGCCGCTCGCGGCGCGCAGCGGATTTGGCTGGCAGGAAGCCTTCAAAGCCGAACCGGTCGCTCGGCAAGCCGGCGACGCTGAGCGCGGCGATGGCGGCGCAGGCGCCCGGTACCGGGCTGACCCGAATGCCGGCCTCACGGGCGGCACGCACCAGCTTGAAGCCAGGGTCGCTGACCAGCGGGGTGCCGGCGTCGCTGACGATGGCCAGCGATTCGCCCTCGCGCAGGCGGGTCACGATGCGCTCGGACATGGCTTCTTCGTTGTGGTCGTGCAGGGCCAGCAGCGGGCGGTCGATGCCGAAATGGCTCAACAACTGGCGGGTATGGCGGGTGTCTTCGGCACAGATGGCGGCCACACCGCGCAGCGTCTCCTGGGCGCGCGGCGACAGGTCGGCCAGGTTGCCGATCGGCGTGGCGACCACGTGCAGGGTTCCGGGGGACGTCATCAGCGGCATTCTCAAGGGCAAAGAGTAGAATCGTAGCGTTTTTAACGGTCCGCCCTGGCGGCCCCTGTCCAATGGATCTGAAATGAACAAGCGTGTTGCAAGGATCTCCGCCCTCTCGCTGATGGTCATGCTGGCCGCCGGTTGCGCGACCAGCAGCGTCACCCAGACCGCTTCGCCGACACAGAGCGCGGCGCTGGCGCTGTTGGACCAGGGCAAGCCGCGCGAGGCCGCGCAGCAACTGGAAGCCGAGGCAGCCAGCGCCAGCGGTGCGCAGCGCAGCCGCCTGCTGGCTGCGGCGGCGTTCGGTTGGCACGATGCCGGCGACGACGCACGCGCCCGTACCTTGCTGGCCCAGGTCACCGCGCGCCACCTCACCGGCGAGGACCGCGCGCGCTTTGACCTGCTCACCGGCGAGCTGGCGGTGATCGACAAGCAGGCCGCGCAGGCACTGCAGGCCTTGGGCGACAGCCCGCAGGGGCTGACCCAGCCGCTGCAGACACGCTGGCTGGTGGCACGCGCCGCCGCGCTGGAAGCCACCGGCGACCTGTTCGGTGCCGCGGCCGACCGCGCCCGCGCCGACGCCAGCCTGACCGGCACACCGCGCAGCGAGAACCAGCGCGCCATCGTGCGCCTGCTCGCCGCGCTTGACGACGCCACGCTCAAGGGCCGCACCGCTGCGCTGCCGGCGGGCGACCCGCTGTACAACTTCGCCGGCCGCGCGCTGATCAGCCGTGGCCTGCCGCTGCCGCGTGCCTTCGAACGTGACGCGCAGTGGGGCTTCGACACCAGCAAGCGCCCGCCGGCCGAACGCGACGGCTACCGCCCGCCGGTGAAGCTGGGCGTGCTGCTGCCGCTCAGCGGCAACCTGGCCACCGCCTCGGCGCCGGTACGCGACGGCCTGCTGGCCGGCTATTACGCCGAGACCCGCCGCCGCCCGGAACTGCGCTTCTTCGACACCGCTGGCACCGCCGCCGGCGCCAATGCCGCCTACGACAAGGCCGTGGGTGCGGGCGTGGATTACGTGGTCGGCCCGCTGGGCCGCGACGAGGTCAGCGCGCTGTTTGCGCGCGGCCAGCTCGCGGTGCCGCTGCTGGCGCTCAACCGTCCCACCGACAACAAGGCCCCGCCCAGCGGCAGCGCCGGGTTCTCGCTGGCGCCGGAAGACGACGGCATCATGGCTGCCGAATATCTGCTCTCGCGCGAACGCCGCAATGTGCTGATCGTCGGTACCAGCGACGACAACGGCAAGCGCACCATCAAGGCCTTCCGCGACCGCTTCAGCGAACGCGGCGGCACCATCGCCGGCAGCATCAGCGTGGCCGATGTGCCGGGCGACATCGGTGCGCAGTTGCGCAATTACGGCACCGCCGATTCGGTGTTCCTGGCGGTGCGCGGCAACACCGCGCGCGCGTTGGCGCCGCAGTTGGCATTAAGCGGGTTCGCCGGCAAGTCGCGCGTTGGCACCTCGCAGCTGGTGGCCGGCACCGGCAAGGTGGAAGACGACCTGGCGCTGGATGGCATCGTCTACCCCAGCGAGACCTGGACCGCCCTGGGCGTGTCCGGCCTGCCGGCAGCCAGCCAGGTCGCCAGCACCCTGCCCAGCGCGCGCGGCCCGGCGGCACGCCTGTTCGCGTTCGGCTACGACGCCTGGAAGATCAGCGCGTATCTGGAAAAGCTCGCCACCGGCAGCGACGGCGGCCTGCGCGGCGCGACCGGCACCCTGCATCTGGATGGGTTTGGCAATGTGCTGCGCACGCCGGCATGGTCCACCTTCAACGGTGGCCGGCCGGTCCCGATCGCCGACGGCCGCTGAGCCCATGCCGGCGGCCCGCCAGCAGCGTGGCGCAGCGGTGGAAGCCGCCGCGCGCGCGCAGCTGGAACAGGCCGGGCTGCGGCTGGTGGCGGGCAACGCCAATTACCGCGGCGGTGAACTCGATCTGGTGATGCGCGACGGCCCGATGCTGGTGTTTGTGGAAGTGCGCTACCGCCGCGACGCACGCTTCGGTGGCGGCGCGGCATCGGTGGACTTCCGTAAACGCCGCAAGCTGGTGCTGGCCGCGCAACTGTTCCTCGCCGCCCACCCGGCGCTCGCGGCGCTGCCGTGCCGGTTCGATGTGGTCGAGGCCAGCGGCGAGCCGCCGCTGCTGCACCGGATCCGCGACGCATTTCGCCTAGACGACTGCTGAGCAACGAGCCCGTTCGATGCCAACCATCATGACCCACGCCGCGGTACCGCTGGCGCTCTGGTGTGCCAGCGAGCGCGGACGCATCAGCCCGCGCCTGCTTGCCGCCGGCGTGGTGGCCGCAATGCTGCCCGATGCCGACGTGGCCGCTTTTGCGCTGCACATCCCGTATGCCGATGCGTTCGGCCACCGCGGCGCCAGTCACTCGCTGCTGTTTGCCGTATTGACGGCCGCGCTGGGCGCCGGCGCGCATCGCCTGCTTCGCGCCGATGCACTGCAGGCAGCGGTGTTTCTGTTGATCTGCACCGCTTCGCATCCGCTGCTCGATGCAATGACCTCCGGCGGCCTGGGCGTGGCCCTGGCCTGGCCGTGGAGCGATGCGCGCTGGTTTGCGCCGTGGCGGCCGATTCGGGTCTCCCCGTTTGCCGGCAATTTCTTCAATGCGCGTGGCCTCACCGTGCTGCTCTCCGAGCTGCGCTGGGTGTGGTTGCCGCTCACCGTCGCGGCGCTTGGGTGGCGATGCCTCCAACGCGCGAGACCACAGGATCACGCGTTATGACTGATGGACTTCCCACCGCGCTGGCCGACCTGCTGGCCGCACGGCTTGGACCGGAAGGCTGGCTGACCGGCGCAGACGCGCGGCGCCGCTATGGCGAGGACGATTCGCGGCGCTGGGCATTGCCGGGTGCGGTGGCGCTGCCGCGCGATACCGATGACGTGGTGGCGATCGTGCAGGCGTGCCGCGCGCATGGCGTGCCGATCGTGGCGCGCGGCGCGGGCACCGGCACCACTGGCGCGGCAGTGCCGTTTTCCGGCGGCGTGGTGGTATCGATGGCGCGCATGAACCGCATCCTGGCGTTGCGCCCGGCCGACCGCTGTGCGGTGGTGCAACCGGGTGTGCTCAATGGCGATTTGCAGCAGGCCTTGCAGCCGCACGGCCTGTTCTGGCCACCGGATCCATCGAGCGCGGAGATCTGCAGCGTGGGCGGCAACCTGTCGACCAATGCCGGCGGCCCGCGTGCGGTGAAATACGGCGCCACCCGCGACAACGTGCTCGGCCTGGTCGCGGTGACCGGCACCGGCGATGTCATTCACTGCGGCGGCGCGTACACCAAAAATTCCACTGGCTACGACCTCACGCATTTACTGGTCGGCAGCGAAGGCACGCTGGCGATCATCGTCGAAGCGACGCTGAAGCTGACCCCGCGCGCAGTCGCACAAGCCGGCGTGCGTGCGCTGTACCGCGATGCTGCCAGCGCGGCGGCAGCGGTGTCGCGCATCATGGCGCAACCCACCACGCCGACGATGCTGGAATTCATGGATGCCAGCGCGATTGCGCTACTGCGCCGCAATGGCAGCGACGTGCCCGATGCCGGCGCGATGCTGTTGATCGAAGCCGATGGCGATCACGACACCCTGCCCTACGCATTGCAGGCCCTGCATGACGCGGCCGATGGCGATGGCGTCCTCAGCCTGGACATCGCCGCCGATGGCAGTGCGCGCGACAAGCTGTGGGCGGCACGGCGTGCGTTGTCGCCGGCATTGCGCACCATCAAGCCGGGCAAGATCAACGAGGACGTGGTGGTGCCGGTGTCGCGCATTCCTGAGCTTGTCGCTGGTGTGGAAGCACTGGCGGTGGAATTCTCGGTGCCAATCGTTGCCTTCGGTCATGCCGGCAATGGCAACCTGCACGTCAACATCATGTATGACCCGGACGACGCCGATGAAACGGCGCGCGCGCAGGCGGCACTGCCGCGCGTGTTTGCGCTGGTAATAGCGCTGGAAGGCACGCTCTCCGGCGAACACGGCATCGGTGTGGCCAAGCGCGATTTCATGACCCAGGCCTTCAGCGCACCCACACTCGCGGCCATGCGCGCGATCAAGGCCGCACTGGATCCGGATGGCATCTTGAATCCAGGCAAGGTGCTGCCGCCGGCGCCGTGATGCAGCGGTAGAGATGCGCGGAATGATGGATGCGGTGCTGGCGAGCGGCGAATGCGGCATGGAAGAAGGCCGGCAGCTGAAAGCTGCAAACGCACGCTGCCAGTTGCTGCTGCGTTTGTTTGCTGTGTGGGCGGCAGTAGTGGCTCGTTGCTCAGCGTGTGAGTGATGCAACCAAGTGCCGGTGGCGTGCGAATGAGCCCGTCTGTTTATTTCGAAACAGCATCGATCCGTACTCACGCCTGCGCGGCAACAAAGCAGTCGCCATGACACGACCCGCCCCCAGGTAGGAGCGCCCTCGGGCGCGAGCGCTTTCTCGATAAAACCTAGCCGCGCCCACGCTTGATTTCGAACAACCCTAGAACCCCGCCATCCGCAAGCGCTGGGCACCTAGAGCAGCTATCAAAAACGACTGCGCAGCCGTAATGAGATAGCGCCCTCGAATACCGCAACGCAATACTCAGCGCCCGCCACCGATAAATCGCAAGCCCACGCCCGGTTCGGTGACGATGTAATGCGGCGCCGCCGCATCATCGTGCAGCTTCTGGCGCAGCTTGCCGACCAGGATGCGCAGGTAATGCGTGTCTTCTTCATGGGTCGGGCCCCACACCTCGCGCAGCAACTGCGGCTGGGTGACCACGCGGCCTGCGTGCTTGAACAGCAGTGCGAGCAGCGCGTATTCCTTGCGGCTGAGCGGCACTGCTTCGCCATCGAGCGTAACTTCACGCAGGCCCAGGTGGATATGCAGGCGGCCATCGTCGAACACGCTTTCCTCCACCGTGTTGCCGGCGCCGGCCTGGCGCAGCAGCGCGCGGATGCGGGCCATCAGCTCCTGCACGCCGAAGGGCTTGGTGACGTAGTCGTTGGCACCGGCGTCAAGCGCGGCGACCTTCTCGGTTTCGCCGGCGCGCACGGTGAGCATGATCACCGGCACGCTGGACCACTGGCGAATCTCGCGCAGCACCTCGTGGCCGTCGCGATCAGGCAGGCCGATGTCCAGCACCACCAGCTCGGCGCCCTGCCCGGCCAGCGTGGCCAGGCCTTCTTCGGCGGTGCCGGCCTGCAGCACGCGGTACCCCTGCGCACGCAGGCTGATGTCGAGAAACCGGCGGATCTGCGGCTCGTCGTCGATGATGAGCACGCGCGCGGGGGGAATGGCAGTCGGGTCAGTCGGCATCGGGGCGAGGTGGCGCGGCAGGAACGAGCAGCGGCAGCGTAATGCGGATCGTGGTGCCGTGACCATGCGGGCCGGCCAAGGCCTCCACGCTGCCGCCATGCGCACCGATCATGCCCTGGCAGATGGTCAGACCCAGGCCGGTGCCGTGGCGGCCGCGATCGCCGCGCTCCACGCTGTAGAACATGTCGAAGATACGCGCGCGCTCGTCTTCGGGAATGCCCGGGCCCTGGTCGCCGATCTCGATCTGCAAGGCGCCGCTCTGCAGCCGGGCCTGCACCGTCACCGCCACGCCCGGCGGCGAGAATTTCGCTGCGTTTTCCAGCACGTTGAAGATGGCCTGCTCCACCAGCGCCGGATGCACCCAGATCGCCGGCAGCTCCGGCGCCAGGTCCAGCTGCAGGCGCACCTGCGGCTGGTAGCGCTGCAGCCGCCGCGTGGCCGAGCCGATCAACTCGTCCACGCCGATCCAGTCGCGCTTCAAGGTCAGCCCGGTATGGCCGAGCCGGGTCATGTCGAGCAGGTTCTGGATATAGCGGTCCAGCCGCTCGCCTTCGAGCCGGATGGTCTCCAGCAGGCTGCGGCGGTCGGTGGCGTCCATCGCCTCGCCATATTCGGCCAGGCTGCTGGCCGAGCCGATCATCGAGGCCAACGGCGAGCGCAAATCGTGCGAGACCGATGACAACAACGCCGAGCGCAGCCGTTCGGTTTCGCCGCTGACGCGGGCGCCTTCCAGATCGGCAACCAAACGCGTGCGCAGTGCGGCCTGGCCAATGTCTTCCACCATCGCCTCGGCCAGGCGGCGCTGCTCCAGGCCCGGCCGTTGCAGCTGCTGGCGGAAGCGCAACGCCGCCACGCCCAGCGTGCCGCGCTCATGCCGCACCGGCAGGCACCACCACTGCGCGCCGGCCAGGGTGTCGGTGAAGCGGCCGGCCGGCTGGCCGTGGCGCTGGGTCCAGTCGGCGGCGTTGCGGTCCAGTGCACTGAAACTGGTGGGCGCCTCGCTCTCGCACTGTTCCAGCCGCAGCCAGACCTCTGCATCGAGCGCACTGGCCAGCGCACGCCGGCCGGCCTCCAGCACCTGACCCAGATCGGCCGCGGTGCTGAGCTGGCGGGCCAGCGCCTGCAGCGCGTTGGCGTGCGCATTGGCCGCGCGCAGGGCGAGCACCTGGCTGCGCAGGCGCGAGGCCAGGCGCCCGGCCACCAGGGCGGCGATCAGGAACAGGCATACCGTCACCACGCCCTGGCGCGCGCTGATGTGCAAGGTGAAACGCGGTTCGATGAAGAAGAAGTTGTAGGCGACAAAACTCAGCAGTGCGGCGATCACCGCCGCGGCCATGCGCGTGCGCGAAGCCACCAGCACCACCGCGACGATGAACACCATCGACAGGTCATCGATGTCGGTCCAGCGCTGGATCACCCAGGCCAGCGCCACCGCGGCGGCGGCAGCGATGGCGGCATAGGCCAGGTCGTAACGCTGCAGCCACTGCCCCGGGTTGCGCCAGCGCTGCCGCGCGCGGGCACGCGCATCGCCCGAGCTGACGATGACCAGTTCGTAGTGTGCGCCGCGCTGCAGTAGTTGCTGGGTCAGCGTGCGGTTGAACATGCGCGCCAGCGGGCGCTCGCGGGTGCGCCCCAACACCAGCGTGGAGACGCCGTTTTGCGAGGCGAAATCCAGCAAGGCATCGGCCACGTTGGCGCCATGCAGCAGCGCCGTGTCGCCGCCGAGCCGGCGCGTCAACGCGAACGCGCGGTCGATCTCCAGTTGCCAGGCGGCATCGGCCACGGTGCGTGTCTGCACCGTCACCACGGTCCACGGCGCGTCGCGGCGTTCCGACAGCCGCCGCGCCACCCGTACCAGATAATCCGAGCTGCCGCGCCCGTCGATTGCCACCACCACATGCCGCCGCAACGCCGCCGTGCCCGGCAGACCGCGCGCGGCCTGGGTGTCGCGCAGATCGCTGTCCACGCGGTCGGCGGCGGTCTGCATCGCCAGCTCGCGCAACGCGGTGAGGTTGGAGGGCGAGAAGAACGCCTGCAGCGCCTGGCTGGCCTGCTCGGGCAGATACACCTTCCCCTGCTGCAGCCGCTCAATCAGCTCACGCGGTGGCAGGTCGACCAGCACGATGTCGCGCAGGCGGTCGAACACCGCATCTGGCACGGTCTCGGACACGCGCACGCCGGTGATGCGCAGCACGATGTCGTTGAGGCTTTCCAGGTGCTGGATATTGACGGTGGTGTAGACGTCGATGCCGGCGTCCAGCAACTCCACGATGTCCTGCCAGCGGCGCTCGTGGCGGCTGCCGGGCACGTTGCGATGTGCCAATTCGTCGATCAAGGCCAGCTGCGGCTTGCGCGCCAGCAGCGCATCCAGCGCCAGTTCCTCCAGCGCATGCCCCTGGTAGCTCACCTGCGCACACGGCAGCAGCGGCACGCCATCGAGCAACGCGGCGGTCTCGCTGCGTCCGTGCGTTTCCACCACCCCGGCCACCACATCCACGCCCTGGCGCAACCGCTCGCGCGCGCGCGACAGCATGGCGTAGGTCTTGCCCACGCCAGGCGCTGCGCCCAGGAACACGGTCAGCCGACCGCCGTGTTCGCGCTGCAGTTCGCCGATGAGGGCATCGGCGTGTTGGGTACGGGCGTCAGACATTCGGGAATCGGGAATCGGGAATCGGGAATCGGGAATCGGGAATCGAAGAGCCTACCCTGGCTTGGTGTACTAGCGCTGTTGCTCTCCGCCATTCCCCGTTCCCGGCGCTCCGTGTCCGGCGCGATCAAGCGCCAGATTCAGTGCAAGCACATTGATTCGCGGCTGCCCAAGCAAGCCGAACTGCGGCTGCTCGGTGGCGGCCTGCAGCAGCGCGGCTACGCGGTGCTCCGGCCAGCCGCGGGCGGCGGCGACGCGGCGCAGTTGCACCTGCGCACCAGCCGGGCTCAGGTGCGGATCCAGGCCACTGCCGGACTGGGTGAGCAGCTCGCCGGGAACTGCATCCGGCGCAATGCCATCGCGCTGTGCAATCTCCGCACGTGCGGTGGTGATCCGCGCCAGCAGCTCTGGATTGGAGCGCGCCTGGTTGCTGCCGGCCGCAGCGGTGGGGTCGTACTTGGCGGCCGATGGACGCGGCTGAAAGTAGCGCGCGTCGGCAAACGGCTGCGCTACCAGCGACGAGCCGATGACCCGGCCATCCGCCCGCAGCAGTGACCCGTGCGCCTGGTCCGGCATCAACGCGCCGGTGATGCCGGTGGCCAACAGCGAATAGCCCAGGCCCAGCCCAAGCAGCACGAACAACGCGAGGGCGAAGGACGCACGCAACGCGCCATCGTCGCGCAATGGCAAAGAGGTAGACATGGTCGTGCTCTTGGAAGAAGTGGTCATGACTCAGGCACCCAGGGTGGCGACCAGCGCCAGATCGATCAGTTTGATGGCGGCAAACGGCAGCAACACGCCGCCCAGGCCGTAGATCAGCATGTTCCGGCGCAACAACGCCGTGGCGCTGGAGGGACGGAACCGCACCCCGCGCAGTGCTAGCGGAATCAATGCAGGAATGATCAGCGCATTGAAGATCAGCGCCGCCAGCACCGCATGCCGTGGGCTGGACAGGTGCATCACGTTGAGCGCGGCCATCGAGGGAATGGCCGCAGCAAACAATGCGGGCAGGATCGCGAAATACTTCGACACGTCGTTGGCCAGCGAGAACGTGGTCAACGCGCCGCGGGTGATCAACTGCTGTTTGCCCACTTCGACCACCGCCAGCAACTTGGCCGGATCCGAATCCAGATCGACCATGTTGCCGGCTTCCTTGGCGGCCTGGGTGCCGGAGTTCATCGCCAGGCCCACATCGGCCTGTGCGAGTGCGGGGGCGTCGTTGGTGCCGTCACCCACCATCGCCACCAGTCGCCCGCCGGCCTGCTCGGCGCGGATGCGCGCGAGTTTGTCTTCCGGGCGCGCCTGGGCGATGTAGTCGTCCACGCCGGCTTCGGCGGCAATCGCTGCGGCGGTGAGCGGGTTGTCGCCGGTGATCATCACCGTCTTGATGCCCATCGCACGCAACTGCGCGAACTTTTCCTTGATGCCCTGCTTGACCACGTCGCTGAGTTCAACCACGCCGAGCACGTGGCGGCCTTCGGCCACCACCAGCGGGGTGGCGCCGCCGCGTGCCACTTCTTCGATGCGCCCGTTCAACTCCGGCGACACCGTGGCGCCTTGCGCCTGCACATACGCCACGATCGCATCGCCCGCACCCTTGCGGATATTGCGCCCGGCCAGGTCCACGCCAGACATGCGCGTTTGTGCGGTGAATGCAATGAAATGCGCGTCTTCCGGCTCCACTGCCACTGCGCCTTGCTGACGTGCCAATTTGACGATGGATTTGCCTTCCGGTGTCGGGTCGGCGAGCGAGGCCAGCATGGCGGCATCACGCAGCTGTGCACGGTCGATGCCGGCCAACGGATGAAACGCGGTGGCCTGGCGATCGCCGTAGGTGATGGTGCCGGTCTTGTCGAGCAGCAGCACGTCCACGTCGCCGGCCACTTCCACCGCCTTGCCCGACTTGGCCAGCACATTGGCCGACAACGCGCGGTTCATGCCGGCAATGCCGATCGCCGGCAACAGCCCGCCGATGGTGGTGGGAATCAGGCACACCAGCAACGCGATCAGCAGCAACGGATCCAGCGTGACGCCGACAAAGCCCGCAATCGCCGGCAGCGACGCCACCACGATCAGGAAGGTCAGCGTCATCGCCGCCAGCAGTATCGTCAGCGCAATTTCGTTCGGCGTCTTCTGCCGGTTGGCGCCTTCCACCAGCGCAATCATGCGATCGAGAAAACTCTGCCCCGGCTCGGCGGTGACCTTGAATACGATCTCGTCGGACAGCACGCGCGTGCCGCCGATCACGCCGCTGCGGTCGGTCCCGGCCTCGCGCAGCACCGGCGCGGATTCGCCGGTGACCGCCGCTTCGTTGATGGTGGCCAGGCCACGCACGATCTCGCCGTCGGCAGGCACAAACTCGCCTTCGGACACCAGCACGAAATCGCCCGGGCGCAATTCGGCCGCCGGCACGCGGGTTTCGCGCCCGCCCAATGCGGTTTCCACGCGCCGCGCCACCAGGTCCTTGCGTGCGCGCCGCAGCGACGCGGCCTGGCCGCGACCGCGCGCCTCGGCGATGGCTTCGGCAAAGTTGCCGAACAGCACGGTGACGAACAGGATCGCCGTCACCGCCCAGCCGAAGCCGGCATTGCCATGCCCGCTGGCGGTGATCACCGCTGCCAGCAAGGTGCCGCCCATCACCACCGCCATCACCGGACTGCGCAGCAGATGCCGCGGCGTCAACTTCAAAAATGCCGCGCGCATCGCCGCCAGCAGCACCGCGCCATCGAACAACTTGGCGTCGGCGCGCTCACGCTTTTCAATCACAGGAATCGTAGACATTGCTCGGGAACTCTCAGGACGCCGCCAGGGCGAGGTGTTCGGCGATGGGGCCCAGCACCAGTGCGGGCATGAACTGCAGCACGGTGAGCACCAGCACGATGGCCATCAGGGTCAATGCAAAGGTGGGGGTTTCGATCTGCAGGCTGCCGGACGATTCCGGTGCACGGCGTTTGGTTGCCATGCGCGCAGCCACCATCAGCGGCAGGATCAGCGCCGGATAACGCCCCAGCGCCAGCACCACCGCGCAACTCAGATTCCACCAGTACGTGGCATCGCCCAGGCCTTCGAAACCGGAACCGTTGTTGGCGAATGCCGAGGTGTACTCGTAGAACACCTGGCTGATGCCATGGAAACCGGGGTTGGAATTGGCCGTCCACGCCGGCACCGACAACGCCACCGCGGTGAAGCCCAGCACCACCAGCGGCTGCAGCAGGATCAACAGCGCCAGCAATTGCACTTCGCGCGCTTCGATCTTGCGGCCGAACAATTCCGGCGTACGCCCGGTCATCAGGCCGGCCAGGAACACGCTCAACAACAGATACACCACGAACTGCTGCAGCCCGCACCCGACGCCGCCCCAGATGGCGTTGATCAACATGTCCACCAGCGTGACCAGCCCGCTCAACGGGCTGAGCGAATCGTGCATCGCATTGACCGAGCCATTGGACGTCTGCGTGGTCAACGCGGCCCACAACGCCGAGGCGTCGGCACCGATGCGCACTTCCTTGCCTTCCATCAACGCGGGCGATGCGGCGCTGGCCGAATGCGCTTCGGACCACAGCAGCAAGCCGGTGGATGCCACCGACATCAGCAGCATGGTGCCGAACACCAACGCGGTCAGCCGCTTGCGCCCGGTGAGATAGCCGACCATGAACACCACGCTCATCGGCAGCAGCACCAGCGCCAGCGTTTCCAGCAGATTGCTCAGCGGAGTGGGGTTTTCCAGTGCCACCGAACTGTTGGGGCCATACCAGCCACCGCCATTGGTGCCGAGTTGCTTGACCGCCACCATCGCCGCCACCGGCCCGACCGGAATGGTCTGCGTGGCCATACCGGCACTGCTGTCCAGCGGCGTCGCCGTCGCTGCACCCTGCAAGGTCGACGGCACACCCTGCCAGCCCAGCAGCAGCGTCCACAGCAGGCACAGCGGCAACAACACCCGCACGCTGGCGCGGATCACATCGGCCCAGTAGTTGCCCACGTCTGCATCGGGCAACGGCGCGCCTGCCGGTATTGACGGCTGCGTCTCGTGCGCAGCCAAGCTCGCTGTCGCGGTCTGCAACGCGCTGGAGTGCGGGCCGCTTGCCGTTGCCGCAACGTCGTTGGCATTCGCAACCGCCCGCCCGCCAAACAGCGCGCGCAAGGTTGCCACCGCCAGTGCCAGACCCATCATCGGCGTCACCACTTGCAGGCCGACAATGCCGGTCATCTGCGCCAGGTACGACAACTGCGCCTGGCCGGAGTAATGCTGCTGGTTGGTATTGGTGAGGAACGACACCATCGTGTGCAACGCGGTGTCCCAACGCATGTTGGGGATGGCATCGGGATTGAACGGCAGCCAGGCCTGGGTCATGAACACGCCCCAGGTCAGCACGCCCACCACCAGATTGCTGAGCAGGAACGCCGCGACGTAGCCGCGCCACGACATGCCTTGTTGCGGGCGCGTGCCAAGCACTGCGTAAAGAGGCCGTTCGATCCAGCCGAACACGGCGTCGCCGCGCATGGGCGCACCGCGCATCACCGCCGCCAGATAGCGACCCAAGGGCCACGCCAGCACGATGGCCAGCGCGTAGACAAGCAATGTTTCAGTCATTGGAGCGCACTCGCATCAGAAGTCTTCGGGCCGCAGCACCACGTACAACAAGTACGCGGCCGCCACGAACACGGCCACGCCGCACAGCAGGGACAACCAGGCAGGCATGTCGATTACTCCGTGGATGCGCAACACGGCGCAAGCGAGACACCGCCCGCAGGTGCAGGCGGCAGGGACGAACCAACAAGACAAGGCGCTGCCGCACCGGGCGCGCAGCGCCGATGGGGCAGACGGGAAAGAGCGTGCATCGGAATGTCCACGGCGGAACCGCTCCGCCAATGCGCGCAGTCTCGTCCTGTGCTGCGTAAAGTCGCTATGGACCTGGTGGGGCGGCCGCGTAAATTCCGCATAAAGCGCTGAATTGGCTTGTTTGTTCCGGCACTCGGGCCCACTTGGCTTCAGCGCTATTGGCAGGTGCTGGAGTTCCTGCGAGTCCACGCAGGGTTGGTTGCGGGCGGACTGCCCTGGCCGCTTCTGGGACACGCCGTGAATCCATCCATGGAGCAACTGTGGTGTTGGAGTGGCCACGGCCACTCCGAGGACCGGGCAAGCGCAGACGTGCCGCCTCCAACACCACAGTTGCTACAAGGACGTACTTGCGGCGTGTCCCGCGATGGTGGGCGGGCAAGGGCCCTGCAACGTCACCCCAGTTTGCGCCGTGCAACCAACGCAGACGAAGGGAGGAGACACACACTGAAAAGCAGAACACGGCATGCGCGAAGACAGCATCAGTCACGAGCACATGCATGCACCCCGACACAAATCCTCCGCAAGCCAAGGCACCGATCAATCGACAGCCGTCGGCCGGCTTATCGTCTTATGCACGCGAAGCTGCACTTCGCACAGAAGTCCTGCCCACACGCCCAAGCACGCTCCCATCCGACGAGACTCGGCAGCCTCCTGCCGCCGAGTCTCTTCAGTATCAAAAATACAAGCTCACCGCAGCGGCACATTCAACACCGATGGCGTCGCCACCGGCGACGTAAAGGTCAGCGTGCCGCCGCCGCTGGCATCGGTGTAGCGTGCGTCGCGCGTGTCGACCACCAACACCAGGCGCTGCCCGGCCGGGATCTCTGCTGCGGCGGCCTGCAGCGCCCACTCCAGCGTCACCGGCGTGCCGGGCGTTGCGCCGCGCAGCGAATACGGCGCGTGGGTCAGCAGCTGTGCAACGCCCAGCGCATCCATGCGGTACAGATAGGCGAACAGGCTCACCTGCGTCTGGCTGGGCACCACGGTGACCCGCAACGATGGACTGCCGGCCAGGCGCCGCACTCCGCTCGACGGTGCACCCACCCACACCGCCGCACCGGCCCGGTTCACCAGCGGGATGGAAGTGGTCACCGGCAGTCCGATTCCCTGCAACAGCCCACTGGCCAGCACCACGCCAGACTCGGCGAGCGTCGGCACGTCGGTACCAATGCGCGACTACCAGCCGCTGGCTGTGCCGTTGATCAAGCCGCCCGTGGGGCTGAGCAGACCGCCCGGCGCGGACAGCCCGAACCGCGTGGCGCCCTGTTGCACCGCCGCCCAGTCCGGGTAGTCCAGCCATTGCCCGGCGCGCGGCGACAGCCGCACCGGCGCTTCGTCGTCCACGCCATTGCGCAGCTGCTTGAGGTGGCGGTCGAACCAGCGCGTGGTCGCCGTGTACACCGCGTTGGGCAGCCCGAGCGCGCCCGGCAATTCGGCGGTGGCATGGTCGCCCTGGCTGAGCAGCAGTTGCTTGGGGCCGCGCAGCTGGTTGTAGAACGCGATGGTCTGGTTGGGCGGAAACAGGCCGTCGTTGAAGGCATTGCCCAGCAGCACCGCGGTGCCGCGCGCATTGAGCGCCGCCACATCGCGCGCCGGGCTACGCGATGCGGCCTGCGGCAGGAAGCCCTGCACCGCGCCGTCGTAATCGCCAGCCGCCACCCTGGCGCCGATCCTGGCCAAGTCCGGCCCCGGCCGGCCGGTCAACGTACCCGCCCCTACCAGCAGGCCCACGCCCTGCTGGCTCACCGTGCGATTTGCGTACAGCGAGGCTTCCAGATCCGCCCACCCGCTGAGCGCGGCCACCGCCTTGATGCGCGGGTCGCGCTCGGCCGCCAGCAGGCTGATGCCAGCACCATAGGAAATACCGGAGGCGCCAATCGCATCGGGATTGGTCGGCGTATGCGCCAGCGCCCAGTCGATCACCGCGCTGACATCTTCCACGGTGTCCGGCCCGGCGATATCGATCTGCCCGGCCGAATCCCAGAACCCGCGCGAGGTGTAGCTGACCACCACATAGCCATCGCTGGCCAACTGGGTGGCGCGCCCAAGATATTCCAGATTCGGCAGCGACCAGCTGGCCGGCATCACGATCAGCGGAAATGGCCCGCTACCCTGCCCTTGCGGCACCAACACCAGGGCGCCCATCTGCGCGCCGTCCCAACCCGGAATCCGTTCGTAGGTCTTGCTGAAGGCACCGGCCAGAGCCGACGCCGACGACAGCAACAACGCCATGGCGGCAAGACCGCCCATCCAACGCTTGTCCATCGTGTTCTCCCACGCGAGGCCGGGCCGGGATAGCCCAGCGGCAACTGCCATGCATCCGTGGTTCGGGGGGAGAACGTAGCGAACGTACCAGACGGTACGGTATGGCTCAAGGGTTGGGAATCGGGAATCGGGAATCGGGAATCGGGAATCGGGAATCGGGAATCGGGAATCGGGAATCGGGAATCGGGAGTCGGGAGTCGGGAGTCGGGAGTCGGGAGTCGGGACGAGCGACGAGCCGAGCGCAGGCAGGGCGATTAGATTGTTACTTCCGGATTGGCTGATGCAGCTGCGCCCGAATCCGTCGGATCAATACGTTTGCCGATTCAAGGGCGCTGTAGCACTGCACATTCGAAAATCACGCTCGCAGCGCAACGCGCAATGGCGCCAATCGCATGGTCATGCAGTCGAATGGACCATCAAAGCGAACGCGTAAGACTCACCCTGCGCCTACCCCACCCGCAGTACACAGCGCCAACCGACTCAGCCGACGAAGTGCTGGTAGCCACGTTGCGGCGGTTGCCATGGGTTGCCGCTGGCATCGTGGACCACCACGCCGGGCGCGGCGACGATGCGCCCGATGCGGGTGGCGGCCACTTGTGCGAATTCCAGTGCCTGCAGCACCGCATCGCGATGCTGCGCGGCAGCGGTGAAGCACAGTTCGTAATCGTCGCCGCCGCCCAGTTGCCACGCGCTGTACTGCGTGGCGGTGACGCCGGCGGTAGGTGGCATCTGCGGCAAGGCAGCCAGCGCAAGTTCCGCGCCCACGCCGCTGCGTTCGCACAAATGCCCCAGATCGGCCAACAGGCCATCGGACACATCGATGCAGGCATGGGCAAGCCCGCGTAGTCGCAGTCCGGCCTGTACGCGTGGCTGCGGGCGCAGCAGGTGCTGTCGCCACTGCTCCTGCACGGCGTCAGTGGCGGGCACCGTCACGTCCAGGTCGCCGGCCTGCCACAGCGACAATGCCGCCGCCGCCTCGCCCAGCGCACCGGTCACCCAGATGTCGTCGCCGACGCGTGCCCCATCGCGGCGCAGCGCCGCGTCCGGTGGCAGGCTGCCAATCGCGGTGACCGCGCACGACAACGGCCCGCGCGTGGTGTCGCCACCGACCAGGGCAATGCCGTGCAGATCGGCCAGCGCAAAAAACCCATCGGCGAACGCATCCACCCACGCGGCATCGTCGTGCGGCAACGACAGCGACAAGGTGCACCAGCGCGGCTGCGCGCCCATCGCGGCCAGATCGGAGAGATTGACCGCCAGCGTCTTCCAGCCGAGGTCGGCGGCGCCTGTTTCCAGAGGGAAATGCACACCGGCATTGAGCGTATCGGCGGTGATCGCCAACTGCTCGCCAGCCGGCGGCTGCAGCAGCGCCGCATCGTCACCGATGCCCAACGGCACATCGGCCCGCGCAGCAATGCGGGCACGCAGGCGGGCGATCAGATCGAATTCGGGCATGGGGACGGGAATCGGGAGAGGGGAATCGGGAATCGCAAAGGCGCGTCAGGAGATGTCGGAAACGTTGCTCTTCCGATTCTCCATTCCCGACTCCCCATTCCCGCGGCGCCTCAGGCGCCGCTGGCGCCCGATTCCATCTTGCGCCACTCCACGGCTGCGCGGTCCAGCACGCCGTTGACATAGGTGTGGCCGTGTTCGGAACCAAAACGCTTGGCGGTTTCGATCGCTTCGTTGATCACCACGCGGTACGGCACGTCCTGGCGATACAGCAGCTCGTAGGCGGCCAGGCGCAGCACGGCGCGCTCGATCGCATCGACTTCTTCCACGCCACGGTCCAGGTACGGCGTCAGCGCGGTATCCAGCTCATTGCGGTTGCTGAGCACGCCTTCTACCAGGCTCTCGAAGTAGGCCAGATCGGCCACTTCATGCGCCTGCTCGTGGGCAAACTGCGCGATCACCTGCTTGGCGAACCCACCGGCGATCTGCCAGGCATACACCGCCTGCAAGGCGCGACGGCGTGCGCGCGAGCGCAGCACCGGGTCGATGCCGTCACGACGTCCGTGGCGGGCGTGTCCACCGGGCTTGCTCATGGCAACAGCTCCATCAAATTGACCAGTTCCAGTGCGGCCAGGGCGCATTCTTCGCCCTTGTTGCCGTGACTGCCGCCGGCGCGTGCCTCGGCATCTTCCACGCGCTCGACCGCCAGCACGCCGTTGAGCACCGGCACGCCGGTCTGCAACTGCACGCTCATCAGGCCTTCGGCGCACAGGTCGGCAACGTGTTCGTAATGGCGGGTATCGCCACGGATGACGCAGCCCAGCGCGATGATCGCCGCATGCTGGCCGCCCTGGGCAACGCGGTTGGCGGCCATCGGGATTTCCCAGGCGCCGGGCACGCGCACCACGTCGATGGCGTCTTCGCCGATGCCGTTGCCGGCCAGGCTCTGACGCGCACCGGTCACCAGGGCGTCGGTGATACGGGCATTCCAGCGGCTGGCGATGATCACAAAGCGCGCGGTGGTGGGGCGAAGATCGCCTTCGTAGTGGGTCATGCGGGTCGGCAACTCGAGGGGGCGGGAAGTTTAACAGCAGCCGGGCAATGCGCCCGGTCTGCACGCCACGGCCGGGCCCGCCTGCGCAGGCCTGGCCGTAGTGACCGCCGGCTCAGGGCGCGGCAGCCACGCGCGGGGCGGCGCCTGGATGGCACTCCAGAAACTCCACCACCTCCAGGCCGAAGCCGGCCAGGCCGACCTGCCGCCGCGGCGTACCCAGCACGCGCAGTTTGCCCAGGCCCAGGTCGGCCAGGATCTGCGCGCCGGCACCGTTGCGGCGCCACTGGCTCACATCCTTGGCGTTGGCGGCCACCTCCGGCTGTTGGCGCAGGCGCGCCAGCAGCGATTCGCTGTCGCGCGGGGCCGACAGCACCACCATCACGCCCTGTCCTTCGGCGGCAATCGCGCGCAGCGCATCGGTGGCGGCCACGCCGAAATCATCGCGCTGCCAGTGCAGCAGATCGGCCAGCGGGTTTTCCACCTGCACGCGGACCAGGGTTGGCGTGGTCGGATCCGGAGTGCCACGCACGAGTGCGAAGTGCAGGTCGTGCGCGATGCGGTCGCGGTAGGTCACCAGATGGAACGGCCCGAATTCGGTTTCGATCTCACGTTCATCCACGCGCTCGACGGTGTGCTCGTTGGCCAGCCGGTAGGCGATCAGATCGGCGATCGAGCCCATCTTCAGCCCATGCTCGCGCGCGAACACTTCCAGCTGCGGGCGGCGCGCCATGCTGCCGTTGGGGTTGAGCACTTCCACCAGTACACCGGCCGGCTCAAGCCCGGCCAGCATCGGCAGATCGCTCGCCGCTTCGGTGTGCCCGGCGCGCGTCAGCACGCCGCCCGGCTGCGCAATCAGCGGGAAAATGTGGCCCGGCTGGCTGAGATCGTGCGGTTTGGCATCCGGCCGCACCGCGGTGCGCACGGTATGCGCGCGGTCGTAGGCGGAAATCCCGGTGGTGACCCCTTCGGCCGCCTCGATGCTGACGGTGAAGTTGGTATGGAACTGCGCGGTGTTATTGCGCACCATCGGTGCCAGTCCGAGCTGCGTGCAGCGCTCGCGGGTCAGCGACAAACACACCAGCCCGCGCGCGTGGGTCACCATGAAATTGATGTCCGACGGCTTGACCAACTCGGCCGCCATGATCAGATCGCCTTCGTTCTCACGGTCCTCGTCATCGACGATCACCACCATGCGGCCGGCGCGCAGTTCTTCGATCAATTCGGGGACAGGCGCAAAATTCATGCCGCACCTCGCGTGCCAAGCAGGCGTTCGACGTAGCGCGCCACCAGGTCGATCTCCAGATTCACCGCCGCGCCCACCGCCGTTTCGGAAAACGCGGTATTAGCCACGGTATGCGGAATCAACGCGACCTCGAACCCGGCATCGTCCACTTCGTTGACGGTGAGGCTGACACCGTCGACGCAGATCGAGCCCTTCTTGGCGACATACCGCAGCACCTGCGGCGGCGCAGCAAAGCGCCAACGTTGCGCGCGTGCATCGCCATGCACCGATTGCACCTGGCCCAGGCCATCCACATGCCCGCTGACCAGGTGGCCACCCAGCCGATCGGTGGGCCGCATCGCGCGTTCCAGGTTCAACACCGCGCCTTCCTGCAAGCTGCCCAGCGTGGTCAGCGACAGGGTTTCGGTGGACGCATCGGCCTGGAAACTGGCCGCATCGAATGCAATCACGGTCAGGCAGACGCCGTTGACCGCGATGCTTTCGCCAAGCTGCACCGCCTCGAACGGCAGGCTGCCGGTGGCGAAGGTAAAACGTACATCGCCGCCCTGCGGCTGGCGCGCGGCCAGGCGGCCAACGCCTTCAATAATGCCGGTGAACATCAGCACGCTCCTGTGGGCAATGGCCGCAAGGCGCGCGTAGAGCGCTGGACTGGCGTGCGGTAGCACGCTGGATGACGCATGGTGGACATAGCCGTTTCTCGCAAAAAAGTTGAGCGAAAAACGCCGCAAGGCAAACAGGCGCGCGCGCAGCCGCAAGGGCTGCGCGTTGGCCGTCTTCTTTCATCCGGACTATACCGTCGGCCCCGGCATCGCACCGGATCTGCTGACCTTCACCGCCGTGCTCTCAGCGAGAGATCGGCAGCGAAGCGCTCGCGGGCTCACACGCTTGCGCATGCATACCGCCGGTGGGGAATCGCACCCCGCCCTGAAGACGTTCGTAAGTACCGGCGAACCGGCGCGTCAATTCTACAGGGCGGCTTCCGGCGATAGCTGACTACCAAGACATGCCTGGCAGGACGCTGCGTCATGTCGGGAAATTCCCCATAGCCAGAGTTGTGAAGCTTTTGTTAAATTGCGCGCCGCGGCGGGAGACGTCGCTATTTCGCCCCGCAACGGAACGAAGACACGGACATCAATTCGGAGAGAAACACCCCATGCGTAACACCCTGATTCTGGCCGCCCTGCTGGCAGCCGCACCGTTTGCCGCCTCGGCCGAAGGCCTGAGCTATTCCTACGTGGAAGGTGGCTGGAACCGTACCGAGATCGGCGTCAACGGCGAATCCGACGACATCGACGGCGG
Organism: Xanthomonas sp. NCPPB 2922; assembly: GCF_041520885.1. NCBI lineage: Bacteria > Pseudomonadati > Pseudomonadota > Gammaproteobacteria > Lysobacterales > Lysobacteraceae > Xanthomonas > Xanthomonas sp. NCPPB 2922. The sequence continues at coordinate 402,291 of NZ_JBGOFY010000002.1, read as the reverse complement.
CTACGTTCGCGGGTCCTGGCAGATTGCACAGCCGGTGTATGTGTTCGGCGGCTATGAGCGTGCCAACAAGGACTTCAACCTCGGCGGCGGCTTCGTGCTCGAAGGCACCCTGCAGCAGGCCACCCTGGGTATCGGTTACCGCCAGGAAATGACCGAGCGCGTCGACTTCACCGCCGACATCAGCGTGCTGCGCACCAAGGTCGAATCCGACCTGCGCCTGCGTGGCCGCTCGCTCGACGACTCGTCGGACTCGAGCAACCTCGGCTTCGCCAACCTGGGCTTGCGCGGCAAGCCCTCGCCGCGGACCGAAGCCTGGATCAAGGCCGGCTACATCGACGGCAGCGACGTGGACGAAGGCGAGTTCGTCGGCACCCTCGGTGGCCAGGTGAACTTCACCCCCACCTGGGGCCTGGTCGGCGAAGTCCAGTTCATCGACGACGCCAACCAGTACAAGGTCGGCGTGCGCGCAAGCTTCTGATCCAGCGCGTTGAAGACGTAGAGGCCCCGCATGCGGGGCCTTTTTATGCGGCGTCAAACGCACCGCGCAGCTCTTACGCAGTAGCAACCGGCGCATAGCGCAATCGCAGATCCTGGCCAATGTGGCGGACATCGAGCAGCTGCAATGCATGCCGCTGCGCCATGGTGTCGATGCCGAGCCCAGCCAGCAGCGGCCGCGCAGTCTCACCCAGCAGCACCGGCGCCATGTAGACCAACAGCTCATCGACCAGGCCGGCCTGCAGCAGTGCGCCGCTCAACGTGGCGCCGGCTTCCACGTGCACCTCGTTGATACCGCGCTCGGCCAGCGATGCCAGCACCGCGGCCAGATCGAAGCGACCCGCATGCAACGGCATTGCGGCAAACTCCGCTCCGTCCAACGCCGGCGCCGTGACATCGGCGCCGTGCAGATACAAGGTGGGCGCATCGCCCTGCCGAATGTTGGCGCACGCCAGCGTGCGCAAGCCGGCATCGAGCACCACCCGCAGCGGCGGTACGCACGGCGTGTCCTCGCCCAGCCGCACCGTCATCGATGGGTCATCGGCCAGCACCGTGCCGGCACCGGTCAGGATCGCGCCGGCACGTGCGCGCCAGTGCTGCACATCCGCGCGCGCATCGGCACCGGTGATCCACTTCGATTCGCCGCTGGCCATCGCGGTGCGCCCATCCAGGCTGGCACCGAGTTTGACCCGCACCCAGGGGCGGCCACGCTCCACGCGCGACAGAAAGCCCTGGTTGAGCGCGCGTGCCTGCGCTTCCATCACCCCGCTGTGCACCTGGATCCCGGCATCGCGCAGCAAGGTGAAGCCACCACCATTGACCTGCGGAAACGGGTCCGCCATCGCCGCAACCACGCGTGTGACGCCGGCCGCGATCAAGGCCAGCGCGCACGGCGGCGTGCGCCCGTAATGCGCGCAGGGCTCCAGGGTCACATACGCCGTTGCACCCCGCGCCTGTTCGCCCGCCGCACGCAGCGCGAACACTTCTGCATGCGGGCCGCCGGCACGCTGATGAAACCCCTCGCCCACGCACGCGCCATCGCGCACGATCACGCAGCCCACCATCGGATTGGGACGGGTGGTGTAGGCGCCGCGTTCGGCCAGGCGCAGTGCCTGCGCCATCCAGCGGTGGTCGTCTGCGCTCACGCTCACCGCACCACTGCCGGTTCGATCTGCATCACCACGATCTGCAGTGGCCCCAGCAACAATTCGGCATGCGCCTGCCAGCCCAGGCGCTGGTAGTACGGCACCAGTGCGGGCTGGCAATACAGATACAACGCCGCCACGCCCAGATGCGCGGCGGCCTGCACGCAATGCGTCACCAGTGCCTCACCGATGCCCTGCCCGCGCGCCTGCGGCTGCACGTACAGCGACGCCAGCCACGGCGACCATTGCCGAATGCGCGCATCGTCGTTCTCCAGCAGGCTCACCGACCCGAGCCACTGCGTGTCATCCAGCGCCACCCACGTGGTGGGAATCACCCCGTCGCGGTCGTGGCGACGCAATTCGTCCAATGCCTGATCAAAATTCCAGTCCGGCAACAACGCGCCGAAGGCCTGGAGATGTGCCTGCGCAATGACGGGCAGGAGCTCCGGCGTGTCGGCCACGCAGGCAATGCGCATCACGCTCAACGCTTGCCGGGCTTGCCGGCGCGTTCCAGGGCTGCTTCCAGCAATGGCAGCTGCTCGCTGCCGACCGGGAGTTCGCGTTCGAGCTTTTCGATCTCTTCGCGGAAATCGGCCACGTCCTGAAAACTGCGGTACACCGAGGCGAAGCGCACATAGCCGACATGGTCGAGCTTGCGCAGCTCCACCATCACGTACTCGCCCACTCGCAGCGAACCCACTTCGCGCTCGCCGGACATCCGCAGCTGGTGCACCACCGCACGCACCGCCGCCTCGATCTGTTCTTCGGACACCGGGCGCTTTTGCAGCGCGCGGTCGAAACTGGTGCGCAACTTGCGCGCATCGAATGCCTCACGCCCGCCATCGCTCTTGACCACCGTCGGCAACTTCAGCTCGATGGTTTCCAGGGTGCTGAAACGCTCGCCGCACGCCTCGCATTCGCGACGCCGACGGATCGTCGTCCCGTCTTCGGACACGCGCGAATCGATCACGCGGGTGTCATTGTGCTGGCAGAAGGGGCAATGCATCAGGGCGCCGGGATTGGGGAGTGGGGATTAGGGATTGGCAACAGCAGGAGAAGGGACGCGCTTGCCGCGCATCCCCAATCCCGAATCACCAATCCCGGCACCTCAGCCATACACCGGATATTTCTTGCACTGCGCGGTCACTGCATCGCGCACCTTGGCCAGCACGGCGTCGTCGGCCGGGGCGTCCAGCACGTCGGCGATCCAGTTGGCCAGGTCCACGCAGTCCTGTTCCTGGTACCCGCGGGTGGTGATGGCCGGGGTGCCCAGGCGCAGGCCCGAGGTGACGAACGGCGAGCGCGGGTCGTTGGGCACCGAGTTCTTGTTGACGGTGATGTGCGCTTTGCCGAGCGCGGCTTCTGCGTCCTTGCCCGAGACATCGCGGCCGATCATGTCCACCAGCATCAGGTGGTTCTCGGTGCCACCGGAGACGATCTTGTAGCCGCGCGCGATCAGCGTGTTCGCCATCGCCTGCGCGTTCTTCACCACCTGCTGCTGGTAGGTCTTGAACTCCGGCTCCAGTGCTTCCTTGAACGCAACCGCCTTGGCCGCGATCACGTGCATCAGCGGGCCACCCTGGATGCCGGGGAACACGATCGACTGCAGCTTCTTGACCAGGTCCTCGCCCGCGCCCTTGGCCAGGATGATGCCGCCGCGCGGGCCACGCAGGGTCTTGTGCGTGGTCGAGGTGACCACGTGCGCATGCTCCATCGGGCTGGGGTACACACCGGCGGCCACCAGGCCGGCCACGTGCGCCATGTCCACGAACAGATACGCACCGACGCTGTCGGCAATGGCGCGGAAGCGCGCCCAGTCGATCTTCTGCGAATACGCCGAGAAGCCGGCAATGACCATCTTCGGCTTGTGCTCGGTGGCCAGGCGCTGCACCTCGTCGTAATCGATCAGGCCCTGCTCGTTCACGCCGTACTGCACGGCGTTGAACAGCTTGCCCGAGGCATTGACCTTGGCGCCGTGGGTGAGGTGGCCGCCATGGGCCAGGCTCATGCCCAGGATGGTGTCGCCCGGCTGCAGCAGCGCGAGGTACACCGCCTGGTTGGCCTGCGAGCCACTGTGCGGCTGCACATTGGCGTAGTCCGCACCAAACACCTGCTTGATGCGGTCGATGGCCAATTGCTCGGCAATGTCGACGAACTCGCAACCGCCGTAGTAGCGCTTGCCCGGGTAGCCTTCGGCGTACTTATTGGTCAGCTGGCTGCCCTGGGCTTCCATCACCAGAGGGCTGCAGTAGTTCTCGCTGGCGATCAGCTCGACGTGATCCTCCTGGCGGCCGGCTTCAGCGGCAATGGCCTTGGCCAGTTCGGGGTCGTAGGTTTCCAGTCGGACGTCGCGCGAGAACATGCAGAAGCTCCGGGGGCAGCTGTGGCCAGTAAGACCGCCGATTGTAAGCCTCCGGGGAACGGGTGACCAATCGACCAGGCTGGCCTTGCGACGCAGCACACCGGGGCCCGGGAACAGGACCCACAAACGCCATGGGCGCACCGAAGTGCGCCCATGTGAAATACCGGTTGGCCTGACCGGGCTGCCCGGTCAGGCGCTGCGAGCTAGGGGCTCAGTTGTTGAGCACCAGATCGGCGATCACACCGGTTGCGATCGCCACCAGCAGGAAGTTGCCGGTGTTGTCGCGCTGCCAGCGGTAACCATACGGCGGACGACGCAGGTGGTGACGGTCGTAATCGTTGATCACATACACCGGGCCATTGTAGTAGCCGCCACGCACATAGCGCGGGCCGCCGTAATAGGCCGGACGGACGGGCTGGTAGGTGTAGACGCGGCGATCGTTGTAGCGGTCGCGGTAGCGCGCGTCCTGGTAACCCTCGCGGTAGCCGTTGCTGTAGACGCGGCGGTCCTGGCGCCACTCGCGGCGGTCATCGCGGCGACGGTGGTCGTCCCAGCGCTGCTGGGCCTGCCAGTTGCGGTTGTCGTGACGGTCGTAGTCGCGCCGATGGTCGCGGTCGCGGTCATGCCCACGGCGGTCGTGGTCGCGGTCCCAGTCCCCGGCAAATGCGGCCGGTGCAGCGAAGCCCAGCGCCAAGATGGAGGAAAGCACAACGGTGACGATGCGTTCGCGGTTCATGGGATTGCTCCTGTGTGCGATGTCGCAATTGCATTAAGAGGCTGCCCGGCTTAACGCTTTCTTGCTGGAATCGGTTACGAAAACGCCCATTCAGGTGGAAAGTAAGCTGCCGTTTAGCCGCACCTGCGGTCCGGCGGGGGTGAACACTTGCCGGTATAATCGGCGCAATCCCTTTTCCGCTGCCTCCGGCCTCGGCCGGCGGGCTGCCTGCGTCCACGGAGTCCCCATGTCGCAATACATTTACACCATGAACCGCGTCAGCAAGGTGGTCCCGCCCAAGCGGCAGATCATCAAGGACATCTCGCTGAGCTTCTTCCCCGGCGCCAAGATCGGCCTGCTCGGCCTGAACGGCGCCGGCAAATCCACGGTGCTGAAGATCATGGCCGGCGTGGATACCGACTTCGAGGGCGAGGCCCGCCCGCAGGCCGGCATCAAGGTCGGCTACCTGGCCCAGGAGCCGCAGCTCAACCCGGAGCACACGGTGCGCGAGGCGGTGGAAGAAGGCGTGGGCGACGTGTTGCAGGCCCAGGCCGCGCTGGATGCGGTCTATCTGGCGTACGCCGAAGAAGGCGCCGATTTCGATGCGCTGGCCAAGGAACAGGAGCGCCTGGAGGCGATCCTGGCCGCCGGCGATGCACACACCCTGGAAAACCAGCTGGACGTGGCCGCCGATGCGCTGCGCCTGCCGCCGTGGGACGCCATCGTCGGCAAGTTGTCCGGTGGTGAAAAGCGCCGCGTGGCGCTGTGCCGCCTATTGCTGCAGAAGCCGGACATGCTGCTGCTCGACGAACCGACCAACCACTTGGACGCCGAGTCGGTGGAGTGGCTGGAGCAGTTCCTGGCGCGCTACACCGGCACCGTGGTGGCGGTCACGCATGATCGCTACTTCCTCGACAACGCTGCCGAGTGGATCCTGGAACTGGACCGCGGCCGCGGCATTCCGTGGAAGGGCAACTACACCGAGTGGCTGACCCAGAAGGACGAGCGCCTCAAGCAGGAAGACAATCAGGAAAAGTCACGCCAGAAGGCGATCCAGAAGGAACTGGAATGGTCGCGGCAGAACGCCAAGGGTGGCCGCACCAAGGGCAAGGCGCGTCTGGCCCGCCTGGAAGAGCTGCAGTCGGTGGATTACCAGCGCCGCAACGAGACCAATGAAATCTTCATCCCGCCGGGCGAGCGCCTGGGCAACTCGGTGATGGAGTTCAAGAACGTCTCCAAGAAGTTCGGCGACCGCCTGCTGATCGACAACCTGTCGATGATCGTGCCGCCGGGCGCCATCGTGGGCATCATTGGCCCCAACGGTGCCGGTAAGTCGACCCTGTTCAAGATGATCACCGGTGCGGAAAAGCCGGACTCGGGCGAGATCGTGATGGGCCCGACCGTGCAGCTCTCGTACGTGGACCAGAGCCGCGACAAGCTCGAGGGCAACCACAACGTGTTCCAGGAAATTGCTGGCGGCCTGGACATCCTCAACATCAATGGCGTGGAGATCCAGTCGCGCGCCTACATCGGCCGCTTCAACTTCAAGGGGCAGGACCAGCAGAAGATGGTCGGCTCGCTGTCCGGTGGTGAGCGTGGTCGCCTGCACATGGCCAAGACGCTGCTGCAGGGTGGCAACGTGCTGCTGCTCGACGAACCGTCCAACGACCTGGACATCGAAACCTTGCGTGCGCTGGAAGATGCGTTGCTGGAGTTCCCGGGCAACACCTTCGTGATCTCGCATGACCGTTGGTTCCTCGACCGTATCGCCACGCACATCCTGTCGTTCGAAGGCGAGTCGCACGTGGAGTTCTTCCAGGGCAACTACCGCGAGTACGAAGAAGACAAGCGTCGCCGCATGGGCGATGACGCCGGTCCCAAGCGCCTGCGCTTCAAGGCATTGAAGTAAGCCATCCACGGCGCCCGGATGAGGGCGCTGTCATGAGGCTGGATGGAAAAGGGCGCCTTGAGGGCGCCCTTTTTCTTGTGCGCGTTGCGCCGCTACGCGCGCGCTGCGGGTGTCGCGCTACAGGTCGTAGGACAGCACGTCTTCGAAGCCGAAGGTGTCGAAGTTTTCGATGCGCGAGGGATACAGGCGGCCAACCAGATGGTCGTATTCGTGCTGCACCACGCGTGCATGGAAGCCTTCGGCCTCACGCTCGATGGGCGTGCCGTCCGGGGCAAAACCGGAATAGCGGATGACGCGGTGGCGGGGAATGACCGCGCGCAGGCCGGGGATCGACAGGCACCCTTCCCAGCCGTTTTCCATCTCATCGGACAGCGGTTCGATCTGCACGTTGGCCAAGGCGGTGCGTGGCACTGCCGGTGCTTCGGGATAGCGCTCGCTGGCCTCGAAACCGAACACCATCAATTGCAGGTCCACCGCGATCTGCGGTGCGGCCAGCCCGACGCCGCGCGCGGCGTCCATGGTTTCAAACATATCGGCCACCAACGCGTGCAGCTCGTCACTGCCCAGGTTGGTGACCGGCGGCGCCACGCGCAGCAGGCGCTTGTCGCCCATGCGGATAATTTCGCGAATCATGCGGGTGCTCCAATCAACGATGCACCGATGGTAGAGCGTGGCGCGTGGTGTGAGGTGAGCAAACCTAGCCCGACAAACCCACGCCAGCCAGCACCGGTGCGCAGTGGCTGCGCCACTGCAGAACCGGAACGGCTCCCGGAGGCGCAAACCCTGCGCTGGCGGGCGCGTGGCGGCGGCATTGCGCGCGCGGCCACGACCGCGGCGGTGTCATCGGCAGGCGGTGCTGCTGGGTCCTAGCACGTTGCCCGCATGACCTCACTGACTAACGCGGCGCCCGGCCTTATCGAGCACACGTTCGCCGTCTTCCTTGATGAAGCCGCTGGTCGCCGCCGGCAGCAGCTCCAGCACCCGCTCGGACGGCCGGCACAGGCGCACTCCGCGATCGGTGCGCACGAACGGGCGGCTGATCAGGATCGGATGCGCCAGCATCGCGCTCAGCAAGGCAGCATCGTCCAGCGCGGGGTCATCCAGCCCGAGTTCCAGATAGGGCGTGCCCTTCTGGCGAAGCGCATCGCGCACCGACAGGCCGGCCTCGGCAATCAGTGCCTGCAAGGTCGCGCGCGTTGGCGGGTCGCGCAGGTACTCGATGATCTGCGGTTCGATGCCGACATGGCGGATCAAGGCCAGCGTGTTGCGCGAGGTGCCGCAGGCAGGGTTGTGATAGATGACGGCGTGCATGGGCAACCTGAGGGCGTCACGCCGATGGCGTGGATGACGGGAGGCCAATGGTAGTGGCGTGCACACTGCAGCACGAGCGGTCTCAGCGCCTGCCATCGAAACGCGAAACGCAAACCGTCTGCCGCGCCTGACCAAGCGACTAACGTTGTGCTGCAGGCGCGGCGATGTAGCCCCTGCGGTGTACGCCACGTAGTACCTGCACTCGCTGCACGTCCGCCTGCGAGCTGCGCGGTGAACACAACTCCTTACGAAGCCATTCCGCTCTGCAATCTGGTAGCGATGGCAGCAGGGCGCGTTCGCGCCGACCAACCTGCAGCGCATCCGATGGCGTGTGCGATGTCGCCGCGTCTGTCTGCGAATGCCACGGCCAACTCCCGGCAACAGCTGCGACGCGGCATCGCCGTCTGCCGTACGCCCTTCAGGTCAGGCCCGTCGAAAACGCGGAAGCCAACACCTGTGTGGGCATGACAACGCTAAGCACCCGCACCTCGTGCGCCAGCTAGCCCTCTCCACCTGCCGTACGCAATCCGATCGCATCCCTCGGAACTCGGAACAGGCAGAGCACTCAGGACGAATTGGCATTTCGCGCAACAGCGCAAGCGCAGACATGACTATTTCAGGCAATGACTTCGCATTCAGGGGTCCATGTGTCAAAAAGTTGACACACATCACGGATTCATGATTCAGTCATGAACAGACTGGAAATGAAGGATTTCCCCGAGCGCCGGTGTCAGTGCGGCGTATTTCCCCTGTTGGACCCAAGGAAACCCCAACGATGATGAGCTTTCGCAAGCCCGGATGGATGCTGTCCGGTGTGTTGTGTCTTGCCTGCCTGCCGGCACTTGCCGCAGCCCAGGATGCAGGAACCAGCAGCTCCAAGGTCGGTATCGACCCGGTCACCGGCAAGTTGCGTGCGCTGACCGCCGAAGAAAGCGCCGCGCTGGACCGGCAGGCCGCCGCAGCCCCGGCTGCGCGCAGCGCCCAACGCAGTGCAGTCCCTCAGACCGAGACGGCCGCCCTGGCCACCGAGCGCCGCCTGCCCAACGGCACCGTCGCGCGCAAATTGCCGGCCACCCAGATGAGCTCCCTGGTTGCGACCCGGCAGGCCGATGGCCGCCTGGTGATCGAGCACAGCGAGGATGCCACCACCCAACCTGCCCACGCCGAGCACGGAGCGCTGCCGCATGAATAAGCCCCTGTTGCTGTTGTCCCTGGGCATCGCCGCCGCGCTGTCGCCGCTGCACGCCTCGGCCGCCAACGTCACCCTGATCAATGGCGATGCCGGCACCAATGTCGGCTTGAACGACCCCACCGCTGCCGCGCCGCTGGGTGGCAACCCGGGCCGGTCGGTGGGTGAGCAGCGGCGCATCGCCTACCAGTACGCCATGGACATGTGGGGCGCAGTGCTGCGGAGCAGTGTCGAGATCAAGGTGTATGCCTCGTTCGCGCGGCTGACCTGTACCGCCACCGGCGGCACCCTGGGCCAGGCCGGCCCGAACTGGATCGTCAACAACTTCCCCGGCGCCAAGGCCAATACCTTGTACCCATCCGCGCTGGGCGATGCGATCGCCGGGCAGGATCTGGTGCCCGACCCGGCCGATCCGGCCGACGTGTTTTCACAATTCAACGGCGACCTGGGCAAGGACGACTGCCTGGCCGGGTCGGGCTGGTACCTGGGCCTGGACGGCAAGACGCCGGAAGGCCAGATCAACTTCCTCAACGTGGTGATGCACGAGATCGGCCATGGGCTGGGCGCGGCGGGCTTCCTCAACAAGACCACCGGTGTGCTCGGCTCGGGCTCCGGCCTGACCGACGTCTATACCGCGCAGGCCTTCGACAACGTGCAGAACAAGCGTTTCGACGACCCCACCATGACCAATGCGCTGCGTGCCGAAGCCATGCGCACGCCCGGGCGGACGGTGTGGGCCGGTACGCGCGTCAACCGCGAGGCGGCGTTGATCCTGGATCCGCGCACGCTGCTGCAGGTGAGCGCGCCAGCCGGTGCGGCCGGCAAGTTCGAAGTGGGCTTTGCCAGCTTCGGGCCGCTGGCCACCGCCGGCAATTTCCCGGCGCGTTCGGTGGTGACGGTGGATGACGGCGTGGCCGCTGCCTCGGCCAGCGACGGTTGCGAAACCCCGTTCGTCAATGCAGCGGCCGTGGCCGGCAAGGTGGCCTTGATCGACCGCGGCACCTGCGCCTTCGCCATCAAGGTCAAGAACGCCCAGCTCAATGGCGCGGTGGGCGTGATCGTGGCCAACAACGCGGCCGGCGTGCAGACGATGGGCAATGCCGCACCGCCGATCACCGACATCACCATCCCGGCGATCATGGTCTCGCAAGCCGATGGCGCGCGCCTGAAGGGCAGCGCTGCGGTGGTGGCAGGGCTGTACGAGGACCCGGAACTGTTGCAGGGCACCGACAGCCAGGGCCGCACGCGCTTGTACGCCCCCAGCGTGGTGGCCGGCGGCTCGACCTTCTCGCACTTCGATACCGACCTGCAGCCGAATGCGCTGATGGAACCGTTCGATACGCCGGAAGTGCAGGCGCAGCTCAACATCGACCTGACCCCTGCGATGTTTGCCGATATCGGTTGGACGGTGAACCGCGGCCTGACCAAGCTGGGCAGCTGCAGCACGCTGGTGCCGACGGTGGAAACCGGCGGGTTGATTCCCGGCGCCAACATCCAGGCCGAGAGCAGCCTGTGCAAGACGCAGAACGCAGGCAACCGCCTGGGTTACCTGACCTGCATGGACGAGCACGTGCGTGGGCTGCAGGACCAGGGCGCGATCAGCCGCCTGCAACAGGCGTCGGTGTTCGTGTGTGCCACCAAGGTGCGCCCGTAACCCGGACGCCCTGCGGTCAGTCACGGTGTGACCGGAACGGCGCCGCAAGGCGCCGTTCTTCGTTACCGCTGCAGACCAGGCGTGCAACGTGCCCGGCGCGCGCACGCATCACCGCACACCTTGCGCACTGCACTGCGTTGGCTCAGTGATCCGCCGCGTACGGCGAAGTCAGCACCTGCGGCGCGCGGCCTAGCGCGGAACCCAGCCGGTCCAGCACGAAACGCAGATAGAGATTGCTGCTGAACTGGTTGTAGTCGCGCGCGTTGTTGAAGGTCATGCGCCCGCCCAGGAACAACTGCGGTGCCACCTGCCATTCGGCCGCGCCGCTGAGGTTGTAGGACACGCCGGTGCGGCTTTCGCCCGCGTACACCGGGTCGGTATAGCGGTTGACCAGGCCCAGCAACGCCGCGACCGAGGCGGCATCGTAGGCGGCCTGCTGCAAGGTGGGATCGGTCGGGAAATACGGCGTGGCTTCGGTGGTGAAGTGCTGCACACCGATGCTGGCATCTACCTTCCAGTTCACCGTCTGCCCGGCGCTGCGGCCGCTCCAGTGCAGCGGGAATCCCAGGTCCATAGTCCTGCGGGCTGAAGTAGCCACCGTGGCCGTAGGTGAAACCGCTGGGCGTCCTGCAGGCGGTCTTCGGTACTCGGGGTGGCGCCGGTGACCAGGCGCTGGGCCAGGGTCAATGCGCGCGGGGTGTTGCCGGCGTCGGCGTGCGCACCGGCCAGCGCTGCCAGCAGTTGCGGGTCGTCGAGCTGATTGCCGAGTGCGGCTTCAGTGCGCGCCAGCAGTTGTTGCGCTTCGCCCGCCCGCCCCTGCTCGACCAGCAAGCGCGCCTGGCGCGCCTGCAGTTCGATCCAGGCGGTGTTGCGCAGCTGGGTCATCTCCTGACAGCAGTGCCCGAGCTCCCGACACCGCCTGCCGCTACACGTCAGTCACTGACGCGCTGGGTCACCCGCTTCCGGCATCGGCGGCAGGCCGAACACATCGCGCAGGTAGCGCAGGTAGCCCAGGTCTTCGCACATGCTCTTGCCCGGCGAATCGCTGAGCTTGGCCACCGGCTGCCCATTGCAGCGGACCATCTTGATGACGATCTGCAAGGGCGTCGGGCCCAGGTCGTTGGTCAGGCTGGTGCCCACGCCGAACGCCAGCCGGCAGCGCGGGCTGAAGTGTTCGTACAGCCGCATCACCTTGTCGATGTTCAGCCCGTCGCTGAAGACCAGCACCTTGGTGCGCGGATCCACGCGGTGCGCTTCCAGATGCGCGATCACCCGCTCGCCCCAGTCGAACGGGTCGCCGGAATCGTGGCGCATGCCGTCGAACAGCTTGCAGAAATACAGGTCGAAGTCGCGCAGGAACGCGTCCAGGCCCACCACATCCGACAGCGCAATGCCGAGGTCGCCGCGGTATTCGCGCGCCCACGAGTCCAACGCCGCGACCTGCGAATCCCGCAGCCGCGGGCCCAGCGCCTGGAATGCCTGCAGGTATTCGTGCGCCATGGTGCCCAGTGGGGTCAGCCCGTATTGCTTGGCGAAAAACACATTACTGGTACCGACGAATTGTTCGCCCAAACCATCGCGCAGCAGCGGCAGCAGTTCGCCATGCCATTGCCGCGAATAGCGGCGGCGCGTGCCGTAATCGGCGATCTTGCAACCGGCCGGCATGCTGCGCAGGCTGCGTACCTTCTCGCGCAGGCGGCTGCGGCCTTCCTCGAAATCCGGCTCGGAGGTGTTGCGGAACCACACCTCGTTGATGATCGCCAGCAGCGGCACTTCGAACAGGATGGTGTGCAACCAGGGCCCGCGAATGGTCAGCTCGATCTCGCCCGGGTGGGCGGCCGAGGCGGCCAGGGTCAGGTATTTGCGGTCCAGGTGGAACAACGCGAGAAAGTCGGCGAAGTCCGGCTTGATGAAGCGCAGGCTGCGCAGGTAGTCCACCTCGTCCTCGCGCAGGCGCAGCCGGCACAGCGCGTCGATCTCACGCGAGATCTCGTCGATGAACTGCGCCAGATCCACGCCGGGTGTGCGGCACTTGAAGCGGTAGTCCACCTGCGCGGCCGGGTGCTGATGCAGCACCGCCTGCATCATGGTGAACTTGTACAGATCGGTGTCGAGCAGCGAATGAATGATCATGCTGCCGGATTATGCCCGCAGCGGCGGGGCGGGTGCGTGTCGTGGCATTGAGACACCGGTGAGCGCAGGCAGTGTTCCCCGCTGCAGACAAACGCAACAGCGGGCGTACACGGCGCTGCATCCGTCAGGCCGTTCAAGCGGGCTCAGTGCGTACAGGACGCGGATTTGCGATCACGCCGAGGGCTGCGGGCGACGCGTTGTGAGCAGCCGCGAGGTTGGAACGCACTATCCATTTGCTCCGCAGCGGTCACGCCTGTCTGGCGCGTGTCGTTCGAGGACGCGTGACGCAGCACCGACTCAGCTAGCGGGATCGTATCGACGGAAATCCGCGCGCATCTCGATTGCATGTGCGCCGAACTTGCAGCGCACAGTCATCGACTGAACGCAGCGCACCGCGCGCATTCCGACGCAGCATATTCACGTCCACTTGGAGCAGCTAACAACGCGTAGCAAGCAATCGCCCGGTGCTGCGGACCACGCGGAGGAACCGGAGAGTACGGTGGCAGATGCCGATTCCCAGCACCGGCCGCTTTCACTTGGCGCGGCTGCGCCGTCGTTCTGATAACGGCGCTTACTCCGCCAGCACTCGTTGCGCCGGCTTGCCCTGCACGGTGAAGTCGCTATCCCCGGGACCGCCGGCCTTGGGGTCGGTGTACCAGCACCACAGCGCGATGCCTTCCACGCCATGCGCCTGCAACACCGCGCGCCACTGTTGCAGCACCTGCAGTTGCAGTTTTGTATCGACCGCCGCGGTGCGCTGTTCCGGGCTCTCCCATGGCGCCGCCAGGCTGCCGCGTGCCGAACGCAGCCCCAGCTCGGCCACCCACACCGGCTTACCGACGCGCTTGCCCAGGTCCTGCAGGCGCTGCGCGGCCACCTCCATCTCCGGGCGCCGTTTGGCCGCCGCTTCAGACAGACGCGGATACAGACTGGTGCCGACCGCATCGAACAGCGACCAGTAACGGAACGTCTCCGCATGCTCCATGCCGTCGGCAACGTACAGCAGCTTGCCGCCGTAGACCGCGCGCACGGCCGCCACCAGGGCCGGCCATTGCGGTGCGTCCTGCAATTGGCGCAGCTCGGTGCCAATCACCAACGCCTCGGCGTGCTCGTCTTCAGCAAGCTGCGCCAGCGGCAGCAGCGCGCGCTGGTAGGCGGCAAACCATGCTGCCTGATCGGCCGGCGCAGCATCGCCGGCCCAATGCCCCGGAATCCACAGATGCACCTTGAGCGTGGGCTGCAGCCCGGCCGCGTGGCTTTGCCGCAACGCTGCGCGCATCGCGGCCAGGCTGCTGTCGCTGCCCAGCACCGGGTCGTTGGACTGCGGCGTTGCCTGCCACACGAAGGCGATCAACAAGGCCTTGCTCGCACCGGTGTCAGCCAGCGCATTCAACGATTGCGCTGCCGCGTCGCTTTCCCACGGCGCGTTGGCCGACACCTTGACGTTGGCGCCCATCCAGGTCGACGGCGCCGCGTTGCAGCCGGATGCAAGCATGCAGATCGCCAGCATCAGCCAGACGTTTAGAACGTGCTTGAGCATGCGGCAGACCCCTGATTCGACGACAGCGCCGACGGTTGCGTGCATGCAGTTGCGCCGGAGGGTGCGGTGCGCCCGCCAGCCGCCGCAACGGGCTTGGCGACCGCGGGCAATGCATCAGCGCCGGCCGGCGGCGCAATGCGCGCTGCCACAGCAGACTGCCCGTCCGTCATCGGCAGCGGCGCCATCGCGGTCACCACGATCGGCTCGCCGTGCGCCTGTGCCTGTTCAGCCGATGGCGCCTGCATCCAGCGGCCCCAGCCCTGCGGCTGCACCCAGGCCGCACCCAGCACGCCCAACAGCAGCAGGCCGGCGGCTTGGCCACGTTGATCGGCACGCAGCGCGCGCAGCAACAATGCGGCCGGCACCCACAGCAGCAGCAAGGCATCGAAGCCGGCCCAGCCGAACGCGAACGACAGCGCCGCCGCGCAGACCACCGTGCCCGCACTGGCGAGCACGCCGCGCGCCAACACGCCGCTGCGGCTGCGCATCACCAACGCCAGCAATGGGAAACACGCCACCGCCGCCACACCCCAACGCAGCGCCGGCAGCCAACCGTCGGCATGCGCCTGCAGCGGCAACGGCAGCGGGTGCGCACCGGCGGCGATGCTGGACAACGTCGGCCACGGCGCATTGAACATGGTCAGATTGATGTAGGCCCACATGCCGACCAGGAACACGAACGGCAGATAGCACACCAGATAGAACGATCCCGGCGCCTTGCGCAGCATCTGCGGCGGCATCACCAGCAACAGCCAGGGCGCGACCATCGTCGACAGCGCCAGGGTCTGCAGATCCAGGCACAACAGGATGCACAGCCAGCCGGCAATGCGCAGGTAAGTGAAGGCCTCCACCGGCGCCTGCAGGCGCCGCAGCGTGCGGCACAACCCGTAGAACGCAAGCAGGCCAACCGCCTGGCTGCCACCGGCGGCAATCGGCAGCAGGAACAGCGGGTTGCAGCCCACCAGCAAGGTCAACCCGGTGGCCCAGCCGCGCCCGAACACGCCGGCCAGATCGCGCCACAGCAACGACAGGAACAGCGCATTGGCGGCCACTGCCACGAACGGCCACACCTGGAACGGCAGGTTCCAGCGGTGCGCAGCGACATCGATCAGCCAGGTCAGCAAGCCGGTCGCCGGCAACCCCACCGTGGGCGCCACCGCCGGTGCCGCGCTGCCCAGCGACTGCACCAGCAACGGCTGGCTCAGCAGCGACAACGCCACCACCGCCACCAGGAACGCCGGCAGCCCGCTGTCGCGGCGCACGGCGCCCGGCTCACTCTTCGAGTGCGGCGCGGCGCTCTTGTTCGGAATGCTTGCTGATGCCATGCGTGGTCTTCTCCCAGTAGAACGGATTGCGGATCAACTGCCACAGACCCTTGTAGGCCGCGATCGACTGCAGCAACCAATAGAACGGCACCGTCAGCGCATACGGCGCGAGCTTGAAGTAGTCGCGCTTGAACGCGGCCACAAGCGTGACGTAGATAAAGAACGCGTTGGCCAACAGCAGATTGACCAGCGAGATCGTGGCCAGCCATGGTGGAAAGGTCGCATCAAATATGCGTGCACCGCTCAGCATGCTGATCAGGCACAGCGTCCACATCACCGGCACGCCCAGTGCGATGAAAAAATTACCGCCAATGAAGAACTGAAAGCCCCAAAACCCCTTGAGCCCGGTGCTGCGGTACAGATGCACCGGGTCGCGCATGTGCACCAGCCAGGTCTGCATGTAGCCCTTGAGCCAGCGCGAACGCTGCCGGATCCAGTTGGGAATGCTGACGTTGGCTTCTTCGAACGTGGTGGAGTTCACCACGTTGACACGGTAGCCGTTCTGGATCAGCCGCACGCCCAGGTCGGCGTCTTCGGTGACGTTGTACGGGTCCCATGCGCGCACCTGGCGCAACACGTCCAGCCGGAAGTGATTGGAGGTGCCGCCCAGCGGAATCGGAATGCGCAGGTATTCCAGCGCCGGCAGGTAGAAGTCGAACCAGAGCGTGTACTCCAGCGTGAACATCCGCGTCAGCCAGTTTTCGTCGGCGTTGTAGTAGTTCAAGCGCGCCTGGATGCACACCACGTCTTTTTCCGCCTTGCGGAACGCAGCCACCACGCGCTTGAGCTGATCCGGCTCGGGCTTGTCTTCGGCGTCGTAGATGGTGAGCAGTTCGCCGCGCGCAAAATGCAGCGCGTAGTTGCAGGCCTTGGGCTTGGTCTTGGGCTGCGACGGCGGCACCCGGATGATTTCGAAGAACGCTTCCAGGCCGAGCTTCTTGGCCGCTTCGATGGTGTCGAAATCGTCCGCTTCCAGCACCAGTTTCACGTCGAGCTTGCTGATCGGGTAATCCAGCTTGCGCAGCGCATTGGCCAGGATCGGCAGGACTTCCGGCTCCTTGTACATCGGCACCAGCACGGTATAGACCGGCAGGTCGTCATCGCGCAGCGCGGCCACTTCGTCTTCGGTGACCTTGATGTCGATGCGGTGGCGCGAGCCGAACCACACCAGCAGCAACTTCAGGCCGAAGGTCGCCAGAAAGCCCAGCGCCACCAGCACATTGATGGTGATCAGCGTGATGATGGGGAATGCGGCGATCGCCGCTACCAGCACCGCGGCAATCGCCCACAAGGTGAACTTCTGCCCGCGGGTGACCACCTGGCGTGCGGAATAGGTAGGCGCGTGTGCGGCCAGCAGGTTCAGCGCATTGTCGGTGAGCTGCTCGTCGGCGTAGCGCTGCAGGCTCCAGATGATGTCGAACTTGGCAGTGCCGACGAAGCGCACTTGCGCACCGTAGTGCTCGCGCGCCCAGGCGAACAGCGCCGGGTCCGGGTCGGCCACGGCCAGCACCAGCACACCGTCCTCGCGCCGCCACGGCAGGATCAGCCGCTGCGCATACACATCCAGGTCGGTGGCGGTGAGCAGCTCGGGGTCCGGCGGCTGTTGCACCAGGTCGACGAACTGCAGCCCGAAGTGCGCGGCCACGATGGCGTAGAACCGCTGCGCCGGCACGCCGCGCTGGGCCAGGATCACATCGCCCAGGCGCGAATTCCAGCGTTGCTGCAAGGCAAGCGCGGCGCGCAGTTGCTCGTCGGTGATGACGCCGGCAGACACCAGCGAACGCCCCAACAAGCCGCGTTCGCGGCCGATATCCGGCGCCTGTCCCAGCGCGTCCATTTCGCAGGTGACCGTCATTGTCGGCCCTGCCCTAGAACCGCCACCAGGCGGCCACGAATGGCCCGCCGGCAGCACCGGTATTGCGGCCCATCACTGGCTGCTGGTAGCCCACCTGCCACTGGCTACCGCCGGGGGCGGTATACAGCGTGGACAGCTGCAGCTTGGTGAGGTCGTAGTTGGTGCCGGTGGCAACGAAACTGACGCCACCAGCAGAGCCGGGCACGTCGAAGTTGTTACGCCCGTTGCCCAAGCCCTGGATCACGTTGAGTTCGCCAAGCACTAGCCAGCTGGGGGTCAGACTCAGGCCAGTGGAGGCATCCACCCGCAGTTCGTCGGAGGCGGCACTGCCGCGCAGACGCACCGCACCGCCGAGATCGACATAGCCATTGCGCCCACCCAGCGTGTATCCACGCCCGCGGCTGTAGCGCAACTCCAGACCATAGTCACCCAATCCCAAGGCCGGGTCGGAATTCGCACCAGGGGTGTTCGGGTGGTAGGTCTTGCTGCGGCCATAGGCCGGGATGCTCACCAGTGCCTGCACCGAACTGCGCCAGACATCGTCCTGCGCACTCGGCAGCGCGTAGCGCAGGCCGATTTCCTGATCGGCAAAGCCGGTGGTGCTGGCGCGGGTGCGGCCGTCTCCGCCGTGATTGCTGAAACCCACGTCGGTGAAATAGAAGTTGCCGATGACGCTCAGTTGGTCAGTCAGGCCGTGCTCGACGTAGACATTGAGCTGGTCCTGGCGGCTACGCCCGTTGCCATCGAACTGCTGTCCATCACCGAAGGTGGTGCGGTGATGGCTGTCATCGAACCAACCGCGTCCATCGCTATGCAGCGCCTTGACGATCACCAGAGTGTCGCCTTGCGGCTGGGTCCAGGCACCGGCCATGGCAGTGTCGGGCAGCGCGGCGATCAGGCAACCCACCGCAAGCAACGACACGACCGCCCGCTGGAGGGGACGCCGTTGGGGCTGGCTGCACGCTGGCGCCCGCTCAACCGAGCCGGACAGTGAAGGGATGGCACACGACTGACGTACCCGCGAGCGCGGGTCGTTCTGTAGGGACATTGCAGATTTCCTGGTGGGGGACCCGGAAGGGACAGGAAGCAATCGACTTTGATCACATTTCTAAGAGAAACGTATCACAGTTCCAGACACTATCGCATCACGGATTTATCACAAATTTAACGCGACGAACTAGCGTTGGCGTAGCAGCCGGGGTACCTGCGCCGCCGCATGGGTCCAGATCGCCGCCCAGACCCCGAGCCGCACCAGCAGCCCGCGTTGCGCGGACTCGAACTTGCAAAAATACCGCCACAGACCGCGGTGCTTGTGCCATTCCACAAAAAACGGGCGCGAACGGCTGGAGACCCCACGCACGTGCACCACCTGCAGGTCATTGGCCACCGCCACCAGTGCGCCAGCCTGGCGCGCACGCCGGCACAGGTCCAGGTCCTCGGCATGCAGGCGGTAGCCGCCGTCCCAGCCGTCCAGGCGGTCGAACAGGCTGCGCTGCATCAGCATCAGGGCACCGGAGATGGCGTCCACCGGTTGCAGCGCCAGCGCCGGGTCCGCAGGCACGGCCAGCTGGGCGGCGGCGCGCGGCGCACGCAGCATGGCGGCAAAGTCCGGGTCACGCCGGCGTACCGCAGCGTCGGGCTGGCCGTGTTCGTCCACCTGCTCCACTCCCAGCAACACCGCGGCATGGCCGCAGGCGCGCTCGCACAGCCGGCGCAGCGTGTCGTGTTCGACCATCAGGTCGGGATTGATGAAGACCAGCCACGGCGCCTGCGAGTCGCGTGCGCCCTGGTTGCAGGCGGTGGCGAAGCCGGGGTTGTCCGGGTTGGCGATGAACTGCACGCGCGGATCGGCCAGGGCATGCCGCTGCACCACATCCAGGGTGTCGTCGCTGGAGGCGTTGTCGACCACGCGGATCTCGCTGACGCCCTCGGCCGCGCGCAGCCGCGCCAGGCACGCGTCGATCGTGCTGCTGCTCTGGTAGGTGACAACGACGGCGGCGATCGAGAGGGAAGTCATCTGGCGATTATCCCGTGCCGCGCGCCCGCAGCGCCATCGCCGCAGCGGCCGGGTGCATGGCGGTCGGCAAACACAGGGGGCATACTGCGCGCCCGGAACCGCCATGCGGTCTTCCGTGGACGCCGCCCTGCGGCGCACCTCCCACTTTTTTAGCTTCGAGATGACGGCCAGCGACCCCACGGTTTCGCGCTGCCCTTTCACTCCCCGCGTCGCGGCCGCCTGATGGCGCCTGCGCTGCAACGACGGCCTGGCAGCGCCGTCTTTGATCTTGCCGGCATGCACGCCGGGCCCCAGCGATCGGCCCCACCCTCCTGGTCTATACCAACCCCGCAAGCAAGAGTGCGCGCGGTTGCCGGCGGGCAGCCATGAACGGGGCGCATCACGTCCATGGCATGGGCCTGGAACTGGCCATGCCGGATTGGCCGGTGCTGCACGCCGACGAGATCCACCATGTGCTGCAGCGGTTCGCAGGCAGCGTCGGCACTGAAGCCGTGCGCTGGCATAGCGCGCGCCCGTTTTCTGCGGCGGCGTGCGTGGACACGGCGGCCGGCATGGTCATCGTCAAACGGCATCACCACCGGGTGCGCACGGTGGAGACGCTGCGGCAGGAGCATGCCTTCATGGCACATCTGCGCTGGGCTGGCGCGCCGGTGGTCGAAGTCCTGCACGACGCACAAGGCCGCACTGCGCTGGCCGAGGCGGAGTGGGTCTACGAAGTGCAACGCGTGGGCCGCGGCCAGGACGTGTATCGCGATGCCTTGTCGTGGACCCCGTTCCGCAACGTTGCGCATGCGTTCGCGGCCGGCGCCGCGCTGGCACGCCTGCATATGTGCGCGCAGGGATTTGACGCGCCGCCGCGCCAGACCAGTGTGCTGGTGGCCAATCTGGCGTTGTTCACCCAGCAAGACCCGCTGCATGCCTTGGAACAGGCACTGGCATCGCGTCCCGCGTTGGCGGCCGATCTACGTCATCGGCCATGGCGCGCCGACATCGCCACCCACCTGCTGCCCTGGCATGCGCAGGCCTGGCCGTTGCTCTCTGCGCCGGGTGCGCTGCCGCCGTTGTGGACGCACGGCGACTGGCACGCCTCCAATCTGTTGTGGGACACCGATGCGGGCCACACGGAGGTCAGCGCGGTGTTCGACTTTGGCCTGTGCGATCGCAGTTTCGCGTTGTTCGATCTGGCCACGGCGATCGAACGCAATCTGATCCCGTGGCTGAACCTGGACACCACGCATCGCGCCGAGCCGCAGCTGGAACAGCTCGACGCCTTGCTGGACGGCTACGCGCAGCACTGCCCGCTGGATGCGGCGCAACTGCGCCTGCTCGCGGCGTTGCTGCCGATCGTGCATGCGGATTTTGCGCTCAGCGAGATCGGCTACTTCGCCGGCATCACCCGTTCGGCCGACAACGCCGACATCGCCTATCACCGTTATCTGCTCGGCCACGCGGACTGGTTTGCCAGCCCCGAGGGTCGGCGCCTGCGCGAGCATCTGCACGCGCGTGCGCGCCGGCTGCGCTGAGCGTCTTTCATCCTTTCTTCGAGTCTTGCGCATGTACGCACCCTGCCCTTCCTTGCTGTCTCGTCGTCCGCTCACTTTGGCGCTGGCGCTGTGCATCACCACACCTGTCCTGGCCCAGCAACAACCGGACGGTGCGGCCGTCCAACTGGATGCGGTCAACGTGCGGGGTGAGCGCGCCGATGCCGCCACCACGCTGAGCGGTTTTGGCGCCACGTCGTTGCTGGATGCGCCGGCATCGATTGCGGTGATCGAGCGCCAGCAACTGCTCGACCGCCAGGCGCGCGTGCTCAGCGAGGTATTGCGCGCCGATGCCTCGGCCGGCGATGCGTATGCGCCGATCGGTTATTACGAAAACTTCGTGCTGCGCGGCTACTCGCTCAACGCCGCCAACAGCTACCGCATCAACGGGCTGAGCGCGGTGGGTGAGCAATCGATCGCGCTGGAAAACAAGCAGCAGGTGCAGATTCTCAAGGGACTGGCCGGGCTGCAATCCGGGGTCAACGAACCGGCCGGCCTGATCGACTACCGCACCAAGCGCCCCGAGCATGTGCGTAGCGTGACCCTGGGGACCGACGAACAAGGCTCGCGCTACATCGCGGCCGATCTGGGCGACTGGTTCGATGCCGATCGCACGCTTGGCGTGCGCGTGAATGCCGCGCGCGAAGATTTCCGCAGCTATGTCGACCATGCCGATGGCTACCGCAATTTCCTGTCGCTGGCCGGCGACTGGAAACCCACCGCGCAGTCGCTGCTACAGGTGGACGTGGAATACCAGCATCGGCAGCAGCGCTCGGTGCCCGGGTATCAGTTGCTGGGCGGCACGCAGGTGCCCCGCAACATCGACGTGCATCGCCTGCTCGGGTATCAGCCGTGGTCCCGCCCGGTGGAGATGGATTCGCTCAACGCGCAGCTGCGCTATGCCTACCAGTTCAACGAGACGTGGCGCGCCAGCGTGGAAGCGTCGCGCAGCCGCTCAACCATCAACGATTTCTCCGCGTTTGCCTGGGGCTGCTACGGCGCGGCCAGCTGCGCGGACATTGCCACGCCCAATTTTTTCAGTGCGCAGGGCGAGTACGACGTTTACGACTACCGCAGCCCGGACGACACCCGCGTGCACGACCAGTTGCGCGCCAGCCTGGACGGCCGCGTGACCACCGGCGCGCTGGACCATCAGCTGAGCATCGGTACCCATTGGTTGCGCCGGACCATCGACCGCTACGGGTCGGTGAATGAGTTCGTCGGCAGCGGCAGCATCGATCGCGACCCGGAGGTCTTCGCGCAGACCGATGTCGCGCTGGACCCGAAACAGCGCCGCCTGGACAGCCGTCAGCGCGCCGTCGTGCTGGCCGACCGGATCGGCCTGGGCGCGCAGTGGGAATTGGCGCTGGGCGCGCGCTACGTGCGCCTGGACGAGCGCGCCTTCGACCGCGATGGCGTGCTGGAACGCCGTACCCGCAAGGACGCATTGCTGCCACAGGCAGCACTGCTGTTCAAACCGCAGCAGCAGGTCACCGTGTATGCCAGCTACGCCAAGAGCCTGGCCGCCGGTGGCACCGCACCGTGGTTTGCCGACAACGCCGATGAAATCCTGCCGCCGACCAATGCCTATCAGCTGGAAACCGGCGCGAAATGGCAGCTGCAGGGCGTGCGCCTGGGCGCTGCCGCCTTCGATATCCGCCAGGCCTATCAGTTCACCCAACCGCAGGCCGACGGTGGCCTGCTGTACGTGCAGCAGGGGCGGCTGCACAACCGTGGCCTGGAGTTGTCTGCCGATGGCGCGGTGACCGAGCAACTGCAGCTGTTTGCCAGCGTGGCGGCGATTCGCGCGCGCGCCGAAGACACCGGCATCGCCGCCTACGAAGGCCACCAGGCCATCAATGTGCCCAAGCTGCGCGCCAGCGTGCAGGCCGACTACCGCGTGCCCGGCATCGACGGCCTGGCACTGCTGGCGGGCGTGCAATACAGCGGCCGCAAGTTTTCCGACCGCCTCGGCAGCGCCAGCGTCCCGGCCTACGCGGTGGCCAACCTGGGCACGCGTTACGCCACCACGCTGGGCGGGCTGGCCACCACCTGGCGCTTGAACGTGGACAACGTGTTCGACAAACGCTACTGGCGCGATGCGGGCGAATACCAGGGCGATACCTATCTCTTCCCCGGCGCACCGCGCACCGCCCGGCTGACCGTGCAAGTGGATTTCTAACCCTCAATCGCTGCGCCGCGCCGTGTGCAGCGGCGCAGCGCATAAACCTGCAGCGCGCTGCAGGCTCAGCGATCACGCGCAGCGCCATGACGGCACCCGCACCATCCGGCGCGTGGGGCTTATCGGCAGCAATCACACAGCGTCCTGCACACCATCCACCCACATCGCATCTCCAGGCCACCATGTCCTTGCTCGAATCCATCGCCGTTGTGATCAACCTGCTGGGCGTGTGGCTCACGGCGCGGCGCATTCGCTGGTGCTGGCCGGTGGGCATCGTGGCCGTGGCGCTCTACGCCTGGCTGTTCTACCAATGGAAGCTGTATTCGGACATGTTGCTGCAGGGCGTGTACGTGCTGACGCAGTTATATGGGTGGTGGCAGTGGCAGCGCGGCACTGCACTGGAGACGCGCATCAGCCCGCTGCCAATGCCACAACGTGAGCTGTGGCTGTCATTGGGTCTTGGCGCCGGCTTCGCTGCCGCGTTGGGCGCCTACATGCACCACCGCACCGATGCGGCGTTGCCGTGGCTGGACGCGGCGCTCGCCAGCTTCAGCCTGGTGGCCAGTGTGTGGGCCGCGCGCAGGCGCATCGCCAACTGGATGCTGTGGATCGTGCTGGACTGCGTGTATGTGGGCGTGTTTGTCAGCAAGGCGCTTTACCCCACCGCCCTGCTCTACGCCGGCTTCGTGGGCCTTGCCGTGTACGGTTGGCACAGCTGGAACTCCCAACGGCAGCGCACCCCGGCAAACGCACAGTGACCTGAAACAGGTTTGTGGCCGCATTCTTCATTACCATCGGAGCACTCGTCTTTTCGGTCATCTCCCCGCACATGCTGTGTGTCACCCGTCGGCGGATCGCCGCATGAACGTCTCACGCCAGCCCGCCATCACCGATGCCATCAGCGCGCAGATCGCTGCGGGCGAATGGGGCCCGGACCAGCGCCTGCCGGTGGAGCGCGCGTTGGCCGAGCGTTTCGGCTGCACGCGCATCACCCTGCGTGAAGCCCTGCAGCAACTCGAAGCCCAAGGCCGCATCTACCGCGAGAATCGGCGTGGCTGGTTCGTCAGCGCACCGCGCGTGCGCTACGACCCCACCAGCATTGCCGGCTTCATGCAGTACGTGGCCGCGCAAGGACGCAAACCACGCACCGAGCTGTTGAGCGCCACCCTGCAACCGGCCGGCCCGGCGTATGCCGCCGCGCTGCGCCTGCACCGCGTTCAAGAGCCGGTGTTCGTGCTGCAGCGGCGGCGCTGGATCGATCGCCGCGCGGTGCTGCTGGAAACCAACGTGGTGCTGGCCGCCTGGGCACCCGGGCTGCTTGAGCATGATCTGGCCGGCTCATTGTCGAGCGTGTTCAACCAGAAACTGGGCCTGTTCCTCAGCCGCAGCCAGTTGTCGATGCATCCGGCCGGCCTGGATGCGGCGCAGGCAATCCTGCTGCAGTCCACCACCGGCACGCCGTGCTTTCGGCTGCAGCGGGTGAGCTTCGCCGAAGACGGCAGCGCGGTGGAACTGGATATCGAATCCTGGCGCCACGATGCGCTGGATGTGGTGGTGCGGACCGAGGCGCCGACGCACTCGGCGCTGTAGCGCCGGGAATCGGGAATCGGGAATCGGGAATCGATGGTGAGCATTGCGCGCTACGCACTTCGTTGCGTTCGCGAGCCTCAACGCGGCGGACAACGTGTCGCGACCGATTGAGGGTGCAGCACGCTAGAAAAGCGGTTTATTGCGTATTGAATGGCCGCTGCGCTGCGCCTGTCTCGCCACTGCAAAGACGTTCTTGTCAGTGGCTTTTATGCATTCGGTCGCGACTCCCGCCCTGCACACCGGGCAGACTTGGTCGCGATCGAGCTACGCGTCGAACAAGGTGCGCTGTGGGTCCGGCGGCGGCAGGTCGGCCAGCAGGTGCGTCAGCTGCTCGCGCTGCGCACGCAGCGGGTCGTGCATCAGGAAGTTGGCCAGGCGCGCATGCCAGGCGGGCCACCGCGTGGCCAGTGCGTCCATGTCGCCATCGGCCGGGCGGCCTTCGTGCGGGGACGCGACGAACGCGGTGTCACACAGCACGTTGCGCCAGCCCAACCCGGCCATGCGCAGGCTCAGGTCCGTCAGCGCGGCGTACCACGAGCCATAACTGCTGGCATCCAGCCCGCCGGCCTTGCGACGTGCGCTGCCGCGCAACAGCACTGCATGGCCGGCGGCCGACGGCAGTTCCGGATGCAGCGGCGGCATCGCCGCGCAGGCGGCAGCCAGGCGTTCGGGGGCCTCCGGCAGTGGATTGATTTCGCCCAGCCGTGGCCAGGCACAGGCCTCGCCGGCATTGCTCCACGGGGTGGCGGTGGCAATCGCGGCATCGCGCGCAAAACAGGCCTGCAGTTGCCGCAGCCAGCCCGGCAATGGGCGCGCATCGATGCCGAGCACCACCACGTCGGCCTCGCCACAGGCAGCGAGCATTTCATCCAGATGCGCCACCTCGCCCAGCATGCGCTGGCGGCGGTTGTGGTGCGCCTGCAGCTGCGTGCGCGCCAGCCAGTGTTCGATCACCGCGCGGCCGCGTGGGCCGGCCTGCGCGTCGTCGGCCAGCCACACCCGCGTGCCTGCAGGCGTGGCGGCATCCAAAGCACCAAGACACGCATCCAGCGCCTCGTCGTCGGTGCCGACCGGCACCAGTACGACAGGCAACGCCGCACTCATTGCGGCTTCTGGCTGGGTTTCAGCGGCTCCATCACCTTGAACTTCTGACCGTATTCGTCGGTGAGATTGCGCGCTTCCTGCGGGTTGCGCACGATCGATGGAGTGATCAGCACGATGACTTCGCGGCGGGTCGTGTCCCGAGTCTTCTGTCCAAACAAAGCACCGACCACCGGCAACTTGCTGAGGAACGGAACTCCCGAACTTCCGTCGCTGGTGCTGTCATCGATCAGGCCAGCCAGCATCATGGTGTCGCCACTCTGCACCGCAGCTTCGGTTTTGACACGGCGCGTATTGATGTCGACGTTACAGGCAGCGCTGTTGACGGTCGTGGTGGTTGCCGCCGTACATGCTGCGGGCCGTGCACCAGGCGTGCTGATTTCCTGCACGATGTCCAGGAACACCATACCGTCTTTGGTGACGCGCGGACGCACTTTCAGGATCACACCGGTATCGATGTATTGCACCGACGAGAAGCTGCTGTCGCTGCCCAGCCCAGTGTTGATCGATGTGGAATTGATCGGAATACGCGAACCCACGTTGAGCGTGGCTTCGGCGTTGTTGCGCACAAAGACAGATGGCGTCTGCAGCAGGCGGATATTGGTGACCTGATCAAGCGCGCTGATGACCGCAGCCGCATTTTTCCCAAGGAATGTCCAACCCACACCGTTGTTGGTGATGCTTCCTGCGATGTCGCCCCAGATATTGCGGCCCGCAGCCGATGGCAGTGCAGGACCGCCACCATTACCGTTGGCGTTGAACGGAGTTGTCACCGCATTTTCGAAGTACCAGTTCACACCGTACTGCAGCTGGCCAGTCAAATTCACCTCAGCCACCTGCGCTTCGATATGCACCTGCATCGGCATCACATCGAGCTTTTCGATGACGTCGCGGATCGAGCTCCACGATTGCGGGGTGGCGCGCACCAGCAAGGTGTTGGTTTCGGCGACCGCAGAAACGCCGACCTTGTCGCCTTCCACTTCCAGCGTGACCGCACCATTGCCGTTGCTGCGCGGCGACAGTTGCAGGCTGCCGTTGCCCAGGCCACCGCTACTGCCACTGCTGCCACCACCGACGCCGCCGCTGCCGCTGCTGCCGCCGAAGCTGCCGCCTCCACCGCTGCTGTCGCCGTTTTCGCCAATGCTGCCACCGGTCATGCCGGAGCTGCCGCCCATGCTGCTGTCGCGATTGCCCAGCGCCCCGCCCAGCACGCTGGTTTCCGAGCCCGGTGCCAGCGAGGCGTTGGAATCGCCCCCCTGGCCACGCCCGCCGCCGAACACTTCCGACAGGCGATCGGCCAGGTCCTTGGCCTTGATGTATTTCAGCTCATACGAAAACAGGCGCACGCCGCCACCGGCGCTGTCGATGCGGTCCAGCCACTGCTGGATCTGGTCCAGATAGCGCGGCTGCGGGGTGATCACCAGCACCGCGTTGGCGTTTTCCAGCGGCATGAAACGGAACATGCCGGCACTGGGGGTCTTGCTCTGTTCGCCGAAGACCTTTTCCAGATCGGCACTGACCTTTTCGGCCTTGCCGGACTGGATCGGGAACACGCCCACCGACATGCCCGACAACCAATCCACGTCGAAGATCTGCACGGTGCGCAGGTAGTTTTCCAACTCGGCGCGGGTGCCGCCCAGGGTGATCACGTTGCGCGAGGCATCGGTACCGACGATCGCGTTCGGTCGCGCGTACGGCTCCAGCACCTTCTTCATTTCGCTGGCGGAGATGTACTTCAGCGGCACCACGCGCACCTCGAAGCCGCGCGCAGCCGATGGCGAGGCCGTGCTGGGCGCGACGGTGCCGGCCAGCGCCTGGTCGGCCGGCACGATGTTGTAACGGCCACCGCTGAACACCATGCGCGCGTTGTTCCAGCCCAGCACCATCTCCAGCAGGTTCAGCGCCTGCGCGGGAGACACCGGGTTGGGCGTGGCCAGGGTGACGGTGCCCTGCACGCCCGGGGCGATGACGTAGTTCTGCCCCAGCATGTCGCCCAGGATCGCCTTGACCACGGCCTGCACCGATTCGCCTTCGAAGTTGAAGGTGGCACTGCCGCTGCTGGCCATGCCCAGGGTGGGCGATGGGGCGGCGGCGGCGCTCTGGTTGATCATGGTGCCGCTGCCGCGCCGGATCACCGGGGTCGGCTTGGCGCTGGCGTTGCCGTCGGCGCGTTGTTCGGCGGTGGTCTGGGTGGCGCCGGCGGCGCCGACTTGCGGATCCAGGCGCGCGTCGCGGCGCACGTCCGGTGGCGGAGTGGTGGCGCAACCGGCCAGCAGGCCAATCAGCAGGGACACGGGAAACAGGCGCGGCGTCATGCGTTCACTCATTGGGTCTGACCGGGGGTGGAGCCGCCCTGGCGCTGCTGTTGCAGCTGGCGGCGTCGGGCTTCGATACGTTCACGGATGGCGCGCATCTGCTCATCGGAGGGGCGTGGTGCTTCCTGGGCGCCATCGCTGCGCTGCGGCGGCACCGTCGGCGGCGCCTGGCCACCGGGCTGCTGCTGCGGCACCTCGGCCGGCGGCGGCGCGGGGGTAGCGGGTGCCGGCGGAACATTCGGCGGCAACGGCGGGACGGCACCGGGCGCCTGCGGGCGACCCCCGATGGCGGTTGGCGGCTGCCCGCCCTGGCCGTTGAACACCTGCAGCTCCAGGGTCTGGGTGCCGCCCGGGCCTTCGATGGTTGCACTGCGCGGCTGCAGGGCCAGCAACCGGTATCCCTTCACCGCATCGCCGCCCAGCTGCACCCGCACCGAATCGGCCGGATCCAGCGTCAGCGTGGCCATCTTGAAGGTGGAGGTCAGCAGCACGCCGGTCAGGCGCACCGTGGAGGCGGCGCCGCTGCCGTCGTTGCCGGACAGGAAGAACGGGTGCGGCAGGCGATCTTCGGCAAACGCCGGATGCGCGGCGATCTCGGCGTATTTTTCGAACGGCCCCAGCCGCTCAGGGGCCGGTGCCGGCAACGCCGGCAGGCGCTGCACCAGGGCCGGGTCATCAGGCAGCAATTCCACCCGCTTGCCCAGGCCGGCCACGGCCAGCACGCAGACCAGCAACGCCCAGCCAACCACGGTGGCCAGCAACCAGGTGCGCAGGCCAATCATCTCAAGGCGCATTGCTGGCCTCCCCGGCGGCAGGCGCGGCGCCGGTGTTCACCGGGCCGGCATTGCTGCCCGGCCGCAGGTAGCCGGCCAGTTCGAAGGCGATATCCAGGCCGTTGCCGCTTTCGTTGGGCGAGAGCTGGTAGCGCTGCGCCATCACGTTGAGGTTGTCCACGAACAGGCGCGGCGTGCCGTTTTCCAGGCTGTACAACACCGAGGCCAGTTCCGGCGTGCCGCAGCGCAGGCGCACCTGCACCGCCACGCGGGTGAAGCGCTTGGTTTCCGGCTGCAGCGGCGAGCGGTTGCTGATCGCGCAGCTACGGTTGCCCGGGCTGGCGTCGACCACGGCACGTTCCAGCCGCTGCACCAGCCCGGCCGAGGCCAGCTCGGCGGAACTCTCCGGCAAGAAGCCGGGGCGGCTTTGCAGCGTCTGCCTGGCCTGCTGCAGGCGCTGGCTCACCTGCGGGGCCTGTTGCAACTGCACGCGCACGCGCAATTCGCGCTCGCGCAGCGATTGCAGGTCGTCCTGCACGGCGAGCATCGGCTGGGTGAACCACGGGTGCACCAACACCAGATATGCCACGCCCATCACCAGCAGCAACAGGCCCAAGGCGATCCAGCGATCGCGTTTAACGCTGCGCGGCATCGGCGGCCTCCTTGGCATCGGGACCGGCCAATTCGGCGGTGATGGTGAAGCGGTCCACGTTGCGGCCGGCATCGCTCTGCAGCACGCCGGTCAGCGATGGCGTGCGCCACAACGGCGAACCTTCCAGACGGCGCACCAGCGAGGAGGCCTCCTTGCTCAAGCCGATCAACTGCAATTGCCCGCCCTCGACCGAAAACTTTTCCAGATAGGTGCCGCTGGGCAGGCGGCGGCTCAATTCGTCCCAGATTTCCACCGAAGTCGGACGCGTGGCACGTTGCTCCTGGAAGAACGCTGCGCCCTCCACCAGTTCCAGCAACTGCTGGCGCTCGGCGGCCACCTGGCGCGCGCGCCCGGCATTGGCCTGCACCTTGGCACGCAGGTCGTCGGCGGCCTGGCGGCGGTTGTCCAGCAGCAGCCAGCCGGCCACCGCGAGCAACACCAGTGCGGCCACGGCGAGCAACAGATTCCAGCGCTGCATCGGGTCGCTGCGGCGTAGGCGGCGTGCCGGCGGCAGCAGGTTCACGCCCAACGGCGCGCCGCGCGCATCGGCCACGTCGATCCCGGACAACGCGTTGCTCCAGGCCTCGGGCACGCCGGCCGGGCCGTCGATCATGCGCCGCGGCACCACTACCAGTTCGGCGTCGAGCTGGCCGTCTTCGCGCACGTCGAGCACGCGTGCATCGAAGTACACCTGGTCGGCAGTGAACGGGGTCTGCCGGTCGATCTCGAAGCGCGCCACGTCCTGCAGGCGTGCGGCAGCGGCGGCGGGCAGCCGCAACGGGCGGCGCAGCGCATGGCTGGCCGGCAGCAGCCAATGCTGCGGCAAGCCTTCCAGCGCGGTGGGCAGCAGCGCGTTCACCTCCTGCGGTTGCACCGGCCACGGCAGGCTGGCGACGGTGTCGCTGGTCTGGTCGCGCTGACGCAGCAACTGCAGCGCCTCGCCATCCAGCTGCAGCAACAGCCGTGACTGCGACAGGCCAAGCTGCCACTGCCAGCGCTGCGGCAACCACGCCAGCAACGATTGCTGCCACCAACGCCAGAAGCCGCCCGCGCCGGGCATGGCGCGAACGCCAATGCGTCCCAAGGTATCCCGCCACGCGGTCATTGCACTGCTGCTCCCTCTTCCCAACGCAAAACGGTGTAGGCGGACCCGGGCAGGGCCGACGCACCGGTGCGCACGACCGCACGCAGCACGGCCTCGCGTCCCTGACTCAGGCGTGCCCGGCTCTCGATACTATAAGTGTCTGTCCCACCAAGCGTCGCGTCGCTGCCTGGCAAACCCAGCGGCGCGTCACGCTGCGCCAGCAGTTGCTGCGCATCCAGGCCCATGGCGGTGAGCACCGGGCCGGTGGCAAAGCGCGCTTCCGGGCGCGAACGGCCGCTGTACAAGGTGACATGCGGCAACAGCTTGCGGTACAGCTCTGCGTCCATGCCCAGCACCAGGCGCAATTCGCCCAGCGTTTCGAACGGACCATCCTTGGCGCCATACGGCAGCCCGGCATCGGCGTAGTCGCGGTCTTCCGCACCACCGCCCGGCTGCGTGAGCGTGTCGCCATCGCGCCAATCCACGATTGCGCCAGCCAGGCGCACATCGCGCCCGGCTTCGCCACCCACTGCGCGCACCAGCCCGGCGAGCAGCGTTGGCTCGGCCATGTTCAGATCCACCTTGCCGCTCTCGTCGATGATGCGGATCTCCACGTTGGCATCGTCCATCTGCCACCGATAGCGGCGCCCGTCCGGGCGCCAGCGCGCTTGCGGCTCGCCACTGCTCAAGCGCGACAGCGCGTATTCCATGCCGGCGCGTGCGTATTCCTGTGCCTGGCCGCCGTTGCGCAGCATGGACCCCTGCAGCGCTTCCACACGCGCGGTCAATGCAAACGCGCCGATCATCGCGGTGAGCAAGGCGATCAACCACAACACCAGCACCAGCGCTGCACCGCGCATTGTTTTCATTGCGCCAGCGCTCCACCGCCACCGGACTGCGGCAGCGCCACCACCACCGGGGGCCAGGCCGCGCCGCCGCTGCGGATGTCGATGCGCACCAGCAAGGGCAGGCGATCGTGCCATTCCCATTGCGGCAGCCACCCGCTCAGCGCACCGCTTTGTGGATCAAGCCCGCGATAGCGAAAGTTCACCTGCTGCACATCATCGGCCAGCGTTTCAGCCGGCAAGGCGTTGCCTTCTTCGATCTCCTTACCCGATTGCAACATGGTCAGCGCAATGGTGAGCGTGCGCTGCTCCCCATCGCCAACCACCGACACGTCATGCAGATACGGCCCGCCGCGGCCCAGATAATCCGGCACATCGGCGGCAAACCGCATACGCTGCGGCTCGCCGACGAACAGCATCGGTTGCTGGCTTTGCGTATCGATGCCCATCGCGATCGGCAACGCCGCGGACAACCGGCGACGCAGGAATTCTTCTACCGCGCGCGTGCGTTCGCTGCGTTGCGCAATGGCTTCGCCGCGCTGGCTGATCGCGCTGGCCGAGCGCAA
The DNA here is from genome assembly GCF_041520885.1 of Xanthomonas sp. NCPPB 2922. NCBI lineage: Bacteria > Pseudomonadati > Pseudomonadota > Gammaproteobacteria > Lysobacterales > Lysobacteraceae > Xanthomonas > Xanthomonas sp. NCPPB 2922. The sequence continues at coordinate 369,992 of NZ_JBGOFY010000002.1, read as the reverse complement.
CGTGGCAAAGGCCAGCGCCAGCCCGCCGACCAGCAGCATCGTGGCCAGCAGCACTTCGATCAGGGTGAACCCGGCAGCGCGCGGACGCATCACGCGGGGTTGCCCTGTGCGGTGGCCGTCACCAGTCGCAACGTGCGCCATAACAAGCGCTGGTTGGGTTGCTCGCCCCACCGCACCACCAAGGTGAGCTGCAGCAGCGTGGGGGCGCTCGGGTCTACCGGCGCCTGCGCATTGCAACGCAGTTCGTCGTAGGGGCGCACATCCAGCGACCAGCGAAAATGCCCGTCTTCCAGGCTGCCTTGCTGCTGCCCCGACACCAGCGGTTTTTCCATGCCCTGCACGGCCAGCAACGACTGTGCATGCAAGGTGGCGCGGGTGCTTTCATCGGCCCCACGCACCTGCCGCGCCGCACCGGACAAGGAGCCCAGCAACAGCGTCAGCGCCAAGGCGAGCAACGCAAAGGCCACGATCACTTCGATCAACGAATAGCCGCGCTGATGCTTCATGGCGCTGGCGTCCGCAGCGGGCCGGAACGCACCTCGCCGGTGATCCAGCCCACGTCCACGCGCCAGCGCGCATCCTTGATGGTCAGGTCGATGCGCCCGCCGGTGGAGGCGCCATCGGCGAAGAACTGGATGGCGCCCTGGTCCTGGCGCGATTGCACCTGCCGCGCGCCGGTGAAGCGCACCTCCAGGGCCGCGGGCAGGTCGCCGTGATGGCCGCCGGGCGCTTCCCAACGCCGCTGCTGGGGGTCGATCAGAAAGCGCTGCGGCGTGCCGGTGGCGATGGCCTGGGTGCGCGTGTAGCGCAGTTGCGCGGCGATGGCCTTGCCGGCGCTGCGCAGACGCATGCCGTCGATGCCGCCGGTGAGCGCGGCGGCGGCCAGCACACCGGCCAGAGCGATCAGCGCGATGACCAGCAGCATCTCCAGCAACGAGCTGCCACGCAGCTGCCTGCGCACAACGGGCGCAGCGCGGTGCGGGGACAGCAACGGCAGACGCGCAATGCGCATGGGCTGCGGCTTACTGGTACTTGATGTCCGAGTCGTAGCTGCTGCCGCCGGGGCGGCCATCCTTGCCCAGGCTGATCAGGTCGAAGGCCTGGCCATCGCCGGGCACGCGGTATTCGATGGTGTGGCCCCACGGGTCGTTGAGCTCGACCGGCTTGGCGTACGGGCCCAGCCAACCGCTGCTGCCGCCGGGCTGGGTGACCAGGTCATCGAGCTTGGTCGGCAATTTGCCGGTGTCGAGCTGGAAGTTTTCGATCTTGCCGGCCAGGGTCTGGATCTGCGACTTGGCGAGGTTCGCCTTGCCGCGATCGGCACCACCGAGCACGCGGCTGCCGACCAGGGTGAGCACCGCGCCAATCAGCACGATGACGATGATGATTTCCAGCAAGCTCATGCCGGCCTGGCCTGCGCGCGACGGACTGCGGGTGATGGAACGCTTGATCATGAACGATTTCCTTGCACGTCGATGAAGGATGCTGCCGCCAGAAGATGACAAGGCCGGCACTGCAATGGTTCCCGCATGGGTGTCATGCGGTCACCGAAACGTTGTGGTGAATGTGGTGCGTGTACACGGGAGCGCGCGGCAGCATGCGAAGCGATGTCGCCAGTTGCACGCAGAGGAGCGGCAGCCAGCGCGTCATCAGCGATGCGCACGCCGATCGCCAGGCGCACATCTACGCCTGCTGCGCGCCGCACACGGCCACCACGCTCAACCGATGGCATTGGTGAGGTCATACAGCGGTACCAGCACCGAAATGATGACAAGCCCCACCACCGAGGCCAGCACCAGGGTGATCAGGGGCACCAGCGCGGCCAGCGCGCGGTCGATGGCCTGCGCAGTTTCCAGCTCGAAGGTGTCGGCGGTCTTGAGCAGCATGGTATCCAGTGCGCCCGACTCCTCGCCCACCTGGATCATCTGCAGCGCCAGCCGGGGGAATCGCTTGCCGCGCGCCAGCGACATCGACAGGCCATGCCCATTCTTGACGTCGTCGGCCGCGGCGGCCACATCTTCGACCAACGCGGTATTGGACATCACGTTGCGCGCGATGCCGATCGCTGCGAGCAGCGGCACGCCGTTGCGCAACAAGGTGCCCAGCGTGCGCGTGAGCCGCGCGGTTTCCAGCCGTGCGATCAGGCTGCCGATGACTTTCTGGCGCAACAGCCAGGCATCCAGCGCAGCACGGAACGCGGCATTGCGGCGCTTGCGATCCAGCCATAGACCGAGCACGCCAGGAATCACCACCAGCACGAGCCACCAATCGCGCACCAACAGGCCAACGCTCAGCACCGCCTGGGTGAACCACGGCAGGGCTACGTCCAGGCTTTCGTACATCTGCGCGAACTGCGGCACCACATAGCCAAGCAGAAACAGCAGCGCGCAGCCGACCACCGCCAGCAGGATCGCCGGGTAGATCAGCGCGTTGATCACCTTGCCCTTGAGTGCACGGCTGCGTTCCAGGTAGTCGGCCAGGCGCTGCAGGGTGTCCTGCATGCTGCCGCCGGCTTCGCCCGCGCGCACCATGTTGATGTAGAGCTTGGAGAACAGCCCGTGCTGGCGTTCCAGCGCCACCGACAGCGGCGCGCCGCCGCGCACGGTGTCGCGGATGTCGGCGATGACGCGGCGGCTTTTGTCGTCTTCGGGCAGATCCATCAGGATCGACAGCGCGCGGTCCAGCGGTTGCCCGGCGCCGATCAGCGTGGCCAGCTGCTGGGTGAACTGCACCAGCGCGGCATTGTCGAACGGCTTCTTGCGCAACAGCATGCGCAACGACGGCGAACCGTTTTCGCCGGTGGCCAGACGCGTTTCCACCGGCAGGTGGCCTTGCTCCTGCAGACGCAGCGCCACCTCCGCATCGTTGGCCGCTTCCATCTGACCATCGAGCATTTCGCCGTGCGCATCGAGCGCCTTGTAGCGGTACAGGGGCATTAGGCTGGGAGGCCGGGAATGGGGAATGGGGAATGGGGAATGGGGTGAAGCGCTTGGTCGTGGGGATTTGGGAACAACACGGCGGTGCGGGCGATGGGTGCGGGCGCCTTTGCGTTGCAGCGCATGCGTGGGACTGCCTGAAAGCCCGCGTTATCCGCGTTAGATCTCGCGCATCCTGCGCGCGTTGCTGCACTCGCTGCTCTCACGCATCCTCCGTGACGCGCAGGATTTCTTCGATGGTGGTTTCGCCACGCAGGGCCTTGGATAAGCCATCTTCGTACATGGTGCGCATGCCGGACTTGCGCGCCAGCTGCTCGATCTCGCCCATGCCGGCGCGGCGCATCACCGCGCGGCGCAGTTCGTCGTTCATCACCAGGAACTCGACGATGGTGGTGCGGCCCAGGTAACCGGTGGGCGCTGCTGCCGTGGCACGCGGGCGATACAGGAAGATCTCGCCGTCTGGCTGCAGCCGGCGCAGGTCGAAGCGTTCGATCTCTTCCGGCGATGCGGCATAGCGTTCGGCGTTGGCCAGGTCGAGTTTGCGCACCAGGCGCTGGGCCAGGATGCCGTTGATGGTGGAGGTCAGCAGATAGTCTTCCACGCCCATGTCGAGCAGGCGGGTGATGCCGCCGGCCGCGTTGTTGGTGTGCAGTGTGGAGAGCACCAGGTGGCCGGTGAGCGCGGACTGGATCGCGATGCGCGCGGTTTCCAGATCGCGCATTTCGCCGATCATGATGATGTCCGGATCCTGGCGCACGATGCTGCGCAGCGCGTTGGCGAAATCCAGCCCGATCTGCGGCTTGGCCTGGATCTGGTTGATGCCTTCGATCTGGTATTCCACCGGGTCTTCGACGGTGATGATCTTGACGTCGGAGGTATTGAGCTGGCTCAGCGCGGTGTACAGCGTGGTGGTCTTGCCCGAACCCGTAGGCCCGGTAACCAGCATGATGCCGTGCGGTTGTTCGAGCACCTTGCGAAATTGCGGCAGGAAGTCTTCGGTAAAGCCGAGCTTGTAGAAATCGAAGACCACCGTTTCACGATCGAGCAAGCGCATCACCACGCTCTCGCCATGCGCGGTGGGCACGGTGCTGACACGCAGATCCAGCTCCTTGCCCTGCACGCGCAGCATGATGCGGCCGTCCTGCGGCAGCCGGCGCTCAGCGATATTGAGCTTGGCCATGATCTTGATGCGGCTGATCACCGCGGCGGTGAGTTTGGCCGGCGGGCTTTCGCCTTCCACCAGCACGCCATCCACGCGGTAGCGCACCTTGAGCCGGCTTTCGAACGGTTCGATATGGATGTCCGAGGCGCGCAACTCCACCGCGTGCTGGATCACCAGATTCACCAGGCGGATCACCGGCGCTTCGGAGGCAAGATCGCGTAGCGCTTCGATGTCGTCGGTGCTGCTGGCATCGCCGTCGGCGGTTTCCACGATCGTGCCCATCGCACTGCGGCCCTGCCCGTACCAGCGCTCGATTAGGTCGTCGATTTCCGAGCGCAGGCCCACGTGCAGCAGCAGCGGCAGGCCGGTGGCCAGGCGCACCGCATCGATCGCGTAATCGTCGTAGGGATCGGCAATCCACAGGTCGAGCCGGCCATCGCGCTCGCCGACCGGGCACAGATGAAATTGCTTGAGAAAGCGCAGCGACAGGCCCTGCACCTCAGGCAGCATTTCCGGCGGGGTGTCGCCGAGCTGGCGTGCATCCACCAACGGCAGGCCGAGCACCTCGGCGCAGGTCTCGGCGTGATCGCGCTCGGACACCAGCCCCAACCGGCCCAGCAGCGCCAACAGGCCCATACCGGATTCGGCCTGCAGCTGGCGCGCGCGCAGCAGGTCGGTGTCCTTCAGACGACGGCGTTCAAGCAGTGCTTCGACGATGCGCGTTTCTGCACTTCGCTGCTCAATTGGATCGACGGCAACCGCGTTCACACTCGTCTCCACAAGTCCGGCGCCGACTGTAGCAGTTTGCCGCGACGATCAACCGCACCAGTGCGAAAGGCCCTGAAAAACGAATGCCCCCGGTGATTGGCCGGGGGCATTCGGTCACACTATTGCAGCGATTACTGTCGCGCGACGAGCGTCAGCTTCGCGTAGTCGCCTGCACCCACCAGCTTGATGTAGTAGGTACCAGCCTTGGGTGCGGTGAAGCGCACCGTTTCGCTGTTGCCCGGACGGGTGGACTTGGCGTCGTAATCGGTTGCGGTGGGTTCGGCTTCGAAGCTCACGTAGACCGACACGTTACCGGTGCCGCCGTAGGTCATGAAGCTCAGCACCGCACCGGCCTTGGCTTCGAAGCTATACAACGTGGAGCTGTTGTACTCACCGCTCAGGCCGGTCAGCGGCGCCTTGTTGGTCAGGGCAATGGCGGCCGGCGCGCAGGTCTCGGTGTCCGGGTCGCAGGGCTCCACCAATACCGCTTCCAGCGCGGCCTTGGCGTCGACGATGCCGCTACCGATCGGGGTGCTGGTCGGCGGGGTCACCGGGAAGCGGCGGCTGGTCTGCTTGAGCAGGGCTTCCATCGCCGCCGGGGTCAGCGGGCCATCGCCCAGGCCGATCGACGCGCTCTGCACCAGGGCCACGACGCCGGCCACGTGCGGGGACGCCATAGAGGTGCCGCCCATACCCATGTAGCTATAGCTACCGGAGGTCGGGGTGGTGGCGCCGTCGTAGCCGGCCTGCCAGATGTAACCACCCGGGTTGCCGTCCACGCTGCCGCCGCCGCCGGGACCGGACAGGTCCACCTTGCTGCCGTAGTTGGAGTAGTAGGTGATGCCGCCGGTGATGCGGGTGGCGCCGACGGTGATGGTGTTGTTGCAGCTGGCCGGCGAATGGTTGGCCGCATCTTCGCCGCTGTTGCCGGCCGCCACCACCACGGTGGTGCCGCGCGACACCGCGCCATTGATCGCGACCTGGGTGGCCGGATCGCAGGGCTCGCCGCCGCCCAGGCTCATGTTGATCACTTCGGCCGGGTTGGTGTTGGCGGGGACGCCATCGACCGTACCGCCGGAGGCCCACACGATCGCATCGGCGATGTCGGAGGTGTAGCCGCCGCAGCGGCCGAGCACGCGCACCGGCAGGATGGTGGCCTTCGGCGCCACGCCCGCCATGCCCACACTGTTATTGGTTGCCTCCGCCACGGTGCCCGAGACATGGGTGCCGTGCCAGGAGCTTTCCTGTGCCACCGACCCGTCGTAGCAGACGTTATCGGCCTCTTCCCAGTCACCGTAGTCCAGCGCGCCCGGGACGCGGGCGTCGGTGGGGCGACGCGAGACTTCGGCGTCGGTGATGAAGTCATAGCCCTGCAGCAGGTTGCCGGCGAAGTCCGGATGGCCCGGCAGGATGCCGGTATCCAGCACCGCCACCACCACGCCGGCACCTTGCGAGAGGTCCCATGCGGCCGGCGCGTTGATGCCGCCGTTGGGGTTGCTCAGGTGCCACTGGTACTGCGCATACAGCGGGTCGTTGGGGACCAGCTGCGGGGTTACGTCGGTCGCGGCAACGCTCTTCTTGATCTCGACCGGACGCAGCATGCGGTCGATCTGCACCTCGGCCACGGACGGGTCGTTCTTCAGCTCGACCACCACCTTGTCCACCTGTGCGGCGGTCAGCGTGCCGGACAGCTTGATCAGGTCCGAGCCAATGCCAAGCTTGCGCAGATAGGTCGCCTTGGCGGCGGTGGCGCCAGCACGCGCACCGGTCACCGGTGCGGCACGACCCACGGCCGATTGCACCACGCCCAGCTTGCTGCTGCGATCGCTCGCGGCGGCCGTGCCGTCCTTGTAACGCACGATCAACCGGCTGCTGAAATCGCTGGCGGCCGGCGCGGCTTGGGTCGGTTCCTTGACCTGCAACGCGGGGGCAGCAACGAGGGTGCCCGAAGCACCCAGGGCCATCATCAAGATGGCGCCAGTCAGCGGGTTGAGACGGAAATTCTTGTCGATCACGGTGAAGTCCTCTTCAGTTTTTCGTGGATCAGGCGTCAGTACGGCCATCACTCCCTGCGAATCCGTTGGCCGGCCAAGCCACGGTCCTCGCCCGCCCCCTCAGGCCTTGCTCTGTCGCGACGGCGCACGACGGCGCCGTCGCTGTTTTCAACCGTGCGTTACCAACCGAAACCGGCACCTACGCCGATCGAGCTGTCGTCGCCGCTCAATGCGCCACCGATGGTCACCGTGGCGCGTGGGCTGATCGCCCGCTGATAACCCACCGACAACGCCGACTCGCCGTTCTGGAAACCGACACCGGCACCGATGCGGTTTTGCGAGGCAATACCGGCCACGCTGGCGGACATGTTCAACATCGCCGAGCCCATCGCACCTTGACGATCGAGGCGACGGTTCTGCCGGCGCAGGCGGTCTTCGATATCGCCCTGATAGGTTTCGAAGCTGTCGGCCATCGCGCTGTAGCGGCTGTCGGTGTAGCTGTTGGCTGCGGCCACGCCGCTGTCCAACTGGCCCTTGTTGACCGCATCGGTGGCGCGCGTACCGGCGGCCACATTGGCCACCTGACGCTCACCGCCCACGCTGCCCACCGAGACCGTGTTGGCGCGGTCGGCAACCGAGCCCTGGCCGAGTGCCACCGCACCCTGCGCACCGGCGCGGGCACCCTGCCCGATCGCCGTGCCCGAGGCCGCACTCACCTGCGCGCCTTCGCCCATCGCCACTGCATTGGTCGCCACCGCAGCAATCTGCGTGTTGGCACCCACTGCGGTGCTGCCATCGGCATTGACGCGTGCATTGCTGCCAATCGCGGTGTCGTTGGGGCCGTGCGCATACGCGCTGCCACCGATCGCGGTGCCAGTGATGTGGTTGGCCACAGCGGCGTTGCCAACTGCCGTCGAGGTGGCCGCCGGCGCGGCCGTGCCAACGACCGCAGCGGTCGGCGTGCCCTGCACGCTTGCGCTGTTGTCAGTGACATCGCTGCTCGCTGCCGTCGCTGATGCAGCCACCGCCGGAACCGCTGCGGTGCGCAGCGAAACCGTGCGTGCAGCGGTAGCCGTTGCGGTGCCGCCACGTGCATCCAGCTCGGTGACCTTGCTGTCCAACGCGGTCAATGCGGCACCGACGTTGTTGTAGCTGGCACCCTGGATGACGTAGGTCGGCGCAACGAACACACCTTGTGCGCCGATCGCCGCACCACCGCCGAGGAAGCTGGCGGTATTGCTGAGCGACTGGAAGAACTGGCCACCGTTGATCGCATCGGTGCTGGCATCGGCAATCGCGCCGGCACCCACATTGACGATGCGACGCGTCGCCGGGCCACCGCGGCCGTTGCCGCTGCCCACCGACACCACGTTGGCTTCGTAGGTGCGCGAACCGGAACCCAACGCCACCGAATCGGCGCCGCTGGCACCCGCATTGGCACCGAGGGCGACGGCGTTGGCGCCGCTCTGGCGCACAAAGGAGTTGTAACCCAGCGCAACGCCGTTCTCGCCGATGGAGTTGGTCTGCCGCCCCATCGCCGTGCTGTTCACGCCGCTGGCGCTGCTGTCCACACCCATCGCGCTGGCGCCGGTGGCCGAGGCAGTGCTGCCTGCGGCTACCGCCACGCTGCGTGCACCGCTGGCGGTGGCGCCAGCACCGGCGGCGGTAGCGCGATCGCCCGTTGCACGGGCCACGCCCTCGCCGGTGGTCTGCACCATGCCGCTGGTGGTCTGCACATCGGCCGCCAATGCATCCAGCTGGCCCTTGTTGACCGCATCGGTGGCGACTTCGCCGTCGCTGACGTTGACGATCCGACGCGTTGCCGGGCCACCGCGGCCATTGCCGCTACCGACCGACACCGTATTGGCTTCGTAAGTGCGCGAGCCCGAGCCCAATGCCACCGAATCGGCGCCGGTGGCACCGGCATTGGCACCGAGTGCAACACCGTTGACCGCGCTTTCGCGCACGAACGAGTTGTAGCCCACCGAGACCGCGTTTTCGCCGATTACGTTGACCTGGCGGCCGACGCCGGTGCTGTTGATGCCGGTGGCCGACGCATCCACGCCGACCACGCTTGCACCAATCGCATCGGCGCGGCTGTTGCCGCCGATCGCCAGCGTGTTATCCGCAAGTGCGGCGGCGCTCTGGCCCAATGCACTGGCGTTGACGCCGTCGGCATAGGAATTCCAACCGATCGCGGTGGTGTAATCAGCCGTGGCCCATGCGCCGGCACCGAATGCCGCTGCACCGGTGCCCGACGCACGTGCCGGGATGAAACCGAAGAACGTGCTGCCGCCCACGGCCACGCTTTCATCGCCGGTGGCTTCGCTGAATTCACCCACGGCCACCGCGCTGGCGCCGGAGGCCAGCGACGCGGCACCCACTGCGGTGCTGTAGTCGCTGGACGCCACTGCGCCGTAGCCCAGTGCCGACGACAAGCGGCCGCTGGATTCGCTGTAGCCACCGAAGGCGGCACTGCCCACGTTGGACGCAGCGCTGCGGAAACCGACCGCCGTGGCCTGGTTGTCCGAGGCCACTGCTTCGCTACCCAGTGCGGTGGTGTAGGTCGAAATGGCCTGCGCGCCGGCACCGTTGGCGGTGGCACCGATATCGCTGGCCAGCGCGTTGCTGCCCACCGCGCTGCTGTTTTCGCCCAGCGCCTGGGCGTTGTTACCCACCGCTGCAGCGCCGATGCCGCTGGCCAGCGCATCCATGCCGAGTGCGGTTGCGTTCTCGGCAACCGCCTGCGCCCCTGCACCCACGGCGGTGCTGTTATCGCTGCTGGCATTGGCACCTTCACCGGCGGCCAGCGCGTTGTCGCCTTCGATGTAGGCACCGGCATCGCTGTCGTCGCTGCCACTGGCCTTGAAGTACTTGCTGGTGCCCTGCGCGGTTTCAGCCACCGCGGTGAGCTGGTCCAGATTCACCGCATCGGTGCCTTGCGTACCGGCCGCGACATTGGTGATCTGGCGCTCGTTGCCGGCACTGCCCACCGACACCGCAAAGTCGCGATCGGCGACCGAATCGGCACCCAGCGCCACGCTGCTTTCGCCGGTGGATTCGGCGAAGTTACCCAGCGCGGTGCTGCTCAAACCCGGAGCCCACGCCGCGCCGCCCAGCGCGGTGGAAAAGTCGCCGGAGGCCTCGGTCGGCAACAGGCCGAGCAAGGCGCCACCCACCGCCACGCTGTTGTAGCCGCTGGCAACGCTGGCCTGGCCGGCCGCGATGCTGTAGGCACCGGAGGCAGTGGCATCGCCACCGACCGCCACGCTGCTGGAGCCGCTGGCGGTGCTGAAGTTACCCAGCGCGGTGCTGTTGAAACCGCTGGCGGTGGAATAGCCACCCAACGCGGTGGAGTAGTTGGAGGTGGCTTCGGCGCCAAATCCGAATGCGGCCGCGCTGGTGCCATCGGCCACGCTCTCTGCACCGACCGCCGTGGCGGACTCGCCCGTGGCACTGGCGAAATAGCCCAGTGCGGTGCTTTCGGTGCCTTCGGCCACGCTCAGGGCGCCACCGGCAAATGCACCATCACCAGACGCGCCTGCCGCTGCGCCCACTGCCGTGCTCTGCGCACCGGAAGCTTCGCTTTCGCCGCCCAGGGCCACGCCGTAATCACCGCTGGCCTGGCTGAAAGCGCCGGTCGACACGCTGCCGTAGCCGCTGGCAGCGGCGTTGTAGCCGGACGCATTGGCGTACTGCGCCGTGGCGCTGGCACCGCTGCCGATGGCGACCGCACCGATCGCAGTGGCCTGGCTGCTGGCGCCGAATGCGCTGCTGTAGTCGGCATCGGCGGTGGCATTGGAGCCGGCAGCCGTGGCGTCTTCGCCCTGTGCGAACGCGGTGCCGTCACCGGTGCCCGCATACAGACGCGCGGTGGTCTCGGCAGTGCCGGCCACGGCGTTGAGCTGGTCCAGGTTCACCGCATCGGTGCCTTCGGTACCGGCGGCCACGTTGGTGATCTGCCGCTCGCTCCCCGCGCTACCTACCGACACCGTGTTGTCGCGATCGGCGATCGAACCTGCACCCAACGCAACGCCGTCGTCGGCAGGCGTATACGCACCGCTGCCGAGGCTGACGCTCCGCGTGCCCGAGGCGTTGGATTGCCAGCCCAAGGCGACGCTCTCGTTACCAGGCGCATAGGACTGGCCGCCAATCGACGTGGCGCTTCCACCCGTCGCAACGGCGTAAGTGCCAAGGGCGACCGAATAGTAGTTGCTTGAGTTCGCATTGGCGCCTAGCGCCACTGACGAATCATAGCTTGCCCGCGCATTTGCGCCCAACGCCGTGCTGTCGCCACCATCGGCCACACTTTCGGTGCCGATCGCGGTGTCGCGATCCATCCGCGCCACACTTTCAGCACCGATCGCCGTTGCTCCGCGCCCACTGGCGACGCTGGCGCCGCCCACGGTCGTGCTGAAATTTCCCGATGCCATGCTGTCGCTACCCAGCGCGGTGGCGTAGCCATCAACGGCACGGCTGTTGTTCCCCACTGCCGTGGCAGAGGCGCCACTGGCGGTGGCGTAGCCGCCGATGGCCGTGGAGTACGCATCGGCTTGGCTGCCCGCGCCCAGCGCAATGCCCTGGTCGCCTTCAGCCTGCGCTTCCCAGCCCAGCGCGATACTCTCATCGCCAGCCGCATTGGATTGGCCACCGAGCGAAATCGCACGTGGGCCGTACGCGTTTGCGTAGGTGCCAACGGCAATCGAGCCAGTGTCGGCTGCATACGCATTCGGGCCCAGCGCGGTGCTGTCGTCACCGTAGGCCACGCTTTCGGTGCCGATGGCGGTACCACCCTCACCCCACGCCACACTGGCAAAACCCAGCGCGGTCGATGCCGCTCCATTGCCGATGCTTTCGTAACCGATCGCCGTTGCACCACGCCCATTGGCGATGCTGGTGCCGCCCACGGCGGTGCTGAAATAGCCGGATGCGTTGCTGTCGCCGCCGAGTGCGGTGGCATAGTCGTCGCCGGCACTGCTGTTGAAACCGACCGCAGTGGCATTGGCAATGCTGGCATTGGCGTTGCTGCCGACCGCCGTGGTGCCCAGCGCAGAGGCCAGGCTGCTCACGCCGAGCGCAATGCTCTCGTCGCCCGATGCATTGCTGGCACCGCCCAGTGCAACGGTGCGCTCGCCGAAGGCATTGCTGTTTGCACCGATCGCGGTGGATGCAGTGCCACCTGCAGCGGCATTGGCACCGAAAGCAGCGCTGTCGGTACCGAACGCCACGCTTGCACCACCCACAGCGGTGCTGGTGCCGCCGAACGCCACGCTACCCACGCCCAGTGCAGTGGAGTCCGCGCCATTGGCGATGCTCTCGTAACCGAGCGCAGTCGCGCCGCTGGCTGTGGCCCGGGTTGCACCGCCCACGGCGGTGCTGCCATCACCCGAGGCACTGCTGTTGCCGCCGAGCGCGGTGGTGTTTTCCGCGACTGCGGTGCTGTTGAAACCGACTGCCGTGGCGTTATCGGTGGTGGCATTGGCGCCACTGCCAACTGCGGTTGCGCCCTGCGCCGATGCCACGCTGCTGGAACCCAGCGCGGTGCTGTAATCGTTGAATGCTGCAGCGTTGGAACCGGCCGCAACGCTGTCGACGCCTTCTGCAATCGCAGCGCCGTCGCCGGTGGCGACAAACGAACGCGCAGTGGCGGATGCAACGTCGGACACCGCGGTGAGCTGGTTGAGATTCACCGCATCGGTGCCTTCGGTGCCGGCGGCGACGCTGGTGATCTGGCGCTCCGCACCAGTTGCGCCCACCGACACCGTATCGGCGCGCGTGGCCACCGAGTTGGCGCCCAAGGCCACCGAGTTCGCACCGCGAGCGGTGCTGTAATACCCGAGCGCGGTGCTGAGTTCACCGCTGGCCCACGACTCCGGACCCACGGCAGTGGCACCTTCGCCCGGTGCATAGGCGAAGTAACCCACTGCAGTGGCTTCAGTGCCCGAGGCTTCGCTGAGCGTGCCGACCGCCGTGGTGTAGGTGCCCGAGGCAATTGCGCCGGCGCCAAGCGCGGTGGCGGCTTCGCCACTGGCCTGGGTCTGCACGAAGAACCCTAGCCCCGGAATCAGATCCACCGGGCCGCCGACGGCGGTGCTGCTGGTGCCGCTGGCGCTGGTCTGCGTGCCCACGGCCGTGGAGTAGTCGCCGGTGGCGTTGGACACCGCGCCGAATGCCGACGACTGCGCGCCGGCCGCGTAAGCGCCCACGCCATACGACGAGGCAGCGAAACCATCGGCGCTGGCGCTGGCGCCCACCGCGGTGCCGCCCACGCCGGCGCTGGTGGCACCGGTGTCAACCGGCACACCGCCATTGGTGATCAGCGGGTTGCCGTCTTCATCCACAGCGGCTCCGCCCACCGCCACGCTGCCCGGCCCGTTGGCCTGCGCGTTGTAGCCGAATGCGGCGCTGTTCTGGCCCACCGCAAGCGCGTTGGCACCCACGGCGATGGCGTTGTCGGCCTGTGCATTGGCGCCGCTGCCCACGGCGAGCGCGCCGCTGCCGAAGGCGTTGGCGGCATCGCCGGCAGCCACCGCACCAGCACCATCGGCATACGCGCCGATGCTGTCGTCACCCGGCTGTGCCTTGAAGAACGTGGCGGTGTCTTCGGCCACCTCGGACACGGCCTGCAACTGCGCCACGTTGACCGCGTCGTTGGCGTTGACACCGGCGGACACGTTGGTGATGCGGCGCGTGGCCGGGCCGCCGCGGCCATTGCCGCTACCGACCGACACCACGTCATCTTCGTGGGTGCGCGAACCGGCGCCCAGTGCCACCGAATTGGCGCCGGTCACGCCGGCATTGGCGCCGAGTGCCACCCCATTTTCGCCGGCCTGGCGCACGAAACTGTTGTAGCCGATGGCCACTGCGTTTTCGCCGATGGCGTTGGTCTGGCGGCCGATCGCGCTGCTGTTGACGCCACTGGCGCTGCTATCGGCGCCGGTGGCCACCGCGCCGGTGGCGCTGGCGTTGCTGCCTGCACCGATCGCGGTGGCATGGGCGGCGGGCGCCGACGCGCCGCGGCCAACTTCGACCGACTGCGCACTGGCGGAAAGGGGAATGGCGATGCCGGCGCTACCCAGCGCCAGGGCGATCGCGGCGGCCAGGGAGAGTCCCTGACGGCGGTCAATCAGCGCGGCCGATGCCACGCTTCCCGGGCTGTCGCCGCTGGCCAATTCCGATGCCACGGCCCACACACCCAACGATTTGTTCCAGACCTTGCGATAAATCCGATTCATCGACGTCCTGCTCCTGAAGTGGACTGGTTTTTAGCGATTCCCCACCACCGCAAAAGCCTTCCAGCCAATGCGATCCCCCTGTGGTTACTGGCGCCATGGGCCGGGTGGCGGTGCGCGGAATTCCCCGCACCTTGGGATAGTCAAAAAATGAACGCTACCCAACCATAGAACTGGGCGAAGTGTTAACAGCGCTCCAATCGGGCGTCAAGTTTTTGACACGCCAAGCGCATAAGCGTGATAGCCGTCACGCTTCAGACTGGTTTTATTAATTTTTCGATAAATCTTTGGAAAACAGCAACCTAGGTCACGCCATGCCTCACGCCGCCACGCTGAATAGGCGTGTCCGGGCAAGACAAAAAAACCCGCCGGCAGGACGCCGGCAGGCTTGGTTGCGCAAAAAATGGGCAGGAAACCGGTCAGGCCGGCGGCCAACGCGGCCCACGTTGGCCGCTACCGGAATAAGCGTGGCCGGGATGCGTCGCAGGCGCCAACAAATCGTCGCCGTGCGCGTTCTGCAGCACGGCGTGCCGGATCACTGACGCGCGAGCAGGCTGACCCCGTCAAAGCTGGCGCCATCGAGTTTGACGATGTAGGTGCCGGCACGCGGCGCGGTGAGGCGCACGGTCTGGCTGGTGCCGAGCAACGGTGCCGATCTCCCGCGTATTTTCAACGTGCAGGCATGCGACCCATTCCGCCATAAACGCGCCGCTCACGACCGTCATTCAACTCAGTTTGCTTCATTGAGACCTGACTGCGATTGGTCTGACATGAAGAAAACAATCACCACGCCAGTGAGCTCAAGCCGCCCTTAGGGTTTAGCGAAACGCAATCGCCCACCTTTTGTCGACGGAATAGACAGCGCAAAGCAGCAAAAAGCTATATGCCGAAAAAAATATGGCAGAAATTTTATAACTCGCAACGCCGACAGAATCCATTTGAAAGCAAGATCCGGATGAGATTAACTTCACGCATGCAAATATATGATTTTTTGATAAATACCAATCAGCATTGAAGTTAATAGAAAATCAGGTATTGCTTTAGATTCCAGAAACATGCGATGCAGACAAGCGACCACCGGCCACGCTGAATTGAGCAGGTGCAGGGCACTGACTCAGCCCCTGCATCTGCGCAGCTGACGTGCAGCAGCCAAATCGCACCCAATCCTTGGTACGCGCCGCTCATCCCGCACCGCTGCATCCATGTGAGCCTGATTCGGGCCAACAACATTGCGATGCCACGCTGGGAGAGCCTCCTCTCCCGTGGATGTTGGCGTAGCGTCCGCGTCCAATCGGTGCCCGCCAGCTCGGCGGTACGCGCCTCGCCCCCCCCCACGGCCGATGCTCGCCAACTGCGGCGGCATCAGCGCGCATTGCAGCGACGGGCGCGCAGCTTCCGTGCGATCCGATCACCCAAACAACAACGGCCGTGTGCATTGCTGCACACGGCCGTTCGTTGACGCTCTCAACGCGGCATCACCCGATGCCGCGTCACATCACTCAACCACACCACACCCGCGCATTGCGGAACATGCGCAGCCACGGCGAGTCCTCGCCCCAGCCCGCCGGATGCCAGCTCAGATTGACCGAGCGCGGCGTGCGCTCCGGATGCGGCATCAAGATGGTGGCGCGCCCATCGGTGCTGGTCAGGCCGGTGATGCCGTCGGGCGACCCGTTCGGATTGAGCGGGTACTGACTAGCCGCCGCGCCGTCACCGTCGATGAAGCGCAGTGCCACGCGCGCCGCGGCCTGATCCACCGCCGTGTCGAACTCGGCGCGGCCTTCGCCATGCGCCACTGCCACCGGAATACGCGAACCGGCCATGCCCCGCAGCAGGATCGACGGCGACTCCACCACTTCCAGCAGCGCCGTGCGTGCTTCGAACTGCTCGCTGCGGTTGCGCAGGAAGCGCGGCCAGTGCTCGGCACCGGGAATGATGTCCTTGAGCTGGCTCAGCATCTGGCAACCGTTGCACACGCCCAGCGCAAAGGTATCGCTGCGCGCAAAGAACGCGGCGAACGCATCGCGCAGCGCCGCACGCTCCAGGATCGAGGTGGCCCACCCGCGGCCGGCGCCCAGCACATCGCCGTAGCTGAAGCCGCCGCAAGCCGCAAACCCTGCAAACTGCGCCAGGTCCACGCGGCCTTCGATCAGGTCGCTCATGTGCACGTCGAACGCACGGAACCCGGCACGCTCGAAGTTGTACGCCATCTCGATCTGGCCGTTGACGCCCTGCTCGCGCAGGATCGCCACCTTCGGCCGTGCACCGGTCGCCACGAATGGCGCGGCCACATCCTCGGACGGGTCGAACACCAGCTTCGGGCGCAGCCCCGGTGCCTGGAAGTTGCGCGCCACCGCGCGTTCTTCGTCGGCACTGTCCGGGTTGTCGCGCAACTTCTGCATGGCGTGCGTCACCGACCACCACGCATCGAACAGCGCTTCCCAGCGCCATTCGGCCAGCACCCGGCCCTGGCCGCTGACACGCACGCGCGGGGTGCCGGTGGGGCGTGCGATGCGTTGCGCGCATTCGGTCAGTGCATGCCGCTCGACCAGATCGGCAAACGCGGCGCGGTCTTCATTGGCGATCTGCACCACCGCGCCCAATTCTTCGTTGAACAGGCTGCGGAAGGCATCATCGCCCCAGGCGTCGAGCGTGATATCCAGGCCCTGGCGCGAGGCAAACGCCATTTCGCACAGCGCGGCAAACGCACCGCCATCGCTGCGATCGTGATACGCCAGCAACAACCCACCCTCGCGTGCATCGCGGATCAGTTCAAAGAACTGGCGCAGCCGCTGCGGGTCATCCAGGTCCGGTGTTTCACCACCGAAGGCCGGCAACGCACTGTCATCGGCATACACCTGCGCCAGCACCGACCCACCCAGACGCTGCTTGCCGCCACCCAGGCCGATCAACCACAGCTCGCTCTCGTCCTCGCGCTGCAGCAACGGAGTGAGCTGCGTACGCACATCGCTGACCGGCGCGAATGCACTGATGATCAACGACACCGGTGAAACGCTTTTCAGCGTTCCACCGGGAGTCGGGAGTCGGGAATCGGGAATGGCAGAAGCGGACGGTGCTGGCGTTTCACCATTCCCGATTCCCGATTCTCCATTCCCGACCTGCCACTGCGCCTGCATCGACAGCGAGTCCTTGCCCACCGGGATGCTGAGCTCCAGCGCCGGGCACAGTTCCATGCCAACCGCGCGCACCGCGTCGTACAGCAAGGCGTCTTCGCCGGCGTGTCCGGCGGCAGCCATCCAGTTGGCGGAAAGCTTGATGCTGTCCAGCGTCTGCACCGGCGCCGCACACAGGTTGGTGATCGCCTCACCCACCGCCATGCGCGCCGAGGCCGCGGCGTTCAGCAGCGCCAACGGCGTGCGCTCGCCGATCGACATGGCTTCGCCATCGAAGGTCTCGAACCCGGCCAGCGTGATCGCGCAATCGGCCAACGGCAGCTGCCACGGCCCGATCATCTGCTCACGCGCGGTCAGCCCGCCCACGCTGCGATCGCCGATGGTGACCAGAAAGCTCTTGGACGCCACGGTCGGATGCGCCAACACGCGCAACCCGGCCTCCTGCAGATCCAGCGCCCCGGTCTGCAGCACCGGCCACTGCGGCGCCGCCGGATGCACGGCATCGCGGTGCATCTTCGGCGCCTTGCCGAACAGCACGTCCATGGGCAGGTTGATCGGGAGCGGAGAATCGGGAGTGGGGAATAGGGAATGGGCGGAAGCGGCCTCGGCAGCCGGCAACGCGCTGTTGCGATTCCCGATTCCCGATTCCCGATTCGCTGCGTCAAAAACGCCATACCCCACCACCAGTCGTTCCTCGGCCGTGGCGACGCCGACGGCGGCGAACGGGCAGCGTTCGCGTGCGCAGATCGCGGCGAATTCGTCCAGGCGCGCCTGCGGCACGCCGAGCACGTAGCGTTCCTGCGATTCGTTGCACCACAACTCCAGCGGCGACAGCGACGGGTCGTCGCTCGGCACCCTGGCCAGGTCGATCACCCCGCCCACGCCGGAGTCGTGCAGCAACTCGGGGATCGCGTTGGACAGGCCACCGGCGCCCACGTCGTGGAACCAGCGGATCGGGTTATCGGTGCCCAGCGCCACGCAGCGGTCGATGACCTCCTGGCAGCGGCGTTCCATCTCCGGGTTCTCGCGCTGCACGCTGGCAAAGTCCAGCGCCTCGGCGCTGTCGCCGGCGGCCACCGAACTGGCGGCGCCGCCGCCCAGACCGATCAGCATCGCCGGGCCACCCAGCACGATCACCGCATCGCCCGGCTGCAGGCGCAGCTTTTCGACCTGGTTGCGGTCGATCGCGCCCAGGCCGCCGGCCAGCATGATCGGCTTGTCGTAGGCGCGGGTCAGGCCCTGGCCTTCGGCGAGCTCAAAACTGCGGAAGTAGCCGAGCAGGTTTGGCCGGCCGAATTCGTTGTTGAATGCCGCGCCGCCGAGCGGGCCGTCGAGCATGATGTCCAGCGCCGGCGCCATGCGCGGATTCAGCGCGCGCGGCGCTTCCCACGGCTGCGGCAAGCTCGGGATGCGCAGATGCGACACCGAAAACCCGGTC
Organism: Xanthomonas sp. NCPPB 2922; assembly: GCF_041520885.1. Classification (NCBI taxonomy): domain Bacteria; kingdom Pseudomonadati; phylum Pseudomonadota; class Gammaproteobacteria; order Lysobacterales; family Lysobacteraceae; genus Xanthomonas; species Xanthomonas sp. NCPPB 2922. Next base: position 351,328 of record NZ_JBGOFY010000002.1, on the reverse strand, counting down.
AGGCCGGCCTTGGGCTTGCCACCGCGGCCAGTGGCACCTTCGTCGCGGATCTCGCCGCCGGCACCGGTGGCCGCGCCCGGGAACGGCGCAATCGCGGTGGGATGGTTATGGGTTTCCACCTTGATGGCGAAGGCCGAGGGCACCACCGCTTCGCTGCGGTATTCGCCGTTGGCCGGATCGGGGCGGAACCGCGCCGCCGGCACGCCTTCCACCACCGCCGCGTTGTCGCTATAGGCCGACAAGGTGTGCTGCGGGGTCTGCTGGTGGGTGTGCTTGATCATCCGGAACAGCGAGCGCTCCTGCGGCTTGCCGTCGATGGTCCAGCTGGCGTTGAAGATCTTGTGCCGGCAGTGCTCGGAGTTGGCCTGCGCGAACATCATCAGTTCGACGTCGGCCGGGTCGCGGCCGAGCGCGGCAAAGCGCTCACGCAGGTAGTCGATCTCGTCCTGCGCCAGCGCCAGGCCCAGATCGCCATTGGCCTGTTCCAGCGCATCCAGCGGGATGCGTTCCAGCTGGCCGGGATCGGGCACGTTGAACAGCGCTTCGGCCGCTGCGGCCGAGCCGAGCAGCGATTGCGTCATCGGGTCGTGCAACAGCTTGGCCAGCGCGGCCTGATCGGCCTCGCCTTCCGGCCACCCGGCCAGATCGATCCGGGTGCCGCGCTCCACGCGCTGGATCGGCTGCCCGGCTCCGCGCATCAGCTCGGTGGCCTTGCTCGACCACGGCGACAGCGTGCCGAGCCGTGGCACCACGTAGCGCGAAGAGGCAGCCTCATCGCGCGGCGCAGGCGCCGGCTCGGCCTGCAGGATGCGCTGCAAGGTGGCCTGGTCGGGCGTGCGCCCGGCATCGGCACGGATGAAGTACACGTGCCAGGCGCCAGTGAGACGCAGCGCGGGGACGAGGGTTTGCAGGCGGGTTTCGAGCCGAGCGCGGCGGAACGGCGAAAGGGCGGAAGCGCCCTCGAGGACCATCATGTCCGGGGAACCGTGTCAGAAACGGGGCCGATTATTGTAACGGAGGTTGGCCGGCCGGCGCCGACCGGGCGCAGTTGCCGCGTTCCGGCCGATCAGGCGGGCTGCGGTGTTTCTGTGGACCGCGTCGCCGCGGCCTGTTGTGGCCGGCCAGGCGAGCTTGGTCTCAAACTGGGCTCAGCCCACGCCCTACACAACACGCAGTGGGCAAGTGGGCATCCGTGCAGCCCAGACAGCACAAAGGCCGGGACACTCGCGCATCCCGGCCTTCGTTGATGTCCCGCGGCCAGAGACCGCGGTCGTGCGCTACCGGGCCTGGCCGGCATGACCGCCCTTAGCGGCTGCCGCCCGCCGTGGTGACCGCGCGCTTTTCCAGCGCCTCGCGCAGCTGTGCCGGCGGCAGGTAGCCACCCAGCTGGGTGCCGTCGGGCGCGAAGATCGCCGGGGTGCCGTTCACGCCCAGGCGCTGGCCAAGGGTGTACTCCATCGACACCGGGTTCTTGCAGTCCTTGGCGTTGACCGGCTGGCCGGACTTGGCCGCGGTGAGCGCCTGCTTGCGGTCGGCTGCGCACCACACCGCGATCATTTCCTTGTGGTCCTGGCTGCCCAGGCCCATGCGCGGGAAGGCCAGATATTCCACCGCGATGCCCTGCTTGTTGAGCTCACCGATCTCGCTGTGCAGCTTGCGGCAGTAGCCGCATTCCACATCGGTGAACACCGTCACGGTGTACTTCGGGTTGGCCGGCGCGAACACGATGCGGTCGGCCTTGGGAACGGTCTGCAGCTGCTTGCGGCGGTAGGCCAGCAGGCCCTCGCTGGCCGCGAACTGCTTGTTCTGGATGTCGAACGGCTGCGCCTGGATCAGGTACCGGCCGTCATCGCTGACGTACAGCACCTGCCCGCCCACCACCACTTCGCGGAAGCCCGGGAACGGGGCCGCGCCGATATAGTCCGGCTTGAAGTCCGGGTCCAGCGCCTTGAGCGCGGCGCCCACGCGCTGGTCCACATTGCCCGTGGCCGGTGCGGCGGCAGGCTTGGCGGCGGTGTTGCTCGCGGCCGGCTGCGAAGACTGCGCACAGGCGGTAAGGCTGATCGCGCCGAGCAATGCGGCGATGGCAAGACGATACATTCACGCATCCAGTACAGTGGGATGGCGCGATTCTCGCACAGCGCGGATGAAGCTTGGCCGCGTTCGCTGGACCGCTTCGTTGCAGGCGCCGTGCATGCGCCTGATGCAATGGCGGGCGGACCGGCGCGCTCAGAGGCGAACTGCGACGCCGCCGGAGCGAGGCGTAAGTGCCGCAACGGTCGGGAGCATCGGGAAGGCTCAGCTGGCTGCGGCAACGGCTCGCAGCCACCGCACCGCTCGCAATCGCGGCATCACCCGCGCGGATGATGCCGTGCGTGCAAGGTCTGCAGATGCTGGCGCGCCACCAGCGTGTAGATCTGGGTGGTGGAGAGCGAACTGTGCCCCAGCAGCATCTGCAGCGCGCGCAGGTCGGCGCCGTGATTGAGCAGATGGGTGGCAAAGCTGTGCCGCAGGCCATGCGGGCTGACCGTGTCCGGGTCGATGCCGGCAACCGCCGCATAGCGTTTGACCAGGCCCCAGAACTGCTGGCGGCTCAGCGGCCGGCGCGCGGCGTCGATGAACAGCGGAACCTGCCCGTCCACCGCTGGCACCGCCTTGCGCTCGGACAGCGTGCGCCGCGCGGTCTCCAAATAACGTTCCAGCCAGTGCTGGGATTCCTCGCCCAGCGGCACCAGCCGTTCCTTGCTGCCCTTGCCGGTGACCCGCAGCACGCCCTGGCGCAGGTTGATCGCCACGGCCGGCAGCGTGACCAGCTCGCTGACGCGCAGGCCGGCCGCATACATGAGTTCGAGCATGGCGCGATCGCGCAGGCCCAGCGGCGTGCCGATCTCCGGGGCCGCCAATAGCGCATCGATCTGGCTTTCGGTCAGGGCCTTGGGCAGCGAGCGCGGCAAGCGTGGCGGATCCAGCAGTGCGGTGGGGTCGTCGCTGCGCACGCCATCGCGCAGGCACAACGCGTAGAAGCCGCGCAGGGTCGAGAGCAGGCGCGCATTGCTGCGCGGCGCGTAGCGCGCCTCGGTGCGCCAGCGCAGATAGTCGAACAGCGCGCTGCGGTCGGCGCCCTGCAGGCCACCGCCGGCGCCATCGCGCCACCGCGCCAGCCCTTCCAGATCGCGCCGATAGCTGTCCAGGGTCTGGCGCGCCACGCCCTGTTCGGCCCACAACCGATCCAGGAAGCGCTGGATCGCCTGATCGTCCTCCGCCCGCAGGGGCGGCAGTTGCTGGGCACGTTGGCGGCGTTCGGCGGGACTGCTGGCAGACATCGCCCAAGCTTAGGGCCTGCCGCTGCGCTGACGGTAGCCCCGCATCGCCCGCTTGCCCGATCGCCCGCGCCGGCTATGCTCGCGTGCATGACCTCGATCCCTGCCCCGCTGACCGCACGCGCACCTGCCCTGGTGGGCTGGCGACTGCTGGCACTGTGCTACGACGCCTGGCCGGTGCTGGCGCTATGGATGCTGCTTTCGGCCGGCTTCACGCTGGGGTTCACCCTGGCCGGGCATCCGGCGCGCGAAAACATTGCCCCTTTCAGCGGCTGGCAATGGCTGTTGTGGCTGTGCTGCTGGATCGCGGCGGGTGTCTACGCCACGGTGAGTTGGCGCCGTGGGGGCCAGACGCTGGGCATGCGCCCGTGGCGGCTGTCATTGACCGGCCCGCAAGCCTCCTGGCGCGCGTTGTGGATCCGCTATGCCGTTGGCACCCTATCGCTGGCCCTGGGCGGTGCGGGATTTTGGTGGGCATGGCTGGATCGCGACCGGCTGACCTGGCATGACCGCGCGAGTGGCACCAGGCTGCAGCGGATCGCAAAAAAACCGACCTGACGTTCCCGGGCAGCGTGAGGTTACGTGCCGCCTGGACGCCTGCCGTCGCAGCGGGACGCGGCGGCCGCGCAACTATACTTGCCGGTGGCTAAAACCGTGCCAGTTCGACGGCCCAACTACCCGATCAAGGCGCATGGCCGTGCACTGCACCGTGTCACCCAGCGCGTTTGCACGTCTGTCAAACACGGAAACGAGGCGCCCAACTCACTACCTTGTCTGCACCGGGGTTGGAAGCATCCTTCCAAAACGGGTGATGACCTCTGATGGTGTCTTCCACCACCTTACCCAACAGGTAGAGCCCCACGAACATGGGCGCCGCCATCAGCACATAGGCCATTGCCCAGGGAAGCCAACCCAGCAGCACTGTCAGGCCCAGGCCTTCTGCGACCATCGACTGCAGCAGCACCGGTAACTGCTTCCACACCAACCGGCTTTTGTAATCGACCTGCGGATCGTGTGCCCAACGCAGGCACTGCACGATCAGGACAGCGTACGGCACACACAGCGCCAAGCCGAAGACACTCAGCCGGCGGCGGCGCATCAGCTACTGCGCCGCCGGAACAACCACGCCGAGACTCCCAGCATCACCATGGGCGGCAAGGCATAGGCGATGCGGTAGTCGAGCTTGAGCGCACCGGCCATGCGTCCGAAAAACAGCTGCAGCAGCCAGAAGCCCAGCGCGAACAGGATGCCCAGGAACAAGCGCTTGCCCAGGCCGCCGCTGCGCAACGAACCGAACGAGAACGGGATCGCCGCCAGACACAGCGCCAGCACGTTGAGCGGGTAGAACCAGCGGCTCCAGTACTGATCTTCGTAATCGCTGGCATCCAGGCCGTTGCGACGGCGGTACTCGATGCTCTGCCCTAGATCATGTACAGACAGGTTGCGCGGCTTGGCCAGGCCGGCCGCCAGCGCCTTGGGGTTGAGCTGCGACTGCCACGGCAATTCGGGGAAGGTCTCGCGCTGCACGGATCGTGCCTGGAAGGTATCGCGGCGCACCTGGCGCAGCGTCCAGCGGCCCTCACGGTGTTCGGCGACCGCGGCGTAGGTCAGTTGCTGCATCTGCCCGTTTGCATCGAGGTGGTAAAGCCGCACGTCGTGCAGGGTCAACGCAGTTCCGCCATTGTCCAGCAACTGTTCCTCGCCACTGAGTGCATTGAGGAACGTATCGCCTTCGCGCGCCCACAGGCCGGAATACCGTGCCGAGGTCATATCGCTCTGATAGCGGGCGCTGGTCTTGAGCGTATCGGCCTGACTCTGTGCCCACGGGCCCACGGTCTCGCCGCTGATTACCATGGTCGCGGTGAGCAAGGCCATCGCCACCACGACCGAGGCAGACATGCGCTTGCGCGACACGCCCAGCGCCCGCAACGCGGTCAGCTCGGAGGTCGCCGCCAGCTGGCCCAGGCCCATCAGCGCGCCGATCACCGCCGCGGTCGGGAACAAGGTGTAGGCCCGGCGCGGCACCGTGTAGGCGACAAAGGCGATGGCATGGCCAAAGCTGTAACTGCCCTGGCCGATACTCTTTGCCTCGCTGGCAAACGCGTTGACCACGTCCAGGCCCAGCAGCACGGCCCAGGTCAGCAGCACCGTGAACAGCACGGCGCGCCCCACATACCAGTCATGGACCCGCGGCATCAGCTTCATGCGCGCGCCCTCGGCCGCGACAACCGGCCATCGCGGGCATAGGCCCAGATCGATACCGCCAGCAGCGGCAGCGTGAGCCACCACAGCCCAAGCGCGCCCGGCACCTTGCCGTTGGCGATCCACTGGGTGCCGACGATCATCAGGTTGGTGCCGACCAGGTAGGCCAGGAACGCCAGCATGATGCGGCCGTAGCGCTGCTGCCGCGGCGCACTGCGCGACAGCGGCAGGGTCAGCAATGCGAAGGCCAGCGCCAGCAGCGGCGGGGCAAGGCGCCGGTGCAGCTCGGCGCGCGCGATCGGCCGCGCATCCCCGATAAGCTTGAACGTGGACATCACTTCCGGGTCGTTGGCGTCGTGCGCCTTGGTGCGGTCCGGCAGGGCCACATCGTTGCTGGCGAAGGTCATCAAGCGGTAGTCCAGGCCTTGCGCACCGGCCGGGCCTTCGATGCGATGGCCATCTTCCAGGCGCAGGTAGCGGTCGGTCTTGCCCTCGAAGAACATGGCGCCGCGCTCGGCGGTGACCACGTCGATGCGGTCATCCTTCTGGCGCTGCATGAAGACCTTGCCCAGGCCCTTGCCGTCGGGGGAGATGGTGGTCAGGTAGACCACGCCGCCGCCGGACAACGGGGTGAACTTGCCCGATTCCAGGCCGGCCATCACCACGCTGCGGTTGGCATCTTCCAGCATCAGCTCGGCGGTGCGGCTGGCCCAGGGGCCCAGCCACAACGAGCAGGCGCCAATCACCACCACCACCGGCACCACCAGCCACAGGATCGGGCGCAGCATGCGCCGCGGGCCGATGCCAATCGCCGTGATGACCGCCATTTCTGAATCGCGGTACAGCCGCGCCAGCGCCAGCAGCAGGCCCAGCATCAGCGCCAGCGGCAGGATGATCGGCAGGTAGGCAACGAATTGCAGACCCACCTGGGACAGCAGCAACCGCGCGGGGATACGGCCATCGGCAATATTGCCGAGGATATCCACTAGCACCCCGCCCACGCTCACGACCAGCAGCACGATGAGGGTTGCCAGGAAGCTCTGGGTGAAATCGCTAAGCAGATATCGATCGAGCTTCGGCATAGGGTGGGCTTGTTTTAAACTCTCGGATTCGTTCGCGGCGCCGCCAGCCTAGTCAGGTTGGCGTAAACAGCCCGCGATTGTACGGATTTGCCTACGGAATCTGATCAATGGCCCTGCAATTCACCCTGAACCAAGACGCGCCGGCAAGCGCCCACGTCGACTGCATCGTGGTTGGCGCGTTCGCCGACAAGATCCTCTCGCCCGCTGCCCAGGCGCTGGACAGCGCCAGCCAGGGCCGCCTGACGGCGCTGGTGGCACGGGGCGATGTGGCCACCAAGACCGGCACCACCACCCTGGTGCATGACCTGCCCGGCGTGCAGGCCCCGCGCGTGCTGGTGGTGGGCCTGGGCGATGCCGCCAAGTTCGGCGTGGCGCCCTACCTCAAGGCCATCGGCGATGCGGCCCGCGCATTGAAGACCGGCCCGATCGGCACCGCCCTGCTCACCCTGACCGAACTGCCCGTCAAGGCACGCGACGCAGCCTGGAACATCCGCCAGGCCGTCATCGTCAGCGACCATGCCGCCTACCGTTACACCGCCACGCTGGGCAAGAAGAAGGTCGACGACACCGGCCTGACCACCCTGGCGATCGCTGGCGACGACGCCCGCGCCCTGGCCGTGGGCATCGCCACCGCCGAAGGCGTGGAGTTCGCCCGCGAGCTGGGCAACCTGCCGCCGAACTACTGCACCCCGGCCTACCTGGCCGACACGGCGGCCGCCTTCGCCGGCAAGTTCCCCGGCGCCGAGGCCGAGATCCTGGACGAGCAGCAGATGGAAGCGCTGGGCATGGGCTCGCTGCTGTCGGTGGCGCGTGGCTCGGCCAACCGCCCGCGCCTGATCGTGCTGAAGTGGAACGGCGGCGGCGAGGCGCGCCCGTACGTGCTGGTCGGCAAGGGCATCACCTTCGATACCGGTGGCGTCAACCTGAAGACCCAGGGCGGCATCGAGGAAATGAAGTACGACATGTGCGGTGGCGCCAACGTCATCGGCACCTTCGTGGCCACGGTCAAGGCCGAGCTGCCGATCAACCTGGTGGTGGTGGTGCCGGCGGTGGAAAACGCCATCGACGGCAATGCCTATCGTCCCTCGGACGTGATCACCAGCATGTCCGGCAAGACCATCGAGGTCGGCAACACCGACGCCGAAGGCCGCCTGATCCTGTGCGATGCGCTGACCTACGCCGAGCGCTTCAACCCCGAAGCGCTGGTGGACGTGGCCACGCTGACCGGCGCCTGTATGGTGGCCCTGGGCCACCAGACCGCCGGATTGATGAGCAAGCACGACGATCTGGCCAATGAACTGCTGGCCGCCGGCGAGCACGTGTTCGACCGCGCCTGGCGCCTGCCGCTGTGGGACGAATACCAGGGCCTGCTGGATTCCACCTTCGCCGACGTCTACAACATCGGCGGCCGCTGGGGTGGCGCGATCACCGCCGGCTGCTTCCTGTCGCGCTTCACCGAAAACCAGCGCTGGGCGCATCTGGACATCGCCGGCGTGGCCAGCGACGAAGGCAAGCGCGGCATGGCCACCGGCCGCCCGGTCGGCCTGCTGACCCAGTGGTTGCTGGACCGCGCCGAAGGTGGGAATTGAAAATCGGGAATAGGGAATCGTGAAAGCCCTTTCCTTTCAGGCACCGCCGCGACCTTCGAGGTCGCGGCGGTGCCGTGACCATTCCCAATTCTCCTCTCCCGATTCCCTGCCCTGATGCCCCGTGCCGACTTTTACCTGATCGCCAAACCGCGCTTCCTCGACGAACCGCTGCGGCTGGTCTGCGAGCTGGCGCGCAAGGCCAACGATGCCAACCTGTCCACGCTGATCCTGGCGCGCGATGCCGCACAGGCCGAGGCGCTGGATGACCTGTTGTGGGCGTTCGACGACGAAGCCTATGTGCCGCACCAGATCGCCGGCACCGATGAGGAAGACGAACTGGCGCCGGTGCTGATCGCAACGCCCGAGTTCGCCGCGCCCTCGCGCCCGCTGGTGATCAACCTGCGCGACGACCCGTACCTGGGCGCCTGCGACCGCGTGCTGGAAGTGGTGCCCGCCGACCCCGCCGCCCGCGAACCGCTGCGCGAACGCTGGAAGCAGTACAAGGCCCTGGGCCTGGAACTCACGAAATACGACATGTAGGGGAAGGATATGGCATTAATCGAAGGCTTTCGTGTCCGCAACTATCGCGCGCTGCGCGATATCACGCTTGGACGCCTATCTGCTGAACAGCAGGGTGATCCGCTGACTCCTTTCACCGTTGTCATCGGCAAGAACGGTGTCGGAAAAAGCACGCTATTCGATGCCTTCGGCTTTGTCGCCGACTGCTTATCGAAGGACGTGGAATCGGCCTGCGACGATAAACAACGCGGAGGCTTTGAGCGCATGCGCTCCTTGGGAACTGAGGAATCCATACGGTTCGATATCTATTACCGAGAAGCCAAGGGCGAACGCCCCATCACCTACGAGCTGGCCATCAATCTGGACAGCAGCGGGCGACCATTCGTCGAGTCAGAGGTTCTCAAGCAACGTCGCAAAGGACAGAAACACGGCCGCCCCTACCCATTCTTACGCCTGCATCACGGCGTTGGAAAGGTATGGGCTGGCGAAGAAGCGGTGGAAACATCCAGCGGCGAAGAAGATCGCGCTCAAGAGGATGTGGAGCTCACTGATTTGCGCCAGTTGGGAATTGCAACTCTTGGCACATTGAAAGAGCATCCGCGCATCAAGCGTTTCCGCGACTTCCTGAAAGGCTGGTATCTCTCCTATTTCCACCCGGACTCTGCACGCTCCATACCTTCGGCCGGGGCTCAGCGACATCTCGATGTGCATGGCGAAAACATCGGAAACGTCGTTCAATATATGGAACGCGAACATAAAGAACGTTTCAAAACAATCCTTGACCGTATCGCGGCAAAAATTCCTGGCGTGCACAGCATCAGAACAACTGTGACGCAAGACAAACGCGTGCTTCTTCAATTCAACGATGGTGCCTTCAACGATCCCTTCTATGCTGGCCAGATGTCGGATGGAACGCTGAAAATATTTGCATACCTGCTCTTGATGGAAGATCCTGAACCACCACCATTTATCTGCATCGAGGAGCCCGAGAACGGTCTTTACCATCGATTACTCGATTCACTTGCGAGTGAACTGCGAAGCCATGCCACGGGAAAGAAGAACGCCCCACAGATCTTCGTCACCACCCACCAGCCCTATTTCGTAGATGCACTTTCAACCAAGGAAGTCTGGATACTCGAGAAAGGAAAAAATGGATTTTCCACCATTTGCCGGGCGTCCGATATCGATTTGGTGCGTAATCTCGTAGAAGAAGGATTGCCCCTCGGTGGACTTTGGTATGGCGACTACTTGGATACAAAATAAGTATGCATATTGAAGTCCTTGTGGAAGACAGTTCTGGCGCCAAGGTGGTGAGCATGCTGCTGCCAGCCGTCATCGGGCTCCATGGAGAACCGCATACGTGGCGCATCCACCCCTACAAAGGAATCGGACGACTACCAGCCGGCCTTTCGACTACTGCAGACCCTGCGAAGCGCGCATTATTGAACCAGCTTCCCAGACTCCTCAGCGGGTACGGCAGGACGCAAGGCGTAGACGCAGTAGTTGTTGTCTTAGATAGTGATCGACGCGACTGCGCTACTTTCCTGGCCGATTTGAAAGCCGTGCTGCAGCGGTGCAATCCGGCGCCGAAGACTCTTTTTCGCCTCGCGATCGAGGAAATGGAATCCTGGTTCCTGGGTGACAAGCCAGCTGTGCTCGCTGCCTATCCAAAAGCAAGAAAAGAAATACTTTCGGGCTACCAGCAGGACAGCATCTGTGGAACCTGGGAGCTATTGGCGGACGCAGTTCACCCTGGCGGATCTGCAGCCATCATGAAAGCTGGCTGGCCGCTACCTGGCGAGGTCAAGCATGCATGGGCCGACCATATCTGCCCCAAGATGGATGTAGAGCTCAATCAGTCTCCAAGCTTCTGTAAGTTTCGCGATGGACTGCGTAAGCTGACACAAGCTTATGGCGCAATGAATCACTGACAGATTTTCCAATTACGTTACTTCCCATCTCTGAAAAAACGAAAAAAACTGCATTCTGGTGCTAACTAGCGCCGCTTCGATCATTCAAATTTCCAGTCTCCTTTTGATTCCACCATGACACAACTCGCCTCCAGCTACGACCCCTCTTCCTTCGAATCGCGCTTGTACGCTCAGTGGGAGGCTGCCGGTTATTTCGTGCCGTCCGGCGATGGTGAGCCTTACACCGTGTTGCTGCCGCCGCCGAACGTGACCGGCACGCTGCACATGGGGCATGCGTTCCAGCAGACCTTGATGGATGCGCTGGTGCGTTACCACCGCATGCGCGGCTACGACACCTTGTGGCAGGTGGGCACCGACCATGCCGGCATCGCCACGGAAATGGTGGTCTCGCGCAACCTCGCACTGGAAGGCAAGGGCGAAACGCGCGACACGCTGGGGCGTGAGGGCTTCATCGCCAAGGTGTGGGAATGGAAGGCGCAATCCGGCGACACCATCGAGCGCCAGATGCGCCGGCTGGGCACCTCCAGCGATTGGTCGCGCAGCACCTTCACCATGGACCCACAGCCCTCGGCCGCGGTCACCGAGGCGTTCGTGCGCTGGTACGAACAGGGCCTGATCTACCGCGGCCAACGCCTGGTCAACTGGGACCCGGTGCTGAAGACCGCCATCTCCGATCTGGAAGTGGAAAACGTCGAAGAAGACGGCTTTTTGTGGTCGATCCGCTACCCGCTCGCCGACGGTGTGACCTACGAACACGTCGAGCACGATGCCGATGGCGTCGAGACCCTGCGCGAAACCCGCGATTACCTGGTGGTCGCCACCACGCGCCCGGAAACCATGCTCGGCGATACCGCGGTGATGGTGCATCCGGACGATGCGCGCTACGCCACGCTGCATGCCGCACAGATCGTGCTGCCGCTGACCGGCCGTCTGGTGCCGGTGATCACCGACGATTACGTGGACCGCGCGTTCGGCACCGGGGTGGTCAAGGTCACGCCGGCGCATGACTTCAACGATTACCAGGTGGGTGTGCGGCATGACTTGCCGCTGATCAACCTGTTCACCGTCACCGCCGCCATCAACGACAACGCACCGGAGCGCTACCGCGGTCTGGATCGTTACGATGCGCGCAAGCTGGTGCTGTCCGAGCTGGAAGACCTCGGGCTGTTGGTGGAAACCAAACCCCACAAGCTGCAGGTGCCGCGCGGCGACCGTACCGGCCAGGTGATCGAGCCGTATCTCACCGACCAGTGGTTCGTGAAGATGGATGCGCTGGCCAAGCGCGGCCTGAAGCTGGTGGAAAGCGGCCAGGTCAAGTTCGTGCCGCCGAACTGGATCAACACCTATCGCCACTGGATGGAAAACATCCAGGATTGGTGCATCAGCCGTCAGCTGTGGTGGGGCCATCGCATTCCGGCGTGGTTCGACGAGGCGGGCAAGTGCTATGTCGGCCACGATGAACGTTCGGCATACAAGAAGTATCTTGAATCCAACGACTCTCTTCCCAAAGAAGTGCAGTCTGCGCTGCTTACATGCATCAGCATTATCCGCACCGCTGACTTCCACTCGGCGATTCAGGAACAAATCCCGGCTCAATTCCGCCTCACCCAGGACAGCGACGTGCTGGAAACCTGGTTCTCCTCGCAGCTGTGGCCGTTCTCCACATTGGGCTGGCCGGATGCGCAGGCGATGGATGAGCGCGGTTTCGCGCGCTACCTGCCGTCGTCGGTGCTGGTCACCGGGTTCGACATCATCTTCTTCTGGGTGGCGCGCATGATCATGGCCACCGACAGCTTCACCGGCCAGGTGCCGTTCCGCGATGTCTACATCACCGGCCTGATCCGCGACGCGCAGGGCCAGAAGATGTCCAAGTCCAAGGGCAACGTGCTCGACCCGCTGGACATCATCGACGGCATCAGCATTGAAGATTTGGTGGCCAAGCGCACCAGCGGCCTGATGCAGCCACGCATGGCCGAAAAAATCGAAAAGGCCACACGCAAGGAATTCCCGGACGGCATCATCGCCCACGGCGCCGACGCGCTGCGCTTCACCATTGCCGCACTCGCCACGCATGGCCGCGACATCAAGTTCGATCTGGGCCGCGCCGAGGGTTACAAGAATTTCTGCAACAAGCTGTGGAATGCCACACGCTTCGTACTGATGAACACCGAGGGCGCGCAGTTCAGCGGCGTACCGCAGCCGCAGACCGAAACCGAACGGTGGATCCTGGCGCGCCTGGACGCGGTGGCCGCCGAAGCGCAGGTGCATTACGCCAACTACCGATTCGACCTGCTCGCGCAAACGCTGTACGAATTCGCCTGGAATGCGTTCTGCGATTGGTTTGTCGAACTCGCCAAGCCTGCGCTCAACGGCGCGGTGCAGGACGCCGCCGACAGCACCCGCCACACGCTGCTCTATGTGCTGGAAGCGCTACTGCGGCTGCTGCATCCGCTCACCCCGTTCGTGACCGAAGAACTGTGGCAGCAGGTGGCGCCGCGCCTGGGCATCACCGGCGACACGATCTCGCTGCAAGCCTTTCCGCAGCGTGGCGATGTCGACACCAGCGGTTACGCCGGTGCAGAAGCCGATATCGAATGGCTCAAGGCGATGGTCTCGGCACTGCGCCGCGTGCGCAGCGAATTGAACGTGCCGCCATCCAAACAGGTGCGCCTGTGGCTGCAGGCCGGCAGCAGCGACGACCGTGCGCGCGTGGCACGTTTCGCCTCGCAGCTGGCGTTCCTGCTGAAGCTGGAAGCCATCGACTGGCTGGCCGCCGGCCAGGAGGCTCCGCCGGCCGCCGCTGCTATCGTGGGCGAGCTCACCTTGCTGGTGCCGCTGGAAGGCCTGGTCGACATGGATGCCGAACGCACCCGCCTGGACAAGGAGATCAAGCGCGTGGAGAGCGAGATCGGCAAGTGCAACGGCAAGCTCGGCAACGCCACCTTCGTGCAGAACGCACCAGCGGCGGTGGTCGAGCAGGAACGCGCACGCTTGAACGACTGGACCACCCAGCTGACCGGTCTGCGCGAGCAGCGCGCCAAGCTCTGAAGCACGACGCCTGCGCCACATGGCGCAGGCGTTTGATGCATGCACTGTCCGCAGCCATTCGGCTGCGGCACTTACCGGCTAAGAGCAGCAATCAAAACGACTGCGCAGGCGCCAGGCGGACGCGACGTTTTGTTAGCCGCTCTAAGGTCCTCCGGCGCCCCTATACGCCAGCACCGCCGCAGCCACGGCCGTGCTCGGCAACCGACTGTACGCATCACGCTGCTTCCAACCGATCGCGGTAGTGAGCATGCACACCATCGGCGCGCCGTTGATCTGCTCCACGCGATCGAGATGGGTGCGGCCGCCGATGCCCTGCACTCCATCCTTGCAATCACGGGTCCCGCCGATCCGGAACACGTGGCGCTCCGACAACAGCGCCAACTGAATCGCCAGGCCGTGCGCGTCGTTAAACGAGAATCCAGATCCGCCTTGTCACCCACGCTGCGCGGCCTGCCACGCAAACCATCAGCACAGCAAACACGCCATTGCACACAACGCACAACGCCTGCATCGCTGCAGGCGTTGTGTGCTGCGTTCGCACCGCTGCATGACGCAGCGGTGCAGGATGCGCTCGGCGTTACAGCTTGCCGGCGCCAGCCTTGGCCTTGACGTCCGCTGCCACCTTGTTGGCCGGCAGGATGTTGTAGGTATACGGCGGCTTCCAGCCAATGTTGCTGTTCCAGCTGCAGGTCAGTGCCTTGCCGTTGATCAACGAGCCCTGATCGCGGTACACGCTGCCCTTGTAGTCGCCGGCAATCTTGGTGCAGCTGCTCACGCCGCTGATGTCGAAGGCATTGTTCTCGGAGAATATCTTCGATTCCTTGCCCACGCCATGCGCATGCGAGAACGGGTACACCTTATTGCTGGTGCTGCCGAGGTGGTAGTTGTTGTACAGATGCACCTGGCCGAAGCGTACACGCGGCGCACGTGCGGCAATGTCCTGGAACAAGGTGTTGTGGATGGTGACCTTGAGCTTGCCGGAGTCGGTGCTCGATGCACTGTCGCTGGAGCCGATCAGGCTGTTCTTCTCGTGCAGCTTGAACACCGAATACGAAATGGTCACGTAGTTGGCGCCCTTCTTGACGTCCATCGCACCATCGTGATGCTGCTTGGGGCGGCCGTTGGCGGTGCCGTTCTGATCGTCGGTACGGCGGCCATCGGTGAAGGTCACATGGTCCACCCAGACGTTGCTGGCGCCTTCCACGGTCAACCCGTCGTACTCGGAGTTCCAGTTGCCCGCGCTGCCATCGTCCGGATCCCAGACCGGCTGCGGATCCCACGGATTTTCGATGGTGATGTTGCGGATGATGACGTCATTTGCCTTGACGTACATGTAGCCTTCGCGGATTTCCGCGTTGCTGGTGATGCCGATCAAGGTGGTCTTGGTGGGAATGTCCAGACGCGCGCGGCTCTTCATGTCGGCCGTGGTGCTATAGGCCTTGCCTTCGCTGACGTCGATCACGCCGCTGATCTTGATGATGCGTCCGTTGCTGCCAACACTGGCTTTCAACGCAGCTTTCAGCTCGGCAGCGTTCTTGACCGTGTAGATATTGGCGGCCGCGGCTTTGGAGCCGCCCTTGGTGCCACCGTTCTGCGTAGCCCAGCCTGTCGTGGCAACTTCCAGTGCAGGATCGGCGCTGGCAACGCCAATCACCAGCAACGACCCGACAAACAGCGACGCGGCGGCCGCCGTTGAGAATTTCGGCTTCATCTTGATGTCTCCCTCGGATAAGTTCGACGCACCGCGCAGCGGCACATCGCTCGACTAGAGCGCTCGGAACATACTTTTCATCTGTGTACTTTTCAGTTTCCGCGACACGGATACTAGGAGCATCGCAATCGGTTGTATCTAGGCGATGTGTCGATGTGCACGCGCAGTCACGCAAACGCTTGCGGGACATTCAAGAGAAGACAAAACGCGATGACGCAGACATGCAGAGACAGCAGCGAGGACACTGCAATGCAACATGACGTGCAGCGCGTGGTGGCGTGCAGCAGCGCAAGCACGATGTGTGATCGCGCATGTGAGATGGCACATCAAGCAGAGCGATCAGGGCACATCACTGAGCGCTGGAGACCGGTACAAACACAGCAACACGCGTTGCCGATGACGTGCACTTCCGTGCGATGTGCAGCGCAGCGAATGATCATGCGCACACATGTCCAATCCCGCGGCGTATCAATCAGCGCGTGCGTCGCCATGATGAGCTGACCTACCGCGTGCACGTTGCGACCGCAACGTCAGCTGTGACGCATGCACACACGCATGCCGTGCAAGCGCGTACACCTGCATGCACGTTCGATGACGGTGCCGAGCGTCAACGCACACGTGCCCGCCACGTAACCACGCGGCCAACTTTCAATCAGTCAGTCATACCAGGGCGTCGCAAAGCCTGCGCGCCACACGATCGGTCAGGAGATGCCTTCGAAGAACAACTCGATCGCCATCACCAGGGCATCTTCGCGCCCAGTGTGTGCGGGGTAGTAGCGCGGACGTCGCCCGATCTCGTTGAACCCTTCGGAGTGGTACAAGGCAATCGCCGACGGATTGGACGGGCGCACTTCCAGAAACGCGCGCCGCGCGCCGCGGTCGCAGGCCGCCTTGATCAGCGCGCGCAGCAACACACGGCCGTGTCCTTGCGACTGTGCTTCCGGTGCAATGCAGACGTTGAGCACATGCGCCTCGTCGGCAGCAATGCTGATCACGCCGTAGCCAATGATCTGCCCGGCCTGCTCCATCACCCAGCCCGGATACCCCGCCTGCAGGCAATCGCGAAAAATGCTGCGCGTCCACGGAAACGGATACGCGCGGCGCTCTATGTCCATGACCGCGTCCAGGTCGCTCTCACGCATGGCGCGCAGGGCAGTGGGCATCGGCGCGTTCATGGCGCTCACGCCGGGCCCTGGCGCCGGCGCAGGGCGCGCAGCTGCGGCCACAGCGCGCGCTTGGCGGCCGGGTTGCCGCGCAATTCGGCCAGCGGCCACGAGGCCATCAAGGCCTGGGTCTGGGGGTCACCGGGATTGCAGCCGGATGCACGCAACAAGGCAATCTGCAATCTGTCGGGCATGCCCACACGGCCACGCCGCGGTGCGGCAGGCGCGGACGGACGAACGCTGACATCGACAGGTGGTTCGGACGGCGCAGCCGGTGCGCTGCGGCGTGGGGCAGGTGCTGCGCTGGGCGCAGGCGCGGCGTGTTGCGGGCGCGCCGGTTCACGCGCCGGAGCCGGCGCCTCGGCCACGGCAGGCGCCGGCTCGGCCTCCACCGTGTCACGGTCCAGATAGACGGTGTGCCCCATCGCCTGCAGGCAACTCACCTGCAGGTCCGACCACACCGGCGCGACGGCCATCTCGCTCATGGCAGCTCGGGCGTCCTGCGTCCGCGCCGCCACAGCCACATCACCGGGCCGGACAAGGCGTACAGCACACCGATCACCAGCAGCGAACGTGCCGGGTCGATGACCAGCAGCGCGATGACCACCGCCGCGATCGCCAGCGCCAGGAACGGCACCCGATCCGCACGCGGGCCG
Organism: Xanthomonas sp. NCPPB 2922; assembly: GCF_041520885.1. Classification (NCBI taxonomy): domain Bacteria; kingdom Pseudomonadati; phylum Pseudomonadota; class Gammaproteobacteria; order Lysobacterales; family Lysobacteraceae; genus Xanthomonas; species Xanthomonas sp. NCPPB 2922. The sequence goes on along the minus strand of NZ_JBGOFY010000002.1, from coordinate 334,107 downwards.
CGTTCGCCGCCCTTGAAGCTCCAGAACCGGATCCGGCTGACCATCAGCAACGCCGACACCACCGTGACACCCAGCGCCACATAGCGCAGCTGCTCGCCATCCAGGCCCAGGCTGTCGTCGGCGAAGGCCCACACGAAGGACATCATCAAGCCGGCCGCGGCCGGGCTGGCCAGGCCGATGAACCAGCGCTTGTCGACCACACCGACCTGGGTATTGAAGCGCGCCAGCCGCAGGGCGGCGCAGGCCGCATACAGAAACGCCGCCGACCAGCCGACCCGGCCCATCACGCTGCTGTCGAACTTCAGCGCCGACAGCGACCAGTGATACATCACCAGCGCCGGCGCCATGCCGAAGCTGACCAGGTCGGCCAGCGAGTCGTACTGCACGCCGAATTCGCTGCTGGTGTTGGTCAGGCGCGCCACGCGGCCGTCCAGCCCGTCCATCACCGCGGCCACGAACACCGCCATGCTGGCCTGCACGAACTGGCCGTTGGCGGCAGCAATGATGGCGTAGAAGCCGGAGAACAACCCGGCGGTGGTGAACAGGTTCGGCAGCAGGTAGATCGTGCGCGAACGCGGGGGCGGTCTCATTTCATCCATCCGGCAAGTGTAGGGCCTGAGGTCCGTCCGGCGGTAGCGCGGCCCGGCCTGATGCGCCCTGCCGGCCCATCGATCACTTGCCACGGCGGTCGCTGAATGCTGCAATCGCCGCGGGAATCATCTAGGGGAAGCCTCATGCACCTGTCGTCCGGGCTCTGCGCCCTGTTGATGCTGGTCAGCGCCGCCGCCGGCGCCACCGATCTATACAAGTGGAAGGACGCCAAGGGCGTGACCCACTACACCGAGACCCCGCCCCCGACCGGCCAGCGCTACGAGTCGCGCCGGATCGACGCGCGCAGCGGCACCGCCGCCATCGCCGCCCCGGAAACGGCCGCGCCCGAATCGGCCGACTGCCTCACCGCACGCCGCAATCTGGAGCTGCTCAGCGGCAAGGGCGAAGTGACCATGGGCGCCGGCGACGGCAAGCCTGGCACCCCGCTGGACCCGGAAGCGCGCGCCGCGCAGCGCAATCTGGCCGAGGCCGCCGCCAAGGCCTATTGCAAGCCGGCACCGGCCGGCGGCCCCAGCACCTGAGCCCTGCGCACCGGCCACGCGCCGGTGCACGCAACGCGCCGCCGGGGCATCGCCGATGACCTGCAGGGCACGACACTGGCAAACTATCGGCTTTCCGCCTCAAGCGAAGCCCGATGCGTCTTTCCCAGTTCCACCTGCACACCACCAAGGAAACCCCGGCCGACGCCGAGCTGGTCAGCCACCGTCTGATGCTGCGCGCGGGCATGATCCGCAAGCTGGCCTCCGGGCTGTACACCTGGTCGCCGCTGGGCTTGCGCGTGCTGCGCAAGGTCGAGGCCATCGTGCGCGAGGAAATGAACCGCGCCGGGGCGGTGGAAGTGCTGTTCCCCACCATCCAGCCGCGCGAGCTGTGGGACGCAACCGGCCGCTGGGAAAAGTTCGGCGGGCAATTGCTGAAGATCAAGGACCGCAAGGAACAGGAGTTCTGCTACACCCCGACCGCCGAAGAAGCCGCGGCCGAGTTCGCGCGCCAGGAAATCAACAGCTACAAGCAGCTGCCGCTGAATTTCTACCAGATCCAGACCAAGTTCCGCGATGAAATCCGCCCGCGTTTCGGCGTGATGCGTGCACGCGAGTTCCTGATGAAGGACGCCTATTCGTTCCATCTCACCGATGCGGACATGGCGCGCGAGTACGACAACATGCGGGCCGCCTATATCCGCATCTTCACCCGGCTGGGGCTGGAGTTCCGCGCGGTGCAGGCCGACTCCGGGGCAATCGGCGGCGATGCCTCGCAGGAATTCCATGTCATCGCCGAATCGGGCGAGGACTCGCTGGCGTTCTCCACCGGCTCGGACTACGCGGCCAATGTGGAAACCGCCAGCGCCGCCCTGCCCGCACCGCGACCGGCTGCCGGCGAGACCCTGCAGCGCGTGGACACACCCACCCAGAAGACCTGCGAAGACGTGGCCCAGTTGCTGGGCCTGCCGCTGCAGCGCACGGTGAAGTCGATCGCGGTGATGACCACCGCCGGCTTCGTGCTGGTGCTGGTGCGTGGCGATCACGCCGTCAACGAGATCAAGCTGGCCAAGGTCGCCGGCATGGCCGACTACCGGCTGGCCAATGAAAGCGAGATCCGTGAGCACCTGGGCAGCGAGCCCGGCTTCCTGGGCCCGGTGCAGCCGGCCCAGCCGATTCGCATCATTGCCGATCGCGACGTCGCGGCCATGGCCGATTTCGTGGTCGGTGCCAACGCGGTGGGCGTGCACCTGACCGGGGTCAACTGGGGCCGCGACCTGCCCGAACCGGAGACCGTGGCCGACGTGCGCAATGTCGTGGACGGCGACCGGGCCAGCGACGGCGGCGAGCTGCGCCTGACCCGCGGCATCGAAGTGGGCCATGTGTTCCAGCTCGGCAGCAAATACGCCGAAGCGCTGCAGGCCACCGTGCTGGATGAAAACGGCAAGGCTGCGGTGATGAAGATGGGCTGCTACGGCATCGGCATCTCGCGCATCGTGGCGGCGGCAATCGAACAGAACCACGACGACGCCGGCATTGTCTGGCCCGCGCCGATGGCGCCGTGGAAGGTGGTGGTGTGCGTGATCAACCCCAAGCAGGACGCGCAGGTGGCTGCTGCGGCCGGTGACTTGCTGGAGGAATTGATCGCCGCCGGCATCGAGGCGGCGCTGGACGATCGCGGCCTGCGACCGGGCGCCATGTTTGCCGATATGGAACTGCTGGGCGTTCCGCACCGCGTGGTGGTGTCCGAGCGTGGATTGGCGGCCGGGACTTTTGAATATCGCGCCCGCACCGCCGAATCGGCAGAAAACCTGGATAAGGCCGGGTTATTCTCCCGGCTTGGGAACTGATCAAACCCGGGCAATATCCTCCCGCTGGATGAACACATTGCGCCGAAGTAATTCGGCGCATTTGTCATATGGGTTTTCTGTCATTATGATGGCCGGCGCTGCCACGGAATGGCATTCCGAGAGCAACTAACAAAGCGTGACGTGCGGTTTGGGATGGTGCGCAGGATTTCGAATGGACGCGCTCCAGAGAAAACCGATGGCAGGCCGCGCCTGCCATTCGAATATGTCGCCGTTTTGTTAGTTGCTCTTAATTTCCCTCTCAATTTTCCGGAGTAGTGATGTCGATCGATCTCACCGGCCTGTCGGCCAAGCAGTTGGGCGCACTGATCAAGAATGCAAAGAAGCAGCAGACGGTGGTCGCCAAGCGCGCGCCGATTGCCAAGGTGCGGACCCAGTTGACCCGCGCCGCGAAAGCCCAGGGTTATTCCATTGAAGAATTGTTCGGCGCCGCCGCCAGTGCTGGCCCGGGCCGTCCGGCCGCCGCCGGCAAGCCGGGTCCGCGTGCCGGACGCAAGCTGGGCAAGGTTGCACCGAAATACCGCAATCCCGCCAATGCCCAGGAAACCTGGACCGGCCGCGGCAAGCAGCCGCGCTGGCTGGCTGAATTGACCGCTGCCGGCAAGAAGGTCGAAGACTTCCTGATCAAGAAGGACGGCGGCGCAAAGCCGGCAAAGAAGGCCACCGCCAAGAAGGCCACGCGCAAAACCGCCACCAAGCGCGCGACCAAGAAAGCCAAGGCTGCGTGATTCAAGGCCAATAAAAAACGCCGGCACTGCCGGCGTTTTTTATTGGGCGCCGTTCGGGCCTGTCATAAATTCTTGCGGGCCGGGATCAGCAGATTGCCAAACAGCAATCCGGCCACCAAAGCCATCACGATATTGGTGACCGCCAATAGTGCAGCTTGGCCGACGGTGACATCCTGCTGCTGCACCAGGGTCAAAAACCCGCGCAAACTGGTGCTACCGGGCACCAGCATGATGATGCCCGGCAACCGGATCAGCGCACCGGGTTTTTGCACCACGCGTCCAAACAGATTGCCGGCGGCGGTCAATGCCATCGCCGAGGCGAACACGCCGGCCGGCCCACCCCAGGCATGCCCGGCATAACGCGCAATGACATACCCGGACATGGCCGCCGCCATGATCCACAGATAATCGCGGCGATTGGCCTTGAACAGCACCGCGAACGCATACGCGGCCACCAGCAGCGAGGCCCATTCCACCCAGCCGGCCTGTGGGCGCACCGCGGCGGCCTGCGGGTTCAAGCCCACCAACTGGGTCAACGTCACCGCAATCACCGCGCCCACGGTGAGCTTGAGCACGGTGGTGACCGCACCGGCCAGGCGCGCCGTGCCCGACACCCAATGCTGGCTGGCCAACTCGTTGAACGCATTGGTCAGCGACATACCCGGCAGCAGCACCACCAGCGAGGCAATGATCACCGTATTGAGATTGAGCGGGCCGACCAGCGAGGCCACCAGCGCAGCGACCACGCCGGCCAGCAGCCCGGCCAGTGCTTCGCCGGCCTCCTTGGTGGCCGGGCGCTTGTCGGTGTACTGGGTGAGCAGCCCGATCGACATGCCGATCATCCCGGCGGTGGCGATGTCCAGCCACGGCAGCTTCCACAGCCCGGCCACACCGGCCGCGGCCAGGCCGAACGCCAGCACCTGCAGGGCCTTGCCGCGCCGGTCCGTCTCGCGGTCCAAACGGCGCAGGGCCGTGTGGCCCTGGGCAATGCTCATGCGCCCGTTGGCGACGCTGTCGGCCACGTAGTCGGCGACGCTGAGTTTGTAGAGGTCGTTCTCGCCCGGCGCCAGGCGGATCACGCGGGTGATGTCACTGGAGCCGATCGACTTGGTCGGGTCGCTGAAGCTCAGGATGATGCCGGTGGGATTGGACCAGGGCTCGCAATCCAGCCCCAGTTTCTGCGACAGGCCGATCACCGCCGCCTCGAGCCGCTGCGCGGTGGTGCCATAGGAATGCAGGCGCCCGGCGATTTCCGACACGAAGGCGACACGTTGCGCGTAGGTTGCGCCGGCGGACGATGGAACAACGGTGGCAGCAGACATGCGTGGCGGGTCGGATCGAAGCGGCGCCTGGGCGAGGACGCCAGTGTATGCGCAGCACGCCTGGCACGTGGTCGCCATCGCCGGTCGCTGTCGCCGTGCGCGCAGCTACTCCCCATCATTCGCTCACGCCAGCCACTGTATGCTGACGCCACGGACAGGCCGCCCATGATCAAACCGCAACCGCCACGCATCGAACAAGACTCGCAGGACCATGCCGAGGTACGCCTCGCCGGCAGCTGGGTCCTGGCCACCGCCCTGCCCCAGGCCGAGCTGCTGCAAGCCGTTCCCGACGGGGTGCGCCGCATCGACGCGCGTGGCATCGGGCAACTGGATTCGGCCGGGGTACTGCAGCTGCTGCGCTTTGCCAGCCGCATGGGCCTGAAAGAAGACGCCATCGATTTCCGCGACGAACACCAGGCACTGGTGTGCACCATCGAGGAACTCAACGACGAGCGCCCCAAGCCCAAGCGCGATTACGGCTTTGTCGCCGCACTGGATCGCCTGGGCCGCACCACCCACGGCGTGGGCCAGGGCATTCTGGAGCTCAACAGCTTCCTGGGCGAAAACCTGGTCAAAATCGGGCGACTGATCCACGAGCCGCGCCGCTTCCGGCTCACCTCCACCGTGCACCACATGGAACAGGTGGGGCTGGATGCGGTGCCGCTGGTGGTGCTGCTGTCGTACCTGGTGGGCGCGGTGATCGCGTTTTTGGGCTCGACGATCCTGCGCGACTTCGGCGCGGAGATCTATGTGGTGGAACTGGTGTCGATCGCGTTCCTGCGCGAATTTGCCGTACTACTCACCGCTATTGTCCTGGCCGGCCGCACCGCCAGCGCGTTTACCGCGCAGATCGGCGCGATGAAATCGCGCGAGGAAGTGGATGCCATCCGCACCCTGGGCCTGGACCCGATCGATCTGCTGGTGATCCCGCGCCTGCTGGCGCTGATCTTCACCCTGCCCTTGCTGACCTTCATCGCGATGATCGCCGGCCTGGCCGGTGGCGTCACCGTGGGCGCGTTCGATCTGGATATCCCGCCGCAGATGTATCTGGCGCGCATGCACGACACCATCCAGCTGCGGCATTTTCTGGTAGGGCTGTCGAAAGCGCCGCTGTTTGCGCTGGTGATCGGCCTGATCGGCTGCCTGGAAGGCTTGAAGGTGAGCGGCACCGCGCAGTCGGTGGGCGAACGCACCACTTCTTCGGTGGTGCAGACGATTTCCTTGGTCATCATCCTCGACGCGATTGCGGCGTTGTGGTTCATGAAGATGGGGTGGTGATGAGGCCGAGATTCGACATTGGGGATTCGGAATTCGTTCAAAGCATAAGCGCGGGAGTCTCCGCACTCGCGAGAGGCCTACTGTGACCAATCCCGAATCCCAAATCACTACTCCCGAACCCGAAACCGACGACGACCAGCTGGCGATCTCGGTGCGCGGGCTGACCAACCGGTTCGGTAGTCAGGTCGTCCACGAAGAGCTCGACCTGGACGTGCGCCGCGGCGAGATCCTGGGCGTGGTCGGCGGCTCGGGCACCGGCAAGTCGGTGTTGATGCGCAGCATCCTGGGCCTGCGCGAACCCGATGCCGGCAGCATCCAGGTACTGGGCGCGGATGCGCGCTCGGGCCGTTTTGTCGATCGCCAGCACATTACCCGCAACACCGGCGTGCTGTTCCAGGACGGCGCGCTGTTTTCGTCGATGACCGTCGGTGAGAACGTGCAGGTGCCGCTGAAGGAGCATCACGGCGAATTCCCCGAGCGCTGGTATTTCGAACTGGCGCTGTTGAAGATCAAGCTGGCCGGTTTGCCCGCCGACGCGCTGGACAAGCTGCCCTCGCAATTGTCCGGCGGCATGCGCAAGCGCGCCGGCCTGGCACGGGCACTGGCACTGGACCCGCCGCTGCTGTTCCTGGACGAGCCCACTGCTGGCCTGGATCCGATCGGCGCGGCCGCCTTCGACCGGCTGATCCGCACATTGCAGCAGGCCCTGGGCCTGACCGTGTTCCTGATCACCCACGACCTGGATACGCTGTACGCCATCTGCGACCGCATCGCGGTGCTGGCCGATCGCAAGGTGATCGCCAACGCCCCGCTGGCAGAGATCGAACAGGTCGATCACCCCTGGATCCAGGAATATTTTCACGGCCCCCGTGCGCGTGCCGCGCGCCAGGCCAAGACCGCCTCCACCGAGACCGCCTGAGCATGGAAACCAAAGCCAATTACGTCCTGATCGGCGCCTTCACCATCGTGGCCGGCCTGGCCCTGCTGCTGTTCGGGCTGTGGGCCGCCAAATACTCCTCCGACCGCACCTGGCAGCAATACCGGGTGGTGTTCCGCGAGGCGGTGACCGGCCTGTCGGTCGGAAGCCCGGTGCAGTACAACGGCATCGCAGTGGGCTCGATCACCGAACTGACGCTGGCGCCGAACGACCCGCGCCAGGTCGTGGCGCATGTGCGGGTGAACTCCACCACGCCGATCAAAAGCGACACCCGCGCCAAGCTGGCCATCACCAGCCTGACCGGCCCGTCGATCATCCAGCTCTCCGGCGGCACGCCCGAAGCGCCGTCGCTGACCACCATCGACAAGAGCGATGCGCCGATCATCCAGACCACGCCGTCGGCACTGCAGAACATCACCGACACCGCCAACCGCATCGTCGAGCGCATGGACCAGATGCTCTCGGACAAGAACGTGGCCAGCATCACCGCCACGCTGCAGAACCTGGAAAAGATCAGCGGCGGCATCGCCGATCGCGACGAAGGCATGCAGGCGCTGATCGTCAGCGCGCGCGACGCCGCGCGCAATCTGGACACCACCCTGACCACCACCAACGGCACCATCAAACGGCTGGACCAGAACCTGGTGCAGCAGCTGCCCGGCATCCTGGAAAAACTCGACGCGACCCTGGTCAAGCTGGATTCGGCCGCCGGCAACGCCGACAACATCCTTGGCGAGAACCGCGCGGCCATCAATAGTTTTGCCAATGACGGCCTAGGCCAGCTGGGCCCCACGCTCACCGAGTTGCGCGGCCTGATCCGCGATCTGCGCCGGGTCAGCGACAAACTGGACAACAACCCTGCGCGCTACCTGCTCGGCCGCGACGCACCCAAGGAGTTCGAACCGAAATGACTGCCATGCGCCTGTTGCGTCCCCTGCTGTGCGTCTCGTTGCTGGCGCTGGGCGGCTGCTCGGTCCTGACCGGTGGCGACCAGAAGCCGGCCACGATCTACGCCCCCACCGTGCGCGTCACGCCAAATCCAGCGTGGCCGCAGGTGAGCTGGCAGCTCTCGGTGGCCAAGCCCAGCGCCGCGCGTATCATCGACAGCCCGCGCATCAATGTGCGCCCGACCCCCGGCGAATTGCAGGTCTATCACGGCGCCGGCTGGGCGCAACCGGCCACCGACATGCTGGAAGACAGCGTGGTGCGCGCGTTCGAAGACTCCGGCAAGATCGCCGCGGTTGCGCGCATCGGCGCCGGGATCCGCTCGGACTACAAACTGGCGATCGACGTGCGCCGCTTCGAGTCCGACTATGCCGGCCAGTCGCTGCCGGCTGCCACCATCGAGCTCAACGCCAAGCTGCTGCATTCCTCCGATCAGCGCGTGGTGGCATCGCGTACGTTCACCGTGGCCCGCCCCTCGAGCAGCACCGACACCGCTGCGGTCGCGGCCGCGTTCGAGCAGGCCCTGACCCAGGTCACCACCGAGCTGGTGGGTTGGACCTTGATCACCGGTCAGCAGGACAGCCAGACCTTGCCGCGTGCGTTGTAAGCGCAAGCGAGCAGCCAGAAAAACGTAGCCAGCGGTCGCCAGGTGGACACGGACGGCGCGCAGGAGCCGGAGCATACGAGTGGTACATGCCGATTCCGAGTACCGGCCGCGCCCGCCTGGGGCTGCCGCAAAGCGGCTGATCTGCTGCATGACTGCGGGGGCCCTTGCCTTCCCACCATCGCGGGACACGCTGCAAGTACGTCCTAGTAAGCTCTTGCGCGGCATCCATGCCGCGTAAGGTCCCGCGACGGTGGGCGGGCAAGGACCCGTCGAGATGGTCGGTGTGCATGGCTTTCAGTAAAACAGCCAGCAAACTGTCTGGTGCGGTGTCCTCGCCGCTTGCGGGACCGTGTGGCGGCATGGATGCCGCCACCGAGCCCCCAGGGACGGGTTGACGGCGTGTCCCGCAAGCGGTGAGGACACTGCGCCCTTGAGCGACCCAGCGTTTGACCTGGCTTCTGACTGCATCCAACAAGATGCAGCCAACGAAACCACTGCGCTCACCGCCAGGCGACCGCTCGCGACGTTTTGTTAGCCGCTCTTTTATCGCTGGGACGCGCACACCGCAATCTGGCGAAAGGTCAGATTGATGCGCTCGCCGACCGGTTTTACGGTGCGCGGCAAGGCATGTTTGTAATGGCGCTGGGTATCGCCGCCCATCAGCAACAAGTCGCCATGGCCGAGTTCCAGGGTCTGCTTCAACGCCGCATCGTGCCGATGCTTGAAGGCGAACCGCCGCGCCGCGCCCAGGCTTAGCGATGCGATCACCGGTTGCGCGCCCAGCTCCGGCTCGTCATCGCTATGCCAGCCCATCGCGTCGGCTCCGCTGCGGTAGCGGTTGACCAGCACGCTGTTGAACGGGGAGCCGGTCTCATCCTGCAGACGCGTACGCACTGGCTGTAGCGCCTCCAGCCAAGGCTGCGGCGCAAACTGCGTGCCCGAGTAGCGATAGCTGGCATCCGCATCGCCGATCCAGCTGCTCAGACGCGGTGAATCCACCACCCGCCCGAACATGCGGATGCGATGGACCTCCCACTGCACCTGGTCCAGCAGCGCCTGCATCAGCGCATCGGCGTGCGCGGCCTGCAACCAGCCGCGACACCAGTGGACCTGAGCTCCTGGCAGTGCAATGCGTATGTTCATGCGCAAACGCTAGCATGCGCGTGTCCGGGCGCACCGGCAGCGGCGGATGAATCAACGCGATTTGCCGCCATCACATGCAATCCCGGAAAATGCACCCCAGCCATCGAGCCAACGGGAGCGGAGCAATGTCGGAAGCGGGAATCGGCGCGCAAGCGTCAGAGACGGTCGAGCGCGACGTGATGGAGTACGACGTCGTCACCGTCGGTGCCGGTCCGGCCGGGCTGTCGTTCGCGATCCGGCTCAAACAGCTCAACCCCGCGTTGAGCGTGTGCGTGATCGAAAAGTCCAGCACCATCGGCGCGCACATCCTCTCCGGCGCGGTGATCGAACCCGGCCCGCTGGATGCCTTGCTGCCGGGCTGGCGCGATCACCCGCCGCCGATCTGCTTGGCCGCCACCCAAGACGAATTCTGGTTTCTCAGCAAGGACAGCGCGCGCAAATTCCCGGTGGTGCCCCCAGGCATGCGCAACCATGGCAACTTCATCGTCAGCCTGGGCGCCATGTGCGCCTGGCTCGCCCCGCAGGCCGAAGCCCTAGGCGTGGAGATCTACCCCGGCTTTGCCGCCGCCGAAACCCTGCACGACGACAGCGGCCAGGTGGTGGGCGTACGCATCGGCGATATGGGCGTGGCCAAGGATGGGTCGCACAAGCCCGGCTACACCGCCGGTATCGACATCCGCGCCAAGGTCACCGTGCTGGCCGAAGGCGCGCGTGGCCATCTCACCAAGCGCCTGCTCAAGCGCTTCGACCTGACTGCCGATGTCGACCCGCAGGGCTATTCGATCGGCATCAAGGAACTGTGGCAGGTGCCCGAGGGCCGCGTCAGCCCCGGCAAGATCGTGCACACGCTCGGCTGGCCGGCCGACAACCGCACCTATGGCGGCAGCTTCCTGTATCACCTGGACAACAACCAGATCGCGCTGGGCTACGTCAGCGGGCTGGACTACAGCGACCCCAACTACCAGCCGTGGGAGGCTTTCCAGCAATGGAAGAACCACGCGCTGATCAAGCCCCTGCTGGAAGGCGGCAGCATCCTGTCGGCCGGCGCGCGCGCCATCGTCACCGGCGGCTGGCAATCGCTGCCCAAGGTGGAAATGCCGGGTGCGCTGTTGATCGGCGACACCGCCGGCCTGCTCAACGTGCCCAAGATCAAGGGCACCCATCAGGCGATCCGCAGCGGCATGCTGGCCGCCGAGCACCTGGTGCAATCGCAGCTAGCCCCACAGGGCTTCGACGCCAAGCTGCGCGCCTCCGATGCCATGGCCGAACTCAAGCAGGTGCGCAACATCAAGCCCGGCTTCAAGAAGGGACTGTGGCTGGGCATGCTCAATGCCGCCTGGGAAACCGCGCTAAAAGGCGCCTCGCCGTGGACACTGAAAAACAAGCCGGACTGGTCGGCCATGCACAAACTCGGCGAGTACGAACAGCCCAAACGCGACTACGTCCAGCGCGAGCTCGCCCCACGCGACCGGCTGCAGGCGGTCTACTTCGCCGCCACCGAACACGACGAAGACCAACCGGTGCATCTGCAGGTGCTTGACACCAGCATCTGCGCCACCCGCTGCGTGGAGGAATACAACAACCCCTGCACCCGCTTCTGCCCGGCCAACGTCTACGAAATGGTCGCAGACACTACCAGCCCCTCAGGCAAGCGCCTGCAAATCAACGCCGCCAACTGCGTGCATTGCAAGACCTGCGACATCAAGGACCCCTACGAAATCATCAATTGGGTCACCCCGGAGGGTGGTTCGGGGCCGAACTACCAGAATCTGTGAGCACACTCGATCGCTCGATCCAGGCACGCGCGCGCGCCCACTTATTTGGGCTGCTGCGCGCTGGGTTTCGTGTCATCCCTTTAAGCGATGCAACACGCGACCGGTGGCGTAGCTGGTTTCTGGACCGACATGCCGATTGGGTACCCGAGCCTGTACGTGGCCGCGCAAACCATGCGATTTCGCGGCGCCCCACAGCACGTAGTGATGAAGCGGCGATTGGCCATGTGGCTTATCGCACGACTGCATTACCCGAAACGCTTCCGGCAACCTTGGTTGCGTTCTATCTGCCGCAATTTCATCCTATCCCGGAAAACGATGCATGGTGGGGCAAGGGTTTCACCGAATGGCGCAATGTCTCCCGCACTCTTCCGCAATTTGAGGGACATCAACAGCCCAGACTGCCTGCTGACCTCGGCTTCTACGATCTTCGCACTCCTGATGTCATGCGCGAGCAGGCTCGACTGGCACAGGAGTACGGTCTAGGCGCATTTTGCTTCTATTTCTATTGGTTCGCCGGCAAGACCTTGCTGGAAATGCCGATCAACCAATGGCACGCAGACACCTCGATCACGTTGCCGTTCTGCCTTTGCTGGGCGAACGAGAAATGGGCGCGGCGCTGGGATGGCCGTGGTCACGATGTTTTGATCGATCAGGCTCACAGTGCGGACGACGATCTGGCCTTTATCGCCCACGTCGCAAGGTATATGCGCAATCCTAAATATCTGCGCGTGGGTGACCGCCCCTTGTTGCTGGTTTATCGGCCACATTTACTGCCCGAGCCTGTGCAGACCGCAGCACGCTGGCGCAATTGGTGCCGCGACAATGGCATCGGTGAAATTCATCTTGCCTATGTCCAAGGCTTCGAACGTCCGGATCCGCGCGACATCGGATTTGATGCGGCAGTTGAATTTCCTCCCAATATGAGTACGCCACCTTCGGTCACTGCAAGACAGCGATTGGTGAATCCGGACTTCAGTGGCGACGTGCTCGACTGGAGAGAACTTGCGCGCGACATGGAACAGCGACCGCTACGCGATTACACGCTGTATCCAGGTGTCAACCCGGGCTGGGACAACGAACCGCGCCGTTCGGGGAAAGGACGCATCTATCTGCATGCATCACCGCGTCGCTACCGTGATTGGCTCGCGCGCACCGTGCAACATCGCCTCGCCAATGCGCCGTCCGCGCACCGCATGGTGTTCATCAATGCATGGAACGAGTGGGCTGAGGGTGCAGTACTCGAACCGGATGCGCGCTTGGGATACGCATGGCTGGATGCAACACGACAGGCACTGACGCGTGCACACGATGTCGCCACCGAGATATGTTCGCCAAGCGCATGCGTGGTCTTGCACGCCTGGTATCTCGATGTACTGGACGAGATGCTCGACGCAATTGTGGAGTGCGGAACTCCGCTGCGCATCATCATCACGACCGACCTCACGAAGGTCATCGAAGTCACTAAGTGCATACAGCGCCGCGGCATCCAGGCCGAGGTGGAAGGCTTTGAAAATCGTGGCCGCGACATCCTGCCTTTCCTACACGTGGCCAATCGGCTACTCGATGAGAACGTGCAGCTGGTTTTGAAGCTGCATACCAAGAAATCGACCCATCGCGATGACGGAAATGCATGGCGGGGCGAGATGCTCACCGCATTGCTAGGGCCGCAGCGGGTCGATGCGATCGTGAACGCGTTCTCTACCGATCCGCTTGTCGGTCTCGCGGCACCTGAAGATCATCTATTACCGGTGACCGAATTTATCGGCGGCAATGCTGACGCACTGGATTATCTTACTGTTCGCACAGGCTCGGATGCGCCGGACACAAATAGCTTGTTTGCTTCCGGCAGCATGTTCTGGGCAAGGCTTGAGGCGCTACGCCCATTGCTGGACGCGCATCTTCATGCGAGCGAATTTGAAAGCGAACAGGGACAGATCGATGGCACCCTTGCGCATGCGATCGAGCGCTTCGTCGGTCTTGCAGTGACCCATTCGGGGCATCGCGTCACCACGGTCGAACAAACACTGGGCATCACCAAAACACCATCCGCCCAACCTTACCGATATGCACGCAAGGCGCCTTGACGGCGCCCTGCGAATTGCAGCGTAAACATCTAGCCTCTTGTTTGTACGACGAACGCAACACCGGTTTTGGCGCGTAGCTCCTCCAACCCAACGCCCTCTGCAGCCTCCACCAGCACCAGCCCGCCATCGGTCACATCAAACACGGCCAGGTCGGTGATGATGCGATCGACCACGCCCACGCCGGTCAGCGGCAGGTCGCATTGCGGCAGGATCTTGTGCGTGCCGTCCTTGGCCACGTGTTCCATCAGCACGACCACGCGCTTGACGCCGGCCACCAGGTCCATCGCGCCGCCCATGCCCTTGACCATCTTGCCGGGCACCATCCAGTTGGCGAGGTCGCCGCGGTCGGTGACCTGCATCGCGCCGAGGATCGCCAGGTCGATGTGTCCACCGCGGATCATGGCGAACGAATCGTGGCTGCCGAAATAGCTGGCACCTGCGCGCGCGGTCACGGTCTGTTTGCCGGCATTGATGAGATCCGCGTCCACTTCGTCTTCGCCGGGAAACGGGCCGATGCCGAGCAGGCCGTTTTCCGATTGCAGCCACACGTCCACGCCGTCGGGAATGTGGTTGGCCACCAGCGTGGGCAGGCCGATGCCCAGGTTGACGTAGGCGCCGTCGGTGAGTTCGCGCGCGGCGCGTGCCGCCATCTGATCGCGGGTCCAGGCCATTACTTGTCTCCCTGGCGCACGGTGCGCTGTTCGATGCGTTTTTCCGGTGTGGCGTTGAGTACCAGGCGGTCAACATAAATGCCGGGCAGATGCACCTGATCCGGATCGATCGCACCGAGCTCGACAATCTCCTCCACCTCGGCGATGCAGATTCGCCCGGCCATGGCACAGGCCGGATTGAAATTGCGCGCCGTCTTGCGGAATACCAGGTTGCCGGCGGTGTCGGCGCGCCACGCCTTGATCAGCGCAACGTCGGCCTGTAACGCGGTTTCCAGCACGTAATGCTTGCCATCGAACTCACGCGTTTCCTTGCCGTCGGCCACGATGGTGCCGTAGCCGGTGGCAGTGTAGAACGCGGGAATGCCCGCACCGCCCGCACGCAGGCGCTCGGCCAGCGTGCCCTGCGGATTGAATTCCAGCTCGAGTTCGCCGGCCAGATATTGGCGTTCGAATTCCTTGTTCTCGCCCACGTAGGACGAAATCATCTTGCGGATCTGGCGGGTCGCCAGCAGTTGCCCCAGGCCGAAGCCATCCACGCCTGCATTGTTGGAAATCACCGTCAGGCCGCTCACTGCGCTGTCGCGCAGCGCAGTGATCAAGGCTTCCGGAATGCCGCACAGCCCGAAGCCGCCAACTGCCAGCGTTTGTCCATCGGCCACCACGCCGGCCAGCGCCGCCTTGGCATCGGCATAGCGCTTGGCGCCCGCCCCCCTTGCAACTTGGTTCATCACCGCCCTCACCTCGCTGATGCGAAGCGGGCATTCTAGCCGCTGACTGTTCCCTGTCCTCGGTCGCAATTCCGCCACACCCAAGACACGGCGCAGCCGCTAAACTCGGCTGTCCCCCACCCGAGGAATTGCCCATGACGCTACCCGCCTTCAAGGCCTACGATATTCGCGGCCGCGTGCCGGATGAACTCAACGAGGACTTGGCCCGCCGCATCGGCGTGGCACTGGCGGCGCAGCTGGATCAAGGGCCCGTGGTCCTGGGCCACGATGTGCGCCTGGCGAGCCCGGCACTGCAGGAAGCCCTGTCTGCCGGCCTGCGTGCCAGCGGCCGCGAGGTGATCGACATCGGCCTGTGTGGCACCGAGGAGGTCTATTTCCAGACCGATCACCTCAAGGCCGCCGGCGGCGTGATGGTCACCGCCAGCCACAACCCGATGGACTACAACGGCATGAAGCTGGTGCGTGAGCAGGCGCGGCCGATCAGCTCCGATACCGGCCTGTTCGCCATCCGCGACACGGTCGCGGCCGATACTGCCGCCGCAGGCGAGCCCACCGCTGCCGAGCACAGCCGCACCGACAAGACCGCGTATCTGGAGCACCTGCTCAGCTACGTGGACCGCAGCACGCTCAAGCCGCTCAAGCTGGTGGTCAACGCCGGCAACGGCGGCGCCGGCCTGATCGTCGACCTGCTGGCACCGCATCTGCCATTCGAATTCGTGCGCGTCTTCCACGAGCCCGATGGCAACTTCCCCAACGGCATCCCCAACCCGCTGCTGCCGGAAAACCGCGACGCCACCGCCAAGGCGGTCAAGGAACACGGCGCCGACTTCGGGATTGCCTGGGATGGCGACTTCGATCGTTGCTTCTTCTTCGATCACACTGGCCGCTTCATCGAGGGCTATTACCTGGTCGGCCTGCTGGCGCAAGCCATCCTGGCCAAGCAGCCCGGCGGCAAGGTCGTGCACGACCCGCGCCTGACCTGGAACACGGTGGAGATGGTGGAAGACGCCGGCGGCATTCCGGTGCTGTGCAAGAGTGGCCACGCCTTCATCAAGGAAAAGATGCGCAGCGAGAACGCCGTCTATGGTGGCGAAATGAGCGCGCACCATTACTTCCGCGAATTCGCCTACGCCGACTCGGGCATGATTCCGTGGCTGCTGATCGCCGAGCTGGTCTCGCAATCGGGCCGTTCGCTGGCGGACCTGGTCGAAGCGCGCATGCAGAAGTTCCCCTGCAGCGGCGAGATCAACTTCAAGGTCGACGACGCCAAGGCTGCGGTCGCACGCGTCATGGCGCATTACGGTGATCAGTCACCGGAGCTGGATTACACCGACGGCATCAGCGCCGACTTCGGGCAATGGCGCTTCAACCTGCGCAGCTCCAACACCGAGCCGCTGCTGCGTCTGAACGTGGAAACGCGCGGCGATGCTGCACTGCTGGAGACGCGTACGCAGGAAATTTCCAACCTGTTACGCGGCTGATTTACCATCTTCCCCCACTTTGACGCACTGGAGTTTCCCCCGCTCATGAGCGATGTCCTTCCGATCATTCTTTCCGGCGGCTCCGGCACACGCCTGTGGCCGCTGTCGCGCGAGACCTACCCCAAGCAGTTCCTGCCGCTGGTCGGCGAGCACAGCATGCTGCAGGCCACCTGGCTGCGCTCCGCTCCGGTGGCGGCGCACGCACCCATCGTGGTGGCCAACGAAGAGCACCGCTTCATGGCGGCCGAGCAGTTGCAGCAGCTGGGCGTGAAGCCATCGGCCATCCTGCTCGAGCCCAAGGGCCGCAACACCGCCCCGGCGATTGCGGTTGCCGCACTGGAAGCCACCCGCAACGGCGGCGATCCGCTGCTGCTGGTGCTGCCGTCCGATCATGTGATTCGTGACGAGGCCGCCTTCCAGGCTGCCGTGACCGTCGCTGCAGCTGCCGCAGAACAGGGCAAGCTGGTCACCTTCGGCATCAAGCCGACCGCGCCCGAGACAGGCTATGGCTACATCAAGGCCGGTGCCGGCACCGGCGCCACTGCGGTCGAGCGCTTCGTCGAGAAGCCCGATCTGGCCACTGCACAGGGCTATCTGGCCAGCGGCGAGTACTACTGGAACAGCGGCATGTTCCTGTTCCGCGCCTCGCGCTACCTCGAAGAACTGCGCAAATTCCAGCCCGCCATCGCCGATGCGTGCCAGAAAGCCTGGGAAGGCGGCAAGCGCGACGCCGACTTCACTCGTCTGGACAAGGATGCGTTCGCCTCCAGCCCGTCGGATTCGATCGACTATGCGGTGATGGAAAAGACTGCCGATGCGGTCGTGGTGCCGCTGGATGCCGGTTGGAACGATGTCGGTTCATGGTCGTCGCTGCTGGACGTCTCCGAGCAGGATGGTCAGGGCAACGCGCACCACGGCGATGTCATCCAGCTGGACTGCAAGAACACCTACGCGTACGGCTCGCGCCTGATCGCCATGGTCGGCCTGGAAAATGTGGTGGTGGTGGAAACCGACGACGCCGTACTGGTCGGCCACCGCGACCGCATCCAGGAGGTCAAGGAAGTGGTCAGCCAGATCAAGTCGGCCGGCCGCTCGGAGGCGACCTGGCACCGCAAGGTCTATCGTCCGTGGGGCGCCTACGATTCGATCGACATGGGCCAGCGTTTTCAGGTCAAGCGCATCACCGTCAAGCCGGGCGCCACGCTCAGCTTGCAGATGCATCACCACCGCGCCGAGCATTGGATCGTGGTGAGCGGCACCGCCGAGGTCACCCGTGGCGACGAAGTTCTGCTGCTGACCGAGAACCAGAGTACCTACATCCCGCTGGGCGTCACCCATCGCCTGAAGAACCCGGGCAAATTGCCGCTGGAACTGATCGAAGTGCAGTCCGGCAGCTATCTGGGCGAAGACGATATCGTGCGCTTTGAGGATACCTACGGGCGTACCTGATCGGTCGTTTGCAGGTTTATGCAACACAAAAGCAAACAGCCGGGGATTCCCGGCTGTTTGCTTTTGCGGCTCTCATTTCGTCGGCAGGTAGCGTGGTTGCCACCGATCTGAGCCGCGACTTTTACTGTCTGGCAGCGGCGACTTCGGCAATCACGCGCTGCAAGCCAAGTCGCCATTCCGGCAGCACGATGTCGAAATCGCGCTGCAGTTTCTCGATCGACAACCGCGAATACGCCGGCCGCTTCGCAGGGGTCGGATAGTCTGCGGTGGTGATCGGTACCACGCGCGGCGCACGCGGCAGCAGTCCTGCGCTCACAGCCTCTTCGAAGATCGCCTCGGCAAAGCCATGCCAGCTGGTCTGCCCTGCAGCAGTGAGATGCCAGGTACCCGATGTTTCGGCGGTGCGTTGCCGAAGCAACTGTGCAGTGATATCGGCGATCAACGCCGCCGGCGTCGGCGTTCCGATCTGATCGGCCACCACGCGTAGCTCGTCGCGCTCGGCGCCGACACGCAACATGGTGCGCAGGAAATTCGCGCCGTGCGATGCGTACACCCATGCCGTACGCAGGATCAGATGCTGCGCGCCGGAAGCACGGATGGCGTTCTCACCAGCGAGCTTGGTTTCGCCATACACGCCTAGCGGCGAGGTTTGGGCATCCTCAAGATAGGGGGCGGTGTCCTGGCCGTCGAAGACGTAATCGGTCGAGTAATGCACCAGCGGCACGTCACGGGCGGCACACCATGCCGCAATGGTCAAAGGTGCCTGCGCATTCGCCCGCATCGCGCTGACGCGATCCTGCTCGGCGCGATCCACTGCCGTGTAGGCCGCAGCATTGACGACAAGCGACGGGCCAATCCGGTCCAGCAAGGCTGGCAAAGTTTCCGGTGCGTCGAAGTCTGCGGTCTCGCACGCGCTACCATCAGGCAATCGGCCACTGCGTGTCGTCGCCTGCACCGCGCCATCGGCAGCCAATGCGCGTAGCAGTTCCGCCCCTACCTGCCCGTTCGCACCGAACACCAGCGTGGTCACGGCCTATACACCGGCAAACGATCGACTGGCACCTCATCCAGGAACGGCGCCTTGGCATCCTTGGCGGACAGCGACGGATCGCTGACCGGCCAATCGATCCCGATCGCCGCATCGTCCCAACGCACGCCTGCATCCGCTTCCTTGACGTACACATCGGTGCACAGATAGCTGAACAATGCTTTCTCTGAAAGTACTGCGAAACCATGTGCAAAGCCTTCAGGTATCCAGACTTGGCGTCGATTTTCTGCGCTCAGTAAAACAGCGGTCCAACGCCCGAAGTGGGGAGACCCAGCGCGGATATCCACCGCGACATCGTACACCTCGCCTTCAAGCACGCTCACCAATTTGCCCTGCGGTCGAGGCCACTGATAGTGCAGACCACGTAGCACGCCCCTGGCGGACGTGGAGACGTTACTTTGCACAAAACTCGTCGGCAGGCCGTGCTGCCCAAAGCGCTCCGCATTCCATGTTTCGAAGAACTGACCGCGCTCATCACCGAAGACCGCAGGCTCGATGACGACGCAGCCGGGCAACGTCGTTTCGATCACTTTCAATGGACAGCCCCACGCTTGGCTAATGCAGTCAAATACTTGCCATAGTCATTCTTCAACAACGGCGCCGCCAGACGCTCCAGCTGCTCGGCATCGATCCAGCCTTGACCGAATGCAATCTCCTCCGGACAGCACACCTGCAAGCCCTGTCGCATCTGGATGGTCTCGATGAAATTCGCCGCTTCGTGCAAAGACTGATGCGTGCCGGTATCCAGCCACGCATACCCGCGACCCAGCGGCTCCAGATGCAAGTCGCCAGCATCGAGATAGCAACGATTGAGATCGGTGATTTCCAGCTCGCCGCGCGGCGACGGCTTCAAGGCAGCCGCATAATCGCTGGCCTTGCCATCATAGAAATACAAACCGGTGACCGCATAGTTGGAGCGTGGCTTTTCCGGCTTTTCGGCAATGTCGATGACCTTGCCGTGCTGATCGAATTCGGCAACACCGTAGCGCTCCGGATCGTTGACCCAGTAGCCGAACACCGTTGCACCCTGCTCGCGCGCGTCGGCGCGGCGCAAGGTATCGGTCAAACCGTGGCCATGGAAAATATTATCGCCCAGTACCAGGCAACTCGGCTTGCCGCCTACGAAGTCGCGTCCGATCAGATAGGCCTGCGCCAACCCGTCCGGGCTGGGTTGCACGGCGTACTGGATATTGACGCCCCACTGCGCGCCATCGCCCAACAGCGACTGGAACAGCGCCTGCTCGTGCGGCGTGTTGATGATCAAGATGTCCCGGATACCCGCGAGCATCAGCACGCTCAGCGGGTAGTAGATCATCGGCTTGTCGTACACCGGCAGCAGCTGTTTGCTGACGCCCTTGGTGATGGGGTACAGGCGGGTGCCGGAGCCGCCCGCCAGGATGATGCCTTTACGTTGTGTCATCACAGATATTCCTTTAGGGCAGCCTGCACCAAAACGCGCGGGCTCGTGCCGGGGGTGCGCGCGTTAAACCGTTGCGCCGATGCGTTCCAGTCGATAGCTACCATCCAGCACGCCTTGGACCCAGGTTTGGTTGGTCAGATACCAGTCCACCGTCAATGCGATGCCCTGCTCGAAGGTGTACGCCGGCTCCCAGCCCAGCTCGTCCTTCAACTTGGAGGCATCGATCGCATACCGACGATCGTGCCCGGGGCGGTCGGTGACGTAGGCGATCTGGCTCTCACGCGGCTTGCCATCTTCGCGCGGGCGATGCTGATCCAGCAGCGCGCAGATCGCCTGCACGACCTCGATGTTCTGCCGCTCCGAATTGCCGCCCACGTTGTAAGTCTCGCCGACCCGGCCCTTGGCCAGCACGGTGCGGATCGCCTCGCAGTGGTCGCTGACGAACAACCAGTCGCGCACCTGCTTGCCATCGCCATAGACCGGCAGCGGCTCGCCAGCCAGCGCCTTGGCAATGACCAACGGAATGAGTTTTTCGGGGAAGTGATACGGACCGTAGTTGTTCGAGCAGTTGGTGGTCAGCACCGGCAGCCCGTAGGTGTGGTGAAACGCGCGCACCAGATGATCCGATGCCGCCTTGGACGCCGAGTACGGCGAATTGGGCGCATACGGCGTGGTTTCGGTGAACTTGCCGGTCTCACCGAGCGTGCCATAGACCTCGTCGGTGGACACATGCAGGAAGCGGAAGGCATCACGGCGCGTGTCCGGCAGTGCTTTCCAATAGTCGCGCACTGCCTCAAGCAGGGCCAAAGTGCCGACCACATTGGTCTGGATGAAGGCGCCAGGGCCTTCGATCGAGCGATCGACATGGCTTTCGGCTGCAAAGTTCAGCACCGCGTCCGGCTGATGTTCCTGCAGCAGGCGAGTCACAAGCGCTCCATCACCGATGTCGCCCTTGACGAAGATATGGTCGGCATTGCCTTCCAGCGACGCCAGCGTATTCAGATTGCCCGCATAAGTGAGCGCGTCCAGATTGACCACGCGGATCCCGCGAGAGACCGCCTCCAGAACAAAATTTCCGCCGATGAAGCCGGCCCCGCCGGTTACTAGCCAAGTCGCCACTATCTACCCTCCTGGTCGCGCGCACCCGCGCTGCATTTTCAAGCCACACAGGATATATGGTCCAGGCAAGACCGAGCTTAAGCATCGCCCACATCGCTGCGTCCGACCGCCGCAGCGCAGCACCCATACGCCATCGCATGGTGCGCCCTGCCCGGTTAGAATAACCGCACTCCCGAGCCTGCCGCCGCGGCCGGGCCTTCCCGCAATAGCTGAAGGATCTCGTACACGATGAAAATCCTCGTCGCCTACAAGCGCGTGGTGGACTACAACGTCCGCATTCAGGTCAAGCCGGATGGCTCCGGTGTGGTGACCGACGGTGTCAAGCTCTCGCCGAACCCGTTCGACGAAATCGCCCTGGAAGAGGCGTTGCGCCTGCGCGACGCCGGCATCGCCACCGAGGTGGTGGTCGCCACCCTGGCCCCGGCCGACGCGGCCGCGCACCTGCGCAACGGCCTGGCCATGGGCGCCAACCGCGCCATCCACGTGGTGACCGACGCGGCGATTCAACCGTTGACCGCCGCCCGCACCCTGCTCAAGCTGGTCGAGAAGGAACAGCCGGACCTGGTCATCCTGGGCAAGCAGGCGATCGACGACGACGCCAACCAGACCGGTCAGATGCTCGCCACGTTGTGGGGCCGCCCGCAGGCGACCTTCGCCGGCAAGCTGGTGGTTGCCGAGGGCAAGGCTACAGTGACGCGCGAAGTCGACGCCGGCCTGGAAACGCTGGAAGTAGCCCTGCCAGCGGTGATCACCACCGACCTGCGCCTGAACGAGCCGCGTTTCATCAAGCTGCCGGACATCATGAAGGCCAAGAGCAAGCCGCTGGAAACGCTGGCCTTTGCAGACCTGGCCGTTGACTCCCACAACAGTCTGACCACCACGCACTACGCAGCGCCGGCCAAGCGCAGCCGCGGCGTGATGGTGAAGGATGCCGCCGAACTGGTGGCCGCACTCAAGCAGAAGGGATTGTTGTAATGGCCAAGATCCTCGTCGTCGCCGAACATCTCAACGGCAAGCTCAACGCCGCCACGGCCAAGACCCTCAGCGCAGCGCTGGCGGTGTCTGCCGGGTCCATCGACATCGTCGTGCTGGCGGCCGATCCTGCCGCCGTTGCCGCGCAGGCCACGCAGTTGGCGGGCGTCGCACGCGTGCTGACGGTGGCCAACCCCGCCAACGAACATGCCATCGCGCAGGTGCTGGGGCCGCAGATCGCCCAGCTTGCCGGCCAGGGCTATACGCACGTGTTCGGCCCCTCCACCACCTTCGGCAAGGACCTGATGCCGGTCGTGGCGGCGTTGCTGGGCGTGAACCAGATCTCCGACCTGATGTCGGTCGAAGATGCCTACACCTTCAAGCGCCCGATCTACGCCGGCAACGCGATCATCACAGTGAAAGCGCCGGCCGACCAGATCGTGGTGGCAACCGTGCGAAGCGCCTCGTGGCCGGAAGCGGCCGGCGGCGGAAGCGCGGCGGTCGAGGCGGTCAATGTCGATGCCACACTCCCGACCCACACCCGTTTCATCGGCCTGGCCGCGGGCAGCTCCGACCGCCCCGACCTGCAGAGCGCCAAGCGCGTGGTCTCCGGCGGCCGCGGCGTCGGCTCGACCGAGAACTTCCAGCACATCTACAGCCTGGCCGACAAACTCGGCGCGGCCGTGGGCGCCTCGCGCGCCGCGGTGGACGCCGGTTACGTGCCCAATGAGCTGCAGGTCGGCCAGACCGGCAAGATCATCGCGCCAGAGCTCTATGTGGCGATCGGCATCAGCGGCGCGATCCAGCATCTGACCGGCATCAAGGACGCCGGCACGATCGTTGCGATCAACAAGGACCCGGAGTCGCCGATCTTCGAGATTGCCGATATCGGGTTGGTTGGGGATTTGTTCTCGCTGCTTCCGGAGCTGGAACAGGCGTTGAACTGAGCCCGGGGCAAGCACACCGCGTACTCTTCCCGACTACGCGGTTTTCTTGAAGAATCCAGATGCGGTCGACCGGCAGTGGCGCACAAATGATCCGTCCTGGCAGAACGTGTCGCTATAATTTCAGACCGATCTACAATGCCTTCTTTGACTCCCTCCCTGTGCCTCTGACCGCTTTGTGGAGAAACCGGATCTGGCGACAGCTGAGACCTTCACCGCTTCGGAAAGGGACTTCTGGAACAGCGGCGTACTTTCGTTCATGGGCGTTGCGCGACCCGCAGGGTCTCACGCGCAGCTTGAAGAATCCGGACAACGTTCCGCCAGAACTGTTCGAAATTCAATCCGGTAGCTACCTGGAGCCAGACGATATCGTCTGGTTCAAAGATCAGTACAACCGTGCCCCACACTAGGCGGCACGTCATTCCAACTTCCACATCTACTCAAACTCTGCGGATCCCATGGACGCTCTGATTCCTGTCAACTCGCTTTCCCGCCACATCGCTCCCTTGCAGGACAAGCTGTCCCAGATCGCCGGCGACATCATCGCCAGCGGCTACTACGTCCTCGGCCCGAACGTGAAGGCCTTCGAGCAGGAGTTCGCCGGCTACTGTGGCGCCCGCCACTGCGTCAGCGTCGCCAACGGCACCGACGCCCTGGAACTCTCGCTGAAGGCACTGGGCATTGGCCAGGGCGATCGGGTCGCCGTGGTGGCCAATGCCGCCATGTACGGCACCAGCGCCGTTCTGGCCTGTGGTGCGGCGCCGATCTTCGTTGATACCGGTGCAGGCACGGGATTGATGTCCGTCGCCGCACTGGAGGCTGCGCTCGCGGGCAAGACCACGCCCAAGGCCGTGATCGTGACCCATCTGTACGGTCAGTTGGCCGAGATCGAGGCCATCGTCGCGCTCTGCCACGCACGCGGCATCAAGGTGGTGGAAGATTGCGCACAGGCGCATGGCGCAGAGCGCAATGGCCGACGCGCCGGCAGCTTCGGCGATATTGCCTCTTTCAGTTTCTACCCGACCAAGAATCTGGGCGCACTGGGCGATGGCGGCGCGATCGTGACCGGCGATGATGCCCTGGCCACCCGTGCAGCACAGCTTCGCCAGTACGGATGGACGGCCAAGTACACCAACAGCCTGCGCGGCGGTCGCAACAGCCGCCTCGACGAGCTGCAGGCCGCAATGCTGCGGCATATGCTCACCTCGCTGGATGGCTGGAACCAACGCCGCCGCGACATCGCCAACCGCTACGCGCGGGGGTTGTCCAACCCGAAGATTGCATCCGCTGGCGTGGTCGGTGCCGACAATGTGGCCCATCTGTACGTCGTGCGCTGCGACCAGCGCGATGCACTGCGCGCCCACCTGCAGGCTGCCGGCGTGCAGACCGAGGTCCACTACCCGCTGTGCGATCATCGCCAGCCCTGTCATGAGGGCGCTTTTGATTCTGTGGCGCTCCCCAATACCGAGGCCGATGCGATCTGCGTGATGACGCTGCCGTGCTTCCCGGAGCTGACCGACGAAGAAGTCGACCAGGTCATCGACGCATGCAACCGTTTCTGAGCGAGGTGCAATCGCCCTCCCTGAGCCTGGTTGTCCCGATCTATCGCAATGAAGGATCGATCGACGACCTGCTGCAGGCCGTGGACTTCATCGCACGCAGCGTGGATGGGGATTTCGAAGCGGTTTTCGTCGTCGACGGCAGCCCGGATCGCAGCTACGCCTTGCTGCGCGAAAAATTGCCCGGTTGCGCATTCCGTTCGCAACTGGCAACGCTGACCCGCAACTTCGGCGCGTTTCCGGCAATCCGCACCGGGCTGCAGCTCAGCACCGGGGACCTGACTGCGGTCATGGCCGCCGATCTGCAGGAACCCCCCACGCTGGTGATCGACTTCTGGCAGCGCTATGTCAGCGAACGCTATGACGTGGCGTTCGGCGTACGCGAAGCGCGCAGCGATCCGGCTGCCTCCAAGCTGGCGTCGACACTATTCTGGGCGACCTATCGGCGGATGGTCATCAAGGACATTCCCAAGGGCGGCGTGGACATCTTCGCTGTCAGCCGTGGCTTCCTCGAACGGCTGTTGCTGTTGAACGAAGCCCACTCCAGCCTGCTCGCACAGTTGTTCTGGCTGGGCGGCAAGCGCGAATTTGTCAGTTATCAGCGGCGCGAGCGGCAGCACGGCAAGAGCGCCTGGACCTTGAGCAAGAAACTGCGGTACCTGTCCGACAGCGTCTTTGCTTTCACCGACCTGCCGGTCCGCATGCTGACGGCGCTGGGCCTGATCGCGCTGGCATTCACCGCGCTGCTCGGTGCGCTGGTGCTGGCCGCAAAGTTCTCCGGGCTCGTCGCGGTACCTGGCTATACCCTGACCATTTTGACCATTCTCTTTTTCGGCGCACTCAATTCACTGGGCCTGGGTATCGTGGGTACCTACGCCTGGCATGCGTTCGAAAATACCAAGGCACGCCCACTATCGATCATGCAGTCGGTCGAAAACTTCGAAAAGGATACTCCGTGAGTCATTTCGTGCACCCCAATGCCCTTTGCGAAAGCGACACCATCGGCGAGGGCACCCGCGTCTGGGCATTTGCCCACGTATTGCCCGGCGCCCGCCTCGGTCGCGACTGCAACATCTGCGACGGCGTCTTCATTGAATCGGACGTAGTGGTGGGCGACCGTGTGACCGTCAAGTGCGGCGTTCAACTGTGGGACGGCGTGCGCCTGGGCGACGATGTCTTCGTCGGCCCCAATGCCACCTTCACCAACGACCTGTTTCCGCGCAGCCGGGTGTATCCCGAAAAGTTCCTCGGCACCGTCGTGGAATCGGGCGCGTCGATCGGGGCCAATGCGACCATCCTGGCCGGCACCACCATCGGCAGCGGTGCGATGATTGGCGCCGGTGCAGTGGTGACGCGTTCGGTGCCGCCTAATGCGATCGTGGTTGGCAATCCCGCGCGCATCGTTGGTTATGTTTCCGATAAGGACGCAACCGGGTCGGCCCCCTCGCCCACAGGCCAGGGAATTACCGATACCGCTGTTCCTGGGGTCAAGCTTTATCGGATGCCCAGCTTTGCCGATATGCGGGGCTCTCTCTCTGTCGGTGATTTCGAGACGTTCCTTCCCTTCAATGCGAAGCGCTATTTTCTTGTTTATGGCGTTCCAACGCAGGAGACCCGTGGCGAGCACGCGCATAAGCGTTGCCATCAGTTTCTGATTTGTGTTTCCGGATCAGTCAGGGTTCTCGCTGACGACGGAACGCGGCGTATCGACGTTGAACTGAATTCACCAAGCCAGGGAATCCATCTGCCACCCATGATCTGGGGCACGCAGTACAAGTACTCCAAGGACGCAGTCTTGCTGGTCTTCGCGTCCGAGTCCTACGACACAGACGAGTACATTCGCGACTACGCCTCTTTCAAGAGTCTGGCGAATGCGGCCGAATGAGCCGCATGCAACCGAGCTCCCGGCTAAACGCCGCCGGGCTCTGGTTGCTGTAGCGTTACGTTTCCTGCTGGGCGGAGCACTGAATACGGGCGTTACCCTGGTGTTGTATTGGGTGCTGCTGCGCTTCATCCATTATCAGTGGGCGTATCTGGCGAGTTTTTGTGCCGGCATCCTGCTCAGCTATCTGATCAACACCCGATATGTCTTCCAGGCCGAACACAATTGGCTGAAGTTTGCGGCATTTCCGCTCATCTATCTCGTGACATACGCTCTGGGGGCGTTGGCGCTGAAACTCAGCGTAGGGTATCTGGGCGTGCCAGCAGTAATCGGCCCGCTGATCTCCATCGTTGTCACGCTGCCCGTTTCGTTCATTCTGAGCAAGTTGTTGTTGCAGGCCCGCAGGCCCGCCGATACTCAGGGCTGAGCTAGCCCGACGCGGCACAGGATTTAGCCCCACTGCGCACGTGCCTGCAGCACCTGATGGCACAGCGCATTTTCCTTCTTACACTGTGGAATACATGAGCACGCCACCTCCCATTACCACGCCGGCCCGCCCGCTGATCAAGGCCGAATGGCTGCCCCTGCTATTAGGCGCTGTCCTGTCCGTTGTGGCAGGCAGCGTCCTGGTCGTCGGCTGGCGGGCAGGCCTTCTGCCTGTACTGGACTACCCGCTCTCATACAGCGGCGACGCCCTGAGCAGCCTCTGGCTGACGCAGCGCGCTATGGAAGGATGGATCTTCGAGAATGCCCGGAGCGGCTTTCCCTTCGGCTCCTCCTTCCTAGATTATCCCGGTGCAGATTCCGGCAGCTTTCTGTTCTTGAAACTTGCCGGCATGCTGACCGGCAGCAGTGCCGCAGCGCTCAACCTGTTCTTCCTGCTGGGCTTTGCCGCGAACTTTCTGACGGCCTACTGGGTGATGCGCTGGCTGCGCGTCGGCCGCTCGCTGTCCTTTACCACTGCGATGCTCTTTACGCTGGCACCGTTCCATTTTCTCCGATTACAGCACATCTTCTACACCTGGTATTTCGGCATCCCGATCTACTTCATGCTTGCGATCAGAATTGCACGCGCCGACGCATCGCTGGATTTCTGGAGCGCCCGACCCGCACGCAAAATCGCGCTTGCTGCGCTGTACCTGGTCCTGAGCTGTTTCGGCGTTTACTACACGGCATTCGGCCTGATCCTGATTGGGACAGCTTGCCTCATGGCGCTGTTCCAGAAGAACTGGGCGTCCATCACCCGCCTTGCAGCACCGGTCATTTTCTTCCTCGCGCTTGGCACGCTGGCAAATGTCGCACCCAACGTGATCAACGAGCGGATCAACGGCCACAACCCGGAAGTCGCAGCCCGCGCGCCGGCAGAGTCCGAGATCTATGGCGTAAAGTTGATGCAGTTGATCTTGCCGCGGCCCGACCACAGGCTGCCGAAGCTAGCCAATGTGACGGCCAACTACATGGCCAGCACACCGTTGATCAACGAGAACACGACTGCTTCCCTGGGCCTGATCGGTTCCTTCGGTCTTGCCATCCTGGCACTGGTCGCGTTCGCGCGCCTGTCCGAGCGGCGAAATGAAGAACGCATTGCTCTACTGGCGATTCTCTCTGGCGTCCTTCTGGCATTCATGACCATCGGCGGGCTTGGCTCACTCTTTGCGCACGTTGTATCGCCCTCCATCCGAGGCTGGAACCGGGCCAGCATCTTCATCACGTTCAGCACGCTGGCTGCGGTGGCCATCGCCGTGCAGATGCTGTCCGACAAAGTGGGGCGTTGGCACCGCATGACCATCGCCTCGATCGCTGCCGCCGGCATGCTGGTCTTCGGCATCTGGGACCAGACCTCGGCTGCATGCGGCCCGTGTCAAGCCAGCGCGCGCACTGCGTACGAGCAGGACAAGCGTTTCATCCGCAGCATTGAAGCTGCCCTGCCTGTTGGTGCAGCGGTTTACCAGTTGCCCTACATGCCATTTCCGGAAGTGCCACCCAAGAATGGCTTGCACGCATATGACCTTGCAGTAGGATTCGTCCACTCCCAGCACCTGAAGTGGAGCTACGCGGGCATGAAAGGCCGCGAGGGCGACCTGTTCTATCGGAATCTGGAGACCCAGCCGGCTGCAGCACAGCTCAAGGCAATCGGTCGCTTCGGCTTCGACGCTGTCTACATCGACAAGCGCGGCTATGCCGATCAGGGAGCGCAAGTGATTGCTGAATGGACACAGGCCATTGGCGCGCCGCCAGTGATGGCTCGAGAGGATGGCGCTGTTGTGGTCTTCCGCCTGCCAGGGGGTGCCAAGCCTGCAAACGCCGATGCCGCCAAGGACACAGTGGTCACAGAGCCCGCGGCGGATACCGCCATCACGCTCCCCTCGCTACGCAGCTTGCTCGTACAAGGCTGGTCGTCCGACGAGGCATGGGGTGTCTGGTCGGAAGGCAAAAGTTCATCGCTGCGCTACCGTGTCAACCAAACGACTGTCGGCAGCACAACGGTAATTCTACGCGGCAATCCGTTTCTCGCCGGCCCCCAGCAAGCGCTGCGCATCCGTGCCACGGTCAACGGTGTTCAAGTGCTCGACACCCGCATTACTGCAGCACAAACGGTGCCGCTGGAACTACGGATTCCCGTTACAACCAGCCAGCCGGGTGAGGTGGTGCATCTGGTTCTGAACTACGAAATACCGGTCTCTCCTGCGCAGCTAGGCATGTCTGCGGATCAGCGGCTGCTTGCCTTCGGGCTGATCAGTTTTGAGATATGCAAGTCCGATTGCGGCGGATAAACCCGCCGAAAGCATGATCGCCGGTGTGTTTCCCGCTCCTATTACCTGGCACGGTTTCTCGCGACTGACGGTGCGTCACCTTTTGCGATAACGCTGAACAAGAATACCGCCACCATGCACTAATCGAGCTTCGGCTGAATTTTCCAGCCGAAGCTCGATTGCTCTCAATGCCCTTGGATTGCTCTCACTGCTCAGTGCTCGCAGCTTCAAGCATCCAGCGCAACGTATCCTCCAGCGCAAGACTCTGCCAATCGCCGATTAGCTCCTGCAATCTGGCATTGCTGCCAAGCAACTTCCTGACTTCATTCTGCCGAACGAATGCGGGATTCACCTGGACGTCGATGTCGTGGCCGGTGATTTTCGAGCAGATCCTGATGATGTCGCTCAGCGAACTGGCGACACCCGAACACACGTTGACGATCTGCCCTTCCGCAGCGGGTGCTTGCAGAAGCTTGCGATAAGCCAGCACGACCGATCTGACATCGCCAAAATCGCGCCACACTTCGGTGTTGCCCAACTCGATGGAAGTGGCGCGCGATGCAAAATGGGAAACAATCTTGGGAATCAGGAAATTGGTCGCCTGACCGACCCCCGTGTAGTTGAATGGGCGGGCAATCACCAGGGGCAGGCGCTCGTGCCACAAGCTGGCGACATATTCCATGGCGAGCTTGCTCACCGCGTAGTCGTTCGCGGGCGAAGGCGTGACCGACTCGTCGATCACGCCCTCGGTTGCATTGCCGTAGACATTGGCACTGCTCGCGATCAGCACCCTCTCTGGGCGGTGTTGGCTTGCGGCCAGCGCCTGCAGCAGGTTACGCGTGCCGAGCAGATTGACCCGATAAAAATCGTCGGCATCCCCATGACCGACAAAGGCCACTGCAGCCAGATGCACAACGTAGTCGGCTTGGGCCTGCGCAACGACGCGAGCGACGTCGGCAGCGTCACGCAGATCCATCGGCCAGAACTCGTCGGTTGCGCTTGTACCGGCACCGTCGCAACGGGTCCCAACACCGATCACGGTGCAGCCCTGCTCCTTGAGCTGCTGGGACATGTAGCGTCCGGTGAACCCGGACGCGCCACTGACCAGAACCCGCTTGCCTTTCAGCTCAGAATGAGAAGCCACGCTCGTTCCTCTTGAGATCGGCCTCGACCATCATCTGGCATAACTGCTCCAGCGTGGTTTCAGGCTTCCAGCCGAGGATACGGGTAGCCTTTTCTGGATCTCCGATCAACAGCTCCACTTCTGCAGGGCGGTGGAACTTCGGGTTGATACGCATGACCACCTTGCCGGTGGCAGTGTCCACCGCAGTTTCTTCAGCGTCCTTCCCACGGAACTCGACGTCGATGCCCGCACCCTTGAATGCCATGCTCACGAAATCACGCACAGTCTCGGTACGGTTGGTGGCAAGAACGAAGGTGTCAGGCTCGTCGGCCTGCAACATGCGCCACATTCCTTCGACATATTCGCGAGCGAAGCCCCAGTCACGCTTGGCGTCCAGGTTGCCCAATTCCATGCAGTCCAGTAGGCCTAGCTTGATCTTGGCCACCGAGTCGGTGATCTTGCGCGTCACGAATTCACGCCCACGCAATGGGCTTTCGTGATTGAACAAAATTCCGCTGCATCCAAAGATGTCGTAACTTTCGCGGTAGTTCACCGTCATCCAGTGCGCGTAAAGCTTGGCGACCCCGTAGGGGCTGCGTGGATAGAACGGCGTGCTTTCGATCTGAGGGACCGCCTGCACCTTGCCGAACATCTCAGACGTCGAAGCCTGGTAAAAGCGGATATCTCGGTTGACCTGGCGAATTGCCTCCAGCAGGTGGACCGGACCTATACCAGTGATTTGTGCCGTTGTGGTCGGCTGATCAAAAGACACACCGACAAAACTCTGAGCTGCCAGATTGTAGACCTCTGTCGCGCCGGTGCTCTCAAGCATACGGATGCTCGAGCCAAGATCGGTCAGATCGTATTCGATCAAATTAAGATTCGGGTGAGCTGCGATTCCAAGCTCTTCGATCCGCCAGAAATTGACCGAACTCGTACGGCGATACGTGCCGAACACGCGGTAACCTTTGTCCAACAACAACTGGGCGAGGTAGGCGCCATCCTGGCCGGAGATTCCGGTAATCAACGCAGTTTTCATTTCACACATTCTCTTATGTTTATGTAATATTGCGACTTCAGGTCAGCACAGGACCGGGTGATTCTCGATGTCCTGTGGAGCTCAACGCGCTGACAACGGCTTGCCGCCCGCACCGCAGAACGTCTGCTTGCCCTGATCGGCACACTTGGTGAACGGACCGTAGTCGAGGGGCTCGATCTTGAAATCGCTGAACCAGGCGACGCTTTCCTGCACCAAGCCAAATCGCAGACTCTTACCGACCACCGCCTCGGCAGGCACCTCGGCGACCACTTCCGCAGACGCACCCGCGGGGATCCCCTCGGGTGGAAGCGGAGCGCGCACAAAATCCTTTGCCGATACAACTCCGGACGCGTCTACCAGAGAGATAGCCAAGTTGACCGGCAATTTACCTTTTGAACTGATGGTGGACTTACCCGCATTGGTAACCGATACCACGGCCCTAATCACCTCACCACTATTGGCAATGACCGGATCTGAAACGATGGCGTACCGCGCCCCCACCTGCTCTTGCGTCAGGGGCATGCTCATGCCGGGCGCATCGGATGCAGATGCGGCCTTTTGCGGCGCGGCGCTCGCGGCCTGACCTGCATCTGGCGACTCGGAACAGCCGGTAAAAGTAATCGCAGTTGCAAGCGCGACGACAGTGGCCGAAGAGAGGGGGAATTTCATAAAAATTTTCATGGACGTGGACCTGGTTTGGATGAATGTGACCCGCATTACTGGGGAGCTTCTACGCGTACGAGTAGCCGGGCGGGTACAAACCCCCGACTTTTGAACCAAGAAACTGATTCCTGGACAAGGTCCACCTCCAGGACATAATCGCCCGGCGCGTCTGGCGCTTGAAGTGTGATGAGCTGCTCGCCGGAGGATGCGGGCTCAATTGCATCTTCAAGCCACTGGCGCGGCTGTTCGGGTGCCAGCGGGACATTGCTGGAGTGCCAGAAGTAACCGATATATATGCCAAACGGCATTACAGAGTGGTTCGATGGACTCAGCCACTGAACCTTGCTGTCATTGGTCAACATCAGGCGCGCGGTCAGCATGCTTGATGGCTGCACCACGCCCAGATGAGTGTCGAGCAAGGCAGCTTTTCCCTGCCACGCCTCTGGGGGCAGGGCCTCGTTATAAGGGTACGGACTGATCGCAACAGAGTTCGTTGATTTACGAGAGCCAAGTCCTCGCTCGGCCAATGCTGCCAGCGCAGAATCGACCCAACGATCCCCTCGTAGAGACGCGCGGACATCGATTCGCTGCACTTCCCCAGCCGCCGGGGATTCCAAGTCAATCCTGAGGCTGGCCAATGCACTGGCCACGCGATCTCTAAACGCAGAGAACACACGGTTGGATTTGAGTAGCCTGACATAGCGATCAGTGGCGGCGTATGGATCTAGCTCGGGGCGGCCGGCCTGATCCTTACATTCCTCTGCCCAATACGAATAGGCCGTTGAATCGAGCGCAAGCCGCTGCAACAGACTCCCCAGAACATCCGGACATTCGGGAGTGGGGGGCAATTTCCTCACACAGGACGGCAGTTCCGCATACCATGCCTGATCCGACACCACCACAGGCAGGCCCGCCTGCAACGCCTTGGACACCACTGCGGATGCTTCGCCCATCGTCGGCTGACGAAGCGCGATCATCAGGTCGGCGCGCGCGAACATATCCCGGAATTGCTCGTCGTCGATGCGGCCGTGATTGACCAATCGCACGTTCTGCAAACCCGAAAGTCGTTCAAGCTGAAGCTGTACCGCAGGCTCGACATCTCCAGCTATTTCGAGGGTAAGCGGGCGAGTCAACACGGGGTCGATCTGCAATAAGGCCTCAACGATCCAGTCGAACCTGCGATTCGCTTGCCCCCCCCCCATCACCGCAATGGTATTGAGGCAATCACGCACACGATGCCGCGCGGCGACAGGATAGAGCTGCGGAATGACCGTAACAGGCAGCCACGGAAACTCTTTTGCAACTCTCTCAGCCGCGTACCTGGAATGCACGACCACCTCAAGCGCCAACTTCGTCGCCACCTGGTGAAGTGGGTAGTGCACGACTTCGTCACGTCCCCAGATCGGAGTGCCGTATCGCAGCGCAAGCGTTGCGTTCTTCACATCCGCAGCGCAGTGCCATTGCTCCAGCACCCGCGCGTATCCATCGCTGAGAAGACCTTCGTCGCTCAGAACACCCGCCACCATATGGTGCAGCACTAGATCATGCAGATGAACAATGCCGGGCACCTGTGCCATAAGTGGAAGCATCCAACCGTGGAAGGCGGGATGATTTCCCATCTGGTACACGATCGCATCCGCTTGCCCAAGCTCATCGATCACCTGCTGCATGCCCATGCGCTCGACGTCACCGCGCACGACGGTGTGGACCTGTACGCCCCGATCGCGCAGCAGTTCCACCAGCCCGGCCGAATACTCGGCGATACCGGAATGCTCAGGAGGCAATGGCCCGACCATGGCAATGCGGAAGCGCGTGTTCAAATCTTGCCCTCCACAAGATTGCGTATCACAAGATCCCACGTAATCGAAGTACTCAGCCGGTATCCGCCGTCGGCAAGCGCGCGTAATTGCGCATCGGTTCGTGCGTAGCAATCCCCAATGCTCTGCGCTATCTCCTCTGCCGTCGGGCCGCTGATCCAGCCCCCTCCCGTGGCCTCCACAATTCTCGCCACTTCGCCACTGTCGTCGACAGTAATGACTGGCTTATGCGCCGCAAATGCCTCCAAGGTCGCAAACCCGTAATCTTCATCCACGGGAGAGTAGAAAACCGCTCTACAGTTAGCGATCAGCGCTAGCAGTTTCTCATCCTCGACAAAGCCCGTCAGCTCTACCCGATCCTCCAGACCGAGCTCGCGTACCAACGGCGCCAGGGAGAGTGCGTAATCACTCGCGCCCGTTCCCGCAATCACGACCCTAGCCTTTGGAGCATGCGCCGCTGCACGGATGAGCAGGTCGGGTCGTTTCATCGACTCTAGTCTGCCGATGCACAAGACGTAGTCGCCGTAATCACCAGATGTAATGAAAGGCGCCAGCTTAGATGGAGGGTATAGAACCTGCGACGACAGGCCGTTGAACCGTTGAAGTCGGTCGGTAACGGTCTGCGATATGGTGTAGCGCGACTCGATGTCCGACAACAATTGCGTATCCGAAGCACGCAATGAATCGCGCAGCGCGCTGTCCTGGGAGGTCAAATGAGGAAAATCAAAACGCGTCCGCTCCAGATCATAAAGAACCCTGTGCTGATGAACGAGCCAAAGCGTCTTGTTCGCATGCGAAGCAGCATACGTCGGAAACTTGGTACAGATGCATAGGTCGATCTTCTGCCCGTTGCTCTCATTTAGATCCAGTAGCCTCCACGCAAGCGTGGACGAGAGGATTTCCGTTTCCGGATACCACCGATAAGGCAGCTGTACCAATTCCGCGACAACCTGGCGTTTTTTTCCCCACAGATTGATCTGGCGGACAAGTTCTTCATTCAGGAACTCTGCTCCTCCTCTGACAAACGGTACCTGCGCACCCAGAACAATGACTCTCTTCACGGCCACAACCTCTTGCATGATATCCTTACCACAACGATTCCCTCTACCCGGATTATTTAAGCGACTTGCGAATCCGGCTACCCAATTGATCGACTGCAGCTAAGCGTTCGTCCATCGCAGCCTCTGCCGGTGTAGGTGTCACACCATCCGTATGGACAGGACTTTCAAGGCGCGCGTCTGAAACCTTGCGGATGGTCGCAGCGTCAGCATTGCCACGCTTCAGTACCCGTGTGGTGAACAGACGCAGAGGTGCCGTAACGCGCCAGGACCGACTTCCGTGGAGACTGTTGATCTGTCCCTCCAGAGCCTCCACCGCCATCTCAAGCTCACGAATGTACTCACGCGCACTTGCAGTACCGTCCATGCTACGCGAGAGATCCACCTGCAACTCCCTCAACCTATTTCTTTCCTGATCGCGCGAACTCTCAAGGCCACTGATCTGTTGCTGCTGAACGGCGACACGCGCCTCCAGCGCTGTAATCGTCGCCTGGCGCTGCTCAACGACGCTTTGGGTGTCGAGGAGATCGGACCTGGCAGCGTCACGCTCCTCGGTCAGCCGTCCCACGTCGGCAGCCAGCAACTCGGCCAACTCACGCGCACGCTGACGCTCTTCCAGCTCCTGGCCAAGTGACGCAATTCGCGTCGCGAGCGCAGCCTTGTCTGATTCCAGTTCGGCGGCCCGCGACTCCGCCAGTTCACATGCACGCTGACGCTCTTCCAGCTCCTGGCCAAAGGACGCAATTCGCGTCGCGAGCGCAGCCTTGTCTGATTCCAGTTCGGCGGCCCGCGACTCCGCCAGTTCACATGCACGCTGACGCTCTTCCAGCTCCTTGCCAAGTGACGCAATTCGCGTCGCGAGCGCAGCTTTGTCTGATTCCAGTTCTGCATTGAGCGCGGCAAGCGCTTCTTTGTCACGGTTGGACTCGATAGTCTGAGCTTCAAGTCCTTTCGCCCACGCCGCCAGCTTCTCGCTCTCCTCCTCGAGGCGCTTGTACCTTTCCTCGGCAGCGGCAACCCCCTGCTCAAACGCCTGAGTGCGCTCTTGGTCTTGCAATGTACTATCGCGAAGATGCTCAATTGCCGCCCCGCGCGCGGCAAGCTCCACCCGATGATGCTCTGTCTCAATATGCACAGCACTAAGCCGCGCATTATAGCCGAGCAGTGCTTTCTGCAGGCGCTGATAGATGGTCACCCACTCGGGGGCAGAGTGAGGGGTCGCATCTGCCTGCTGAAGACACTGTTGCAGCAAGGCGAATGTCAACGGGGACCGATTCTGACCAAAAAACCCGATGAACGCATTGCGATAACGCGCGGGCAGCGTCATGAAATCCAGAGCGGGCTCCCGGCTCGGACTGGAGGGAACAACCTTGCGCTCAAGAATCTCCTTGACCGTGATCAGGAAGGAAAGCAGAAGATCGTCGAGCCATGAGCAATCGAATGGATTGGCCGATATTGCGCCATAGTCGATCAATACAGCACGCCCTTCAGGCGCGATAAGGATATTCCAGCAGCGCACGTCGTTGTGGTACAGACCAGCACGCTCAAGCAAAACAAGTTGCGCAAGAATCTGTGCAATTATTTCATCAGCATCATAAGCGGCCCCATCATCGATCGCCTGGGAGAGAAGCCGTCCATTCATCATGGACCTTGCAATGAACAGATCCCTGGAATCGTTCAGCGATGCGATCAGGCGCGGTGCCGGGTAGCTCTCCGGTGGATTGCCCAGAAACTCCACCTCATTGACGAACTCCTGCAAATTGATCTCTGCGCGATCTCCCACGCCCAGCGTCATTTTCTTTACGAACGACTGTTCGCTGAAATAATAACGGCGCGATTGCAGATGCGTGCCGCGGCCATGCGCATGTGACTCGGATGACCAAGACGTAAAATTACCAATGGCTCCATCCACGTACCAGAAACGGCTACTGGCAAAATATAGTGGCCTTGAAACCGCCGAAAGATGTGTCTGCTGCTGTGAAAGCAGGCGCAAAAATGCATAACTGGATAGCAACTCGGCCGGGTCCTGCGACAACGATGGCGCCCAGTAGAGCGGCTCCTCACGCAGGGCGAGCTCATAAATGCCCGCGCTGGTCGTTTCTGAAAGCTTCCGACACAGCGCGGATACCTTCAGGATGCCTTTGTCGTGAATTAGATGATGGAAGACGCTCAGGCCGAGGACCAGGTCGCACTCATCGTGCTCAAGGCGATCTATCACATCTTCCACCGTGCCGTGCTCAAAGGTAGCTGCACATGCAGGGTTCTCGGCAGCCAGCGCCTTGCACACATTGACGTTGAGATCGAGAAAATCCACGCCGTGTACCGTGTGACCATCGGCTGCAAGGTTCAGAGAGAAAAACCCCTGGGCACAGCCAAGGTCGAGCACACGCAGCGGGCGGCCAAGCGCATGCTGCAGGCGCTGCGCGCATTGGCGGATCAGCACAAGCCTGTCCTCGCACCCACGCGAGCTGCCGTCGGACAGCTCCGGATGCGCAAAGATCGGCTGGTACTTCTCTGGCAGGGCTGCCACAAGCGCCCCTATATTCGGTGACTCGATCATGGCTGTTCGCTCTCTGCGTTGAGGTGAATTGCTGGCGCCTTCATGACAAGGCCTCCACGATTTCGAAATCGGCCTTCAGATCCATCATCCCCCAGAACTGCATGCCTCGGGCCACGTTCAGCACGATGGCATCGTAGCGCCGATCCAGCGGTGTCAATTCCACCAGCGGATCGCCGCTGGAGATGCCGAGCGAGATCAGATAATTGGCTTCATTGAGGTCAAGAGGCATCGTAAACTTGCAGACGATGACGTCGCCGGCTTTGGCCGCGATTCCGGTACGGCCCTCGCTGGAAAGAAAGGAATTGGTACCGTAGAGGAATAATCCCTCAAGCGTTTTCACCAGAATGCCGGGGACCACGCTATCGAAATCCTGGTCGAATGCGATCTTGACGTAGAACGCCGTCCTTGAGCCACTTTCCACGCGTGCTGGGAATTCCTGGCCGTCACTGACAACCACGTAATCCAAAATCCTTGCGCCCCCCTGACCCCAGCGGTGCTCGCCAGCGTTGTAGTAAGGCCGGGTATGAAACAAGTCTTCCGTGCCGGCGCGTAGATCCTTCGGGGTATCCTTGGCCTCGGCTTGAAGCGACGCGGGTTTCTTGCCAAACAGCTCGTCCAGATAGAGGTTGGATACCTCCCGGGACGGACCATCGGCATAGACGCCGCCATCCTTAATTAATATAGCCCGGTCGCAATGCTTGACGACGTCCCCTACGGAGTGACTCACAAGAATCAGCGTCATGCCCTTTTCCTTGAAGGACAGAATACGCTTGAAACATTTTGCCTGAAAATACACATCTCCGACCGATAATGCTTCATCGACGATCAGCACATCGGGCCGGAATGCGGTAGCGACCGCGAATGCCACGCGTACCTGCATGCCGCTGGAGTAAGTGCGCACCGGCTCATCGAAGTAATCTCCGATCTCAGCAAACTCCTGAATTTCCGGCAGTACGGCCTCGATCTGGTCCAGCGTGTAGCCCATGAGCCCGGCCGAGTGACGGGCATTTTCTCGTCCACTCAGGTCCGGGTTGAACCCCATCCCGAGCTCGAGGATCGCAGCAATGCGCCCGCGCCGGACGATACGCCCTTCAGTGGGCTGCGATGTCCCCGTGATCAGCTTGAGCAGCGTACTCTTGCCAGCGCCATTTCGCCCCATGATTCCAATCGACTCACCAGCAGTGACCGAAAAGCCGACGTTGCGCAGCACCCAATGCTCCTCCCGCGGCTTGACCTTCAGACCAAACCAGCTGGCCGCACGCAGCCACTCGCTACCCCAAACACGATAGGACTTTCCCAATCCCTCGACCGTCAGCATAGCGCTCATAGCGCATCCACCATTTCGGCACTTGCGCGGCGAAAGACGACCAGCGATACAAAACCCAGGATGGCCGTGGCAGCGGTTAGAGGCAGCAGACTCATCCAATCCGGTGCACGCCCGTAAAGAAGTACCCCCTGGTAGGCGCTGACGAGCGGGAACAGCGGGTTGAGCTTAAATAAATCCCGCGTCTGCTGCGGAAGGATATCGATGGTGTAGACGATTGGCGTCACCCAGAACATTGCCTGCAGAACGACCGGTACAACCTGCCCGATGTCGCGCACGAAGACATTGAAAATCCCGAGCAGCAGACCGATCG
This sequence comes from Xanthomonas sp. NCPPB 2922, assembly GCF_041520885.1. Classification (NCBI taxonomy): domain Bacteria; kingdom Pseudomonadati; phylum Pseudomonadota; class Gammaproteobacteria; order Lysobacterales; family Lysobacteraceae; genus Xanthomonas; species Xanthomonas sp. NCPPB 2922. The sequence continues at coordinate 294,406 of NZ_JBGOFY010000002.1, read as the reverse complement.
ACATCGCGAACGCAAGCGTCAGGAGCATCAGCAGCGGCAGCCAGCCTGCCTGGGGTCCCAGGGAGTGCCCCAAAATCGCGAAAACAACAATGATCGCTAAAAATAACAGCAAGTTATTCACCATGACGGTCCCGCCCGCGATGAGCGGAAGGCATATCCGTGGAAACGCCTGCTTTTTCATCAGATTTCCGTTATCCACAAACAAGGATGCGCATTTGCCGATAGATTCTGCAAACATGCTCCAGCAAAGTGTCCCCGCCATAAGGTAGAGGGCGTAAGCAAACTTGTTGTTGACACCAGGCAACTTTGCTGCCAGGACCTCCGAGAGGATCGTTGCAAAGATCAGCACCTGCATGAGCGGATGAATGATCATCCACAAGGCGCCGAGCTTGCTGCGCAAAAAGCGCAGGCGCAGATCATTCCTGATCGATGAGAGGATGAAGTATCGGAAGGCCCATACGGACCGAATCATGTCCAACGTTGCTACCTCTGAAATAGTCACTACTTGGTAAGCGGCCGGCGTCAACATCAGGAACACGGTATGGCAGCCGCGCCTCAACTTGCCGCTAAGACATTCGCAGTCCTGAACAAAATAGCCTGGGCCGCCCTGTCTGGAGCCAGCTTCAAACCGACGTCTCTTCTTGCAGCCTCGCCAATGGCTCGCGCATATTCCGGGTCATCCGCGAGGCGACGCATGGCGTCGGCTGCCCTTGCAACTTTCGGCTCGGCCCACTGCGCGCCCTCAGATTCGGGGTATCTTCCAGCAACAGGCACCAGATCGTACGGAACAAGCACGGAGTTACTTTCGGTCATGAATTCCATATTGCCCGACCATCCGGTTGCGATAACGGGCTTGCCCAACGACATGCATTCGGCCAGACCCAAACCGAAGCCCTCGGCGCGATGCAGAGAGACATAGACATCGCAGCAACGCTGAAGCGCACGAACATGCATTTTGTCGATCACCTCATCCCGAAGCTGGATACGCGCATCTCCCACCACAAGCGCGAGAAGTTCGCGCATCTGTTCGGGATACATGTGGCCGTTACTGGACTTCAACACAAGGTGCACATCATCGCGCTTGTTCGGAAACGCTTGCTGAAAAGCGTGTACCACGGCTTGCGGATTTTTTCTGGCAGCAACCGAATGGAAATCGAAGCTAAAAAGAAAGGTGAACTTGCCAGCCGGCAGGCCAAAGTCCTCTCGCTGCAGACCGCTGTCCCGCAAGTCCGATACCGGTAGAGGCACTCGCATGATCGGTTTATCCGTCACGTGCCGAAACGCGCTTTCAATGAACTGTGACGCAACCATGATCTCGTCTACAAGCTCAATGGCGCGTAGCCAAGTACTCGGGATTACTTCCAGCTCCCAGAACCAGCAGGCAATCACGTAATGACCAGCCAGTCTGGCGCGACCAACTTGTTCGAAGGCGGCCTCCAGATAGTCAGGATTCACGAACACGATGGTGACGCGATGCGGCATGCGCTGATCGATGAAGGCATCCATACTGCGGTCCCGCCAGGAGTGGGGAAGCCCCATATCCAGGTCATACAGAGACACCGAGGCGCCCGCATTGATCAGCGCACGAGCGTACATCCTGGCACTTTCTGCCAGCCCGAACTCTCCACGGATGTAGCCAAGAATATTGATTCCTGCCGCAACCGTAGGCGTCGGAGTTGGCGGAGCATTTTGCATCTCTGCATCCAGGGATGCACGGGCCTCACCGGCCGCACGCTCCCAGGCCGACGTACGCTGGAAACGCGTCTGAATGACCGAGCGAGCGGACAGTGCGGCGGATACCCTGCCGCGCAAGCTGGTCGGAAACATCCGGTAGAAGCGCTGCAGCCATGTCTGCCGACGCACCCACGCCTGCAGATGCAGTCCAGCCAGACCGTTCCGCCAGGAGGCGACGATGCCCTGACGTTGCGAAGAATCTGTCATGGAGACTGAGACGCCTCAAGCGCACGCTCCAAATCCCCCCGCAAATCCCCCACATCCTCAACCCCCACACTCAGCCGCACCAGCGCATCGCTGATGCCTAGCTGTTCACGGCGGGCCACAGGGATCGAGGCATGGGTCATGACGGCGGGATGGTTCACCAAACTTTCCACACCACCCAACGATTCGGCAAGGGTGAACAGTTCGGTCTTTTCGCAGAAACGCTTGGCTGCCTCGAAGCCGCCCTTGAGGACGATCGAGACGATGCCGCCGAAGCCGGACATCTGCTGCTTGGCGAGTGCGTGCTGCGGGTGCGAGGCCAAGCCGGGGTAGATCACTTTTTCGATCGCCTGGTGGGTCTCCAGCCACTGCGCCAGCGCCAGGGCGTTTTCGCAGTGCGCGCGCATGCGCAGCGGCAGGGTCTTGAGCCCGCGCAGGGCCAGGAAGCTGTCGAACGGGCCTTGTACGCCGCCGATCGAGTTCTGCAGGAAGGCCATCTGTTCGGCGAGTTCGGCGTTGTCGCCGACCACGGCGATGCCGCCCACCATGTCCGAGTGGCCGTTGAGGTACTTGGTGGCCGAATGCACCACCAGGTCAACGCCCAGCTCCAGCGGGCGCTGCAGCATCGGTGAGGCGAAGGTGTTGTCCACCACCACCAGCAGGCCATGCTTGCGCGCGATCGCCGCAATGGCGCCGATGTCGACCAGCTTGAGCATCGGGTTGGTCGGGGTTTCGATCCAGACCATCTTGGTGATCGGGCGGATCGCGGCCTCGAACGCGGCCGGGTCGGTGAGGTCGACGAAACTGAAGTCCAGGCCGGCGGTGCGGCGACGCACACGCTCGAACAGGCGGAACGAGCCGCCGTACAGGTCATCGGTCGCCACCACGTGGCTGCCGGCGTCCAGCAATTCCATCACCGTGGAGGTCGCGGCCATGCCGGAGGCGAAGGCAAACCCGCGGGTGCCGCCTTCCAGCACGGCAACACAGCGCTCATAGGCAAAACGCGTGGGGTTGTGGGTCCGCGAGTACTCAAAGCCCTGATGCTCGCCCGGGCTGGACTGCGCATAGGTGGACGTCGCGTAGATCGGCGGCATCACCGCCCCGGTGCTGGGGTCCGGCGACTGTCCACCATGGATCGCCAGCGTTGCGAGCGACAGCGCGCGCTCGCCATCGTGGCTGTTTGCGGTGCGGTTGGACATGGAGGTTCCCGGAAAAAGTGGCGGATTGTAGCAAGCAGGCCTGAATGGCCCATGCCGTGCGTCTCATGCGAGCACGCACGGCGGCGGCACGCATTACTGCACGCGGCGGCGCAGGTAGTTGAGCAGGTCGATACGGGTGATCAGGCCCAGGAACTGGTTGCCGTCCATGACGATGGCGACCTGGCCGCGATCGAACACCGGCAGCAGCGCTTCGATCGGCGAGGCCACGTCCAGACGGTCGAGCTTGCTGACCATTGCAGTGGAGATCGGGTCGCGGAACCGTGCTTCGTCGCCATACACATGCAGCAGCACATCGCTCTCATCGACGATGCCGACCAGCTCGCCATTATCGATCACCGGCAACTGCGAGACGTCGTACAGCTTCATGCGCTGGTAGGCCGTGGTCAGCAGGTCCTTGGGACCCACCACCACGGTGTCGCGCTTGTTGTACGGGCGCAGGATCAGGTCACGCAGGTCGCCGTGCTGTTCGCGCTCCAGGAAGCCGTTGTCCAGCATCCAATAGTCGTTGTACATCTTCGACAGGTACTTGTTGCCGGTATCGCAGACGAACACCAGCACGCGCTTGGGCGTGGTCTGCTCGCGGCAGTACTTCAGCGCTGCGGCCAGCAGCGTGCCGGTGGACGAGCCGCCGAGAATGCCCTCCTTGGCCAGCAGCTCGCGCGCGGTGTGGAAGCTTTCCGCATCGCTGATCGAATAGGCCTTCTTCACCCGCGAGAAATCGGAGATATCCGGCAGGAAATCCTCGCCGATGCCTTCGACCAACCAGCTGCCAGACTTCTCGCTCACCGTACCCTCTTCGATGTACTGGGTCAGGATCGAGCCCACCGGGTCTGCCAGCACCAGTTCGGTCTGCGGCGAAGCAGTGGCGAAGGCGCGCGACAGGCCGGTCATGGTGCCGGAGCTGCCGCAGCCGAACACGATCGCGTCCAGCTGGCCGTCCATCTGCGCCAGGATTTCCGGCCCGGTACCGAACTCATGCGCGGCCGGGTTGTCCGGGTTGCCGAACTGGTTGATGAAGTAGGCGCCAGGGGTCTCCGAGGCGATCTTGGCGGCCAGGTCCTGGTAATACTCCGGGTGCCCCTTGGCCACGTCCGAGCGGGTCAGCACCACATCGGCGCCCATCGCCTTGAGATTGAAGATCTTCTCGCGGCTCATCTTGTCCGGCACCACCAGGATCAGGCGGTAGCCCTTCTGCTGCGCGACCAGCGCCAAGCCAAGACCTGTGTTACCGGCCGTGCCTTCCACCAGGGTGGCGCCGGGCTTCAGGTCGCCGCGCTGTTCGGCCGCTTCGATCATCGACAAGCCGATGCGGTCCTTGATCGAGCCGCCCGGATTGGATGCCTCCAGCTTGAGGAACAGTTCGCAGACACCGGTGTCCAGGCGCTGGGCCTTGACGATCGGCGTATTGCCAATCAGTTCGAGTACGGAGGAATGGATCGCCATCGGGATATCGTCGCTGCGCCGCGCGGGCTAGACCGGTCATTATCCGACGAACCGCCGGGGAATGCTCATTCAGACAGGAAGCGATTGAGCGCGCCGATGAACGCGGGTGTACATCAGCCGCGCTGCCCTGCAACGAGCGGCTGCCAGAAAAGGCGACGCGGACGGTGGCAAGCCGACGAGGAGGCCGCCACCGCCCGCGACGGTGAACTTGTTCTTAGCAGTGGGAGAGGATCAGTGCGTGAGTTGGTCGTACATCCGGGTGAGTTTCTCTTTGGCCTGCAATTTCTCGCGTTTCATCTGGCCTAAGGTCACGTCGTCGATCGGGAGCACCCCGAGTTCGGCATCCATGCATTTCTTGTTCAAGAGCTTGTGCCGTTGGTAGAGCTGCTTGAACTCGGGATCGGACTTCATCAATGCGTCGATTTCGGTCTGCGGTTGCCCTTCGAACATGGCGTTACCTCCTTCACTTAAAACAAGAACGCCCCGGCCAGCAAAGGCACGGGGCGCAGCTTTGGGATGGAAGACCAACGCGTTGCAAAGGCCGACACATGGGCGGAACCACCACCAACCATTCCACCGCGTTGCGTCGCTGCGTGCCTCTGCGTCACTGGCCCGGCCCTCCGTACTTTTCCAGGCAGCGGAGTTGCTGCCTGGAGGTACGACCCTACGCCGGTCGCGGGGGGCGTTCAAGGCCGAAACGGCTGCTTTTGCCGTTCCCCGCGTCAATCAGTGACCGCGGTTCAACCGGGCGTCATCCGCCGGTTAAAAGACCTTAACTTCAACCACTTGGCCTACGGCAGCACAACGACCTCAGCCGCACGCGACTTGCTGGCGGTGCCCTTGGTGCCACTGACCTGCAAGCGCGCGGCGGCAACGCCACCGGCGACCAGGGCATCGCGAAGCGCCTCGGCACGCTTCTTGGCCGTGGCCGCGTCGCTGTCGTAGCCGACGATGGTGACCCGGCCCTTCTTGCCGATCTGCAGGTACTCGGCCAGCGCCTTGGCCTGGCCGGAACCGGCACCGGCCAGGGCCGTCTTGCCGCCAAAGGCGTCGCTGCCGAGCGAGAACACTTCGCCGCGGCCATCGACCTTGGACGACGGCAGCTTGGCCCCGGCCACCAGTTCGGCCTCTTCGTGGGCGAGCTGCAAGGCCTTTTGCTGGGCCGCGTTGAGCTTGGCGGTCTGCTTGCCGGCCACGCTGGTCAGGGCCAGCTCGGCATCCTGGCGCGCCAGGGTTTCCTGCTCGGCCGCCTGGCGCATGCGCTCGGCTTCCTCGGCCTGGATCTGCGCCTGCACCCGCAGGCGTTCGGCCTCCTGCCGGGCGCGGGAGGCATCGCGACGGCTGGCTTCGATCAGCAAGTCGTTGCGGGTGCCTTCCAGACGGTCCAGCTCGCGCCGGGCCAGTGCGGTGCGGGCGGTGAGCTCGGCAATCTCGACCCGGCGGTCGGCCAGGAACACCAGCTCTTCGCGGTCGCGGCGCTTGGCCTCGGCCAGGGCCGCCACGGTCTGTTGCGCCTGCAGGCGCTCGTAGCGGGCCAGGTCACTGGTCTGCGGATCGTTCTGCAACACAGCCAGCCGGCGGTTGAGCGCATCGGCCTGCGGGTCGTCCTTGGCCGCCATCGCCAGCGACGGCAGCGTGGCCAGGCTCAGCACACCGATATAGAGGAAGGGACGCAGTTTCATCGGCCGCCCTCCCCGGTGTTGAGGCTGTTCTGCAGTTGCGCCACTTCCTTGCGGCGTTGCTCCAGCTGGGCGCTGACCACCGCCTCTTCGCTGCGCGCCTTGGCCAGGTCGGCATCGGCGGCGGCGCGCAGGGCGATCTGTGGCACCTGCTTGCGCTGGCGCTTGTCCAGTTGCGCCTGCTGGGCCTGCATCAGTTCCTGGCGGGCCAGATTGACCAGATCAGGGGCGTATTGGTCGGCATCGGCCTGGGTGGCGCGTTGCACGGCCTGTTCGGCGGCAGTGAGCTCCGGCGCCACCTGGGCGGCGGCGGGAGCGGAGAGAACCATGAAACAGGCGATGCCATACAGGGATCGCCGCAAGTATGCGAAGCTAGCCGTCATTAGGGGAGCCGTAGCGAGAAGTCTCGAGCACGGCCATTGTCGGAAGCCTGCGGCGGACTTGCAACGAGACGCTGCTGTTTGTTGGGGAACCATTGCGCATGGATATCGGCTACTTCCTGAAGCTGATGACCGAAAAGAATGCCTCGGACATGTTCTTGACCACCGGCGCGCCGGTGTACATCAAGATCGAAGGCAAGCTTTACCCGCTCGGCAATACGGGGTTGCCGCCGGGGATGGTCAAGAAAATCGCTTACTCATTGATGGACGAAGGCCAGGTGCCGCAGTTCGAGCGCGAGCTGGAACTCAACATGGCCATCGCTCTGTCCGACGCCGGGCGCTTCCGCGTGAACGTGTTCAAGCAGCGCGGCGAAGTGGGCATGGTCATCCGTGCCATCCGCAGCCGGATCCCGAGCATCGAGGAGCTCAACCTGCCGCAGGTGCTCAAGGACGTCATCATGACCCCGCGCGGGCTGGTGCTGGTGGTCGGTTCGACCGGCTCGGGCAAGTCGACCTCGCTGGCCTCAATGATCGACCACCGCAACAGCACCACGACCGGGCACATCCTCACCATCGAGGACCCGATCGAGTACCTGCACAAGCACAAGATGTCGATCGTGAACCAGCGCGAGGTGGGCCTGGACACGCACGCCTTCCAGAGCGCGCTGAAGAACGCGATGCGCGAGGCGCCCGACGTGATCCTGATCGGCGAGATCCTGGACGCCGAAACGATGGAAGCGGCGATCGCCTTCGCCGAAACCGGCCATCTGTGCCTGGCGACGCTGCACTCCAACAACGCCGACCAGACCATCGAGCGCATTCTCAACTTCTTCCCGGAAAGCGCGCACAAGAACGTGCTGATGAACCTGGCACTGAATCTGCGCGCAGTGGTGTCCCAGCGCCTGGTCAAGGGCCTGGACGGGCGCCGCCGCCCGGCCACCGAGGTGCTGCTCAACACGCCGATGATCCGCGACCTGCTGCGTCGCGGGCAGGTGCACGAGGTCAAGCAGGCGATGGAGGAATCGCTGGAAGAAGGCATGCAGACCTTCGACCAGTGCCTGTTCCGGATGGTCAAGACCGGCGAGATCGAGCAGGAGGAAGCGCTGCGCGCGGCCGATTCACGCGACGGCCTGGCGCTGAAATTCCGTCTTTCCGAAGGCGGCTCCGGCGAGCACGATCCGTATGCCGACTACGAGTCGGCCTCGGCGCCGAAGATCAGCCATGGGTTTATTTAGAACGACCAACAAAATGTAGCGTGCGCCTGCCTGGCTGAGCGCAGTGGTTTTATTGGTCGCATCTTGCTGGATGCAGTCAAAAGTCCTGAGCAAAACGCCTGGTCGGTCGAGGGCGCGGTGCCCTCACCGCTTGCGGGACACGCCGTGAATCCTTCCGTGGAGGCTCAGTGGCGGCATCCATGCCGCCACATGGTCCCGCGATCGGCGAGGACACCGCACCAGAAAGTCTGCTGGTTGCTTTGAGAATAGTTACGCGCAACGACCATCTTGACTGGTCCTTGCCCGCCCACCGTCGCGGGACCTGACGCGGCATGGATGCCACGTAAGCGCTTAGAAGGACGTCCTTGCAGCGTGTCCCGCGAGGGTGGGCGGGCAAGGGCACTGCAGCGCTGGCGCAGATCAGCACCCTGCAGTAGACCGGCGTGAGCATCAGCGGCCGCACGCGCATCGATCGCTCTGCGCCCCCCGCATTGCGGAAGGCTGCCCGAACGGCAGATGCGACCGGCATTCTCCGCGTCTAGACTGCCGCGTCAGGCTGCGTTTCCGGCCGTGCCGCATCGAACGCCGGCAGTGCCAGGCAGGCCTGTTCGATCCGCTGCAGCGTCGGATACGGCGCCAACTCCACGGCGAACCGGCGCGCGTTGTAGAGCTGCGGCACCAGCACGCAATCGGCCAGGCCCGGCGTGTCGCCGTGGCAGAACTGCCCGGTCTGTGCGTCGCCCGCCAGGTGGGTTTCCAGCGCTGCCAAGCCTTGCTGCATCCAGTGCGCAGTCCAGTGATGGCGCTGCGCTGGCGAGACGTCCCAGGTGTGCTCCAGGAATTGGGTAACGCGCAGGTTGTTGAGCGGGTGCACATCGCAAGCGATCACCTGTGCCAGCGCCCGCACCCGCGCACGCGCGGCGGGGCCGGTCGGCAACAGCGGCGCGCTGTCCGCAAATGCCTCGTCCAGGTATTCGAGGATGGCCAGGGACTGCGGGATCACCACCTGCCCGTGCCGCAGCGTCGGCACCAGCTCCTGCGGGTTGAGCTGCGCGTAGGCGGCAGCGTGTTGCTCGCCGCCATCACGCACCAGATGCACCGGGTGCGCGACATAGGCCAGCGCCTTCAGCTGCAGGCCGATGCGTACGCGGTAAGCGGCGCTGGAGCGCCAATACGAAAACAGCTCCAGGGGCGCGCTCATGCCTGCCCCTGCCCTGCCGCGTGCGTGAGCATCGGCATCTGGTTCATGGCAGCGGCTGGCGTTCGACGCGCTGCTCGATCGCCCCGAAGATGCTGTGGCCCTGCGCGTCCATCATCTCGATGCGCACTACATCGCCGAACGCCATGAACGGCGTGCTCGGCTTGCCATCGCGCAAGGTCTCCACCACGCGCTGCTCGGCAAAGCAGGAGGCGCCCAGGGATGTGTCCTGGTTGGCAATGGTGCCGGAGCCGACAATGGTGCCGGCCGACAGCGGCCGGGTCTTGGCGGCATGCGCAATCAGCTGGGCAAAGTCGAACTGCATGTCGTGGCCGGCCTCGGGCGCGCCAAACCAGGCGCCGTTGACGTGGGTCATCAGCGGCAGATGCACCTTGTTGTCGCGCCAGGCATCGCCCAGCTCGTCGGGGGTGACAAACACCGGCGACAGCGCCGAGCGCGGCTTGGACTGCACAAAGCCGAAGCCCTTGCCGAGCTCGGCCGGAATCAGGTTGCGCAGCGAGACATCGTTGACCAGGCCGATCAGCTGGATATGCGCAGCCGCCTGCTCAGGCGAGGCGCCCATCGGCACGTCGTCGGTGATGACCACCAATTCGGCTTCCAGATCGATGCCATGGTCTTCGCTGATCACCTTGATGGCGTCGCGCGGGCCGTAGAAGCCGGCGCTGGTGGCCTGGTACATCAGCGGATCGGTGTAGAAGCTCTCGGGCACTTCAGCGTTGCGCGCGCGGCGCACCCGCTCCACGTGTGGCAGGTAGGCGCTGCCATCGACGAACTCGTAGGCGCGCGGCAGCGGCGCGGCCAGCGCCTGCATGTCCAGCGCAAACACGCCATCGGCGCTGCCATCGTCGAGGGAGTCCGCCAGGGCGTTCAGCCGCGGCGCCACGTTGCTCCAGTCTTCCAGCGCGCGCTGCAGCGTCGGCGCGATGCCGGTAGCGCGCACCGCGCTGGTCAGGTCACGCGAGACCACGATCAAGCAGCCGTCGCGGCCGCCTTCCTTCAGGGAACCTAGCTTCATGACCGTCCTGCGGCTGTGGCTGAAGCGCCGATTGTACGACCTGCCGCGCCACGTGGTTGCAGCTGAAACAACTGACCCGTTCCCCAACCGCGATCACACAGTTTTGTGCAGCGCGCCAATCGGGCGTACACTTGCCGGGTCTGCATGCGGCCGTCCGTTTCCCTTAGGGACCGCCGGCGAGGCCAGGATCGATCGATCCGCTCGCCCGCCCCACCCGACGCCTTTCGTGGTGCCGACAAACCCATCGCTCTTTGATTGGGTTGTTCCACCATCTCGCAGCGCGGTTCACGGGAACGCTCCGAGCCTCACTTTTTTGCATCTGCAATGCGTCTGCGCTCCGGGCTCTGCCTGGTGGCGACGCTTTACTTGGAGCTTCCTGATGTCTTTTGAATCCTTGGGCCTGGCGCCCTTCCTGCTGCGCGCATTGGCCGAGCAGGGCTATGAAACCCCCACCGCCATCCAGCAGCAGGCGATCCCGCTCGTGCTGGCCGGCCATGACCTGCTGGCTGGCGCACAGACCGGTACCGGCAAGACCGCCGCGTTCGGCCTGCCGCTGCTACAGCACCTGGGCACCACCCCGCAGCCGGTCAACGGCCCGCGCAAGCCGCGCGCGCTGATCCTGACCCCCACCCGCGAGCTGGCCACCCAGGTGCACGACAGCCTGCGCGGCTACAGCAAGTACCTGCGCATTCCGAGCGCGGTGATCTACGGCGGCGTGGGCATGGGCAACCAGCTCGATGCGCTGCGTCGTGGCGTGGACCTGCTGATCGCCTGCCCGGGCCGGTTGATCGACCATATCGAGCGCCGCAGCGTGGACCTGTCCGGCATCGAAGTACTGATCCTGGACGAAGCCGACCGCATGCTCGACATGGGCTTCTTGCCGTCGATCAAGCGCATCCTGACCAAGCTGCCGCGCCAGGATCGTCAGACCCTGCTGTTCTCGGCCACGTTCGAAGAGAACATCAAGCAGCTGGCGCTGGAGTTCATGCGCAACCCGATGCAGATCCAGGTCACCCCGAGCAACACCGTGGCCGAGAGCATCACCCACCGCGTGCACCCGGTCGATGGCGCGCGCAAGCGCGACCTGCTGCTGCACCTGCTGGCGCAGGACAGCCGCGAGCAGACCCTGGTCTTCGCACGCACCAAGCACGGCAGCGACAAGCTGGCGCTGTTCCTGGAGAAGTCCGGCATCAAGACCGCGGCGATCCACGGCAACAAGAGCCAGGGCCAGCGCATGCGTGCCCTGAGCGACTTCAAGGCTGGCCGCGTGACCGTGCTGGTGGCCACCGACATCGCCGCGCGCGGCATCGATATCGACCAGCTGCCGAAGGTCATCAACTATGACCTGCCGATGGTGGCCGAGGACTACGTGCACCGCATCGGCCGCACTGGCCGTAACGGTTCGACCGGCGAGGCGATCTCGTTGGTGGCACAGGACGAAGCCAAGCTGCTGCGTCAGATCGTGCGCATGCTGGGCCGCGACGTGGAAATCCGCGACGTGCCGGGCTACGAGCCGCAGACCCCGATCCGCTGGGGCAACAGCGCCCCGGGCCGTGCCGAGCAGCCAGGTGGCGATCGCGCCCCGCGCAAGAGCCACGCCCGTCGCCCGCACGGTGACGCACCGCGCCAGGCACATGCGCATGCCGGCCCGAAGAAGCCGGGTGGCCAGCGCAGCAGCGGGCCGCGTCAGGCCACTGCCGGCGCCGGTGCCGGCCGTCGCGACGGTGGTCGTGGTGGCAGTGGCCGGCCCGCCAGCCGCGGCGCCTAACGCCCGCGACTGACGGTAACGACAAGGGCCGCGATGCGGCCCTTGTCCTGTCAGCCATTCCGACGCCGGCGATGTCCGGCCCACCCTTCCTCTGTACCCGCCTGCCGATCAACGCCATGGATATCTTCAAAGTATTTACGCTCGAGGCCGCCCACCGGCTACCCAACGTTCCGCCGGGGCATAAGTGCGCACGGCTGCATGGGCATTCGTTCCGGGTCGAGCTGCACGTCAGCGGCGAACCGGGTGCCGAGACCGGCTGGATCATGGACTTCGGCGACATCAAGGCTGCCTTCCAGCCGATCTACGACCGGCTCGATCACCACTACCTCAATGACATCGAGGGGCTTGAAAACCCCACCAGCGAACGCCTGGCCATCTGGATCTGGCAGCAGCTCAAGCCGGCCTTGCCGCAGTTGAGCGAAATCGTGGTGCACGAGACCTGCACTTCCGGCTGCCGCTATCGCGGTTGATTGGCGCAAATGGTGACCGAAGGCCGCCCTCCGAGGCGGCCTTTCTCGTTTTGAGCGCAACGCAAGCGGTTGATTGGAAACCACTTTTCAGGTCGGTTGGAAAATTTTCAGGAAACATGTTGCATCGCAACAACATCCGCGTATGCTGCAACGCAACAAACGGTCACAGCATTCCCCAAGGGGTTCGCGATGTCGGCGCAGTTCGAAAACAGCTTCACCAGTCAGTTTGCTTCTGCCGCAGCCCGTGCCAACCAGTTGGCGTTGGACACGCTGGAACAGAACGTCAACGCGACCACCAGCTTCTTCGGTGAGTTTGCGCAGGCGCGCGACCTGGGCGCCTACCAGACGCTCTGGCCGAAAGGGCTGCAACTGGCCCGCGACAACCTGGAACGTCTGGCGTCGGTCAACCAGGAAGTGGTTGGCATGGGGCTGAAGATGTCAAGCGAACTTGGGCAGTTTACCAAGCAGCAGTTCGAGACCGGCAGCGATCAGACCGGCGCGACAGGCAAGACCCGGCGCAAGTAACGGCCACAAAATTCAGCGTCTTTGCATGGGTCCCTCCCCCCATGCAATCCGGCCCGACAGATCCCTCCCTCTGTCGGGCTTTTTTATTGTCTGGTGACCGGCGCAGGCGTCGGCCGGCCCTTTCGATGCGGCCGCGCACAAGGCCGCTGCGCTCACTCCGGCAGGCAGATGTGCTGCGCCAGGCCCTCGGCCTGGGCGTTGGGGCGCCACGGAATGCGCCCCCAGCACGGCATCGCCAGGCGCTGGCCGAGCATGCGGATGTTGTCCTCGATGCGCTCCATCTGCGGGTCGATCTCGTTGGCGATCCAGCCGATGCAGCGCAGGCCATCGGCGGCGATGGCCGCGGCGGTAAGGCGCGCATGGTTGATGCAGCCCAGGCGCACGCCCACCACCAGGACCACCGGCAGCTGCAATGCGCGCACCAGATCGGCCTGATCCAGCTGCGCACTCAGCGGCGCCGCCCAGCCGCCGACCCCTTCCACCACCACCACCTCGGCCTGCGCGCGCAGCTGCGCAAAGGCCTGCTGAAGCGGCGCCAGCGACAGGGTCACGCCGACATCGGCGGCAGCCAGTTCCGGGGCCAGCGCCGCAGGCAACGCATATGGATTGAGGGTGGGGTAGTCCGGCTGCGGCTGGCTGGCGGCTTGCAGCGCCAACGCGTCTTCGTTGTGCCAACCCTGCGGGGTGGCGACGCAGCCACTGGCCACCGGCTTCATGCCCACTGCGGTGTGGCCGCGTGCACGCACCGCATGCAACAAGGCCGTGCTGGCAACGGTCTTGCCGATGCCGGTATCGGTGCCAGTGACGTAGAAGGCGGGAAACTGCATGCACCTGTTCCTGCGGCCGCGCCGCCATTGCCGGAGAGGCCGCGCAGCATACCGTGCGGGCGTTTGCTGCACGCGCCTGCGTGGCATCTGCCATGCCTTCTGAAACGAAACAATGCATGGCGGGCCGCTTGGCTGGGCGGCACATGCGGCGCGCGGCCCGGGATGGTCGTGTGCGCGGCGCGCCCCTTGGAGTCCTGCCGGCCCTGCAGCCCGCGCGCCTGCTCCGTTGCGTCGCAACGACGCTGCGGATGGCCGCTGCTAGACTTTGCGCATGTTCGCCACCTCTTCGCTGACCGGCAGCAAGCCGGAACAATATGCCCAGCTCACCGCCCAGGCCCAGGCTCTGGTGCACGGCGAGCCGGACCGGATCGCCAACGCTGCCAACCTGGCCGCGCTGATCTTCAATTCACTGCCGTCGCTCAACTGGGCAGGGTTCTATTTCTACGACGGCCGCGAATTGGTGGTGGGGCCCTTCCAGGGGCTGCCCGCCTGCGTGCGCATCCCGTTGGACAAGGGTGTGTGCGGTGCGGCCGCCAGTACCCGGCAGACTCAGCGCATCGCCGATGTGGACGCGTTTCCCGGGCATATCGCCTGTGATTCGGCGTCGCGGTCGGAGCTGGTGATGCCGCTGGTACAAGGCGACACGCTGATCGGCGTGCTCGACCTGGACAGCCCGGAACTGGACCGCTTCGACGCGGACGACCAGCGCGGACTCGAAGCCATCGCGCAGGTCTTCGTCGGCGCGTTGACGTGACCACCGAACGGCTGCGCAACATCGGCCCCAAGAGCGCGGCCTGGCTACGCCAGGTGGGCCTGCGCACCCAGCAGGACCTGCAGGCCGTGGGCGCGGTTGGCGCGTTTGTAAAAGTGCGTCGTGCCGGATTCAAGCCCAGCCTCAATCTGCTGTATTCGCTGGAAGGTGCGCTTGCCGATTGCCATTGGCAGGAAGTGCCGGAAGCGCGCCGGCATGCCTTGCTGGCCGAATACGAAGCCGCCAGCGCACTGCTGCCGGCCGCACGTGGCCGCCCGGTCGGTGGCCCGGTGGAAACCGTGCATTACGCGCGCGCCGACAGCGATGCGCTGGCAGACGATGCCACCGACGTGGCCGGGGACGACGCGCAACCCGCCACGCACGACGAGTAACGCGGCCGCACGTAGCGCATATGCGTGTGTGACGGGCCGCTAGCGCGCCGCTGCGGCCTGCAAGGTCGGCACGAGCGAAGCGCTTAACGTCTGCCCGTGGCCCAGTCCTCGAAGCGCCGCTATGAGGCTGGGACTGAGGGTGTTGCTGCACCGGCCGCACTGGTCCAGCCGCACGCCGGGCGTGGGCCTCAACCCTCGCTCGCGGACACTCTCGCGATCCGCGCATCTACACATATGCGATTCATTGCAAACTGCGTCAGCGCGCTACATGGGTCATGTACCTCGGCAAAGGACGCGTCCATTACCGCTGATTTGCCGCGTTATCCGTCACTCACCAACGCGCGTGCTCAGTGCAGCACGAGCAGCGCGCGCATGTCGTCGATCACCGCAACCGCGCCGGCATGCTCCACATCGAAGCCACGCAGATAGCCATACCGCACCATCGCCAACGGCATGCCGGCAGCCTGCGCGGCCGCGGCGTCGGTGGCCGAGTCGCCCACCATCAGGCACTGCGCGGGCGAATGCTGGAACTGCTGCGCCAGATGCAGCAAGGGCGCTGCACTGGGCTTGCGTTGCGGCAACGAATCGCCGCCGAGCACCGTCGCAAACTGCGCCGCAATGCCCAGGTGTTCGAGCAAGGGCTGGATGAAACGCGCCGGCTTGTTGGTGCATAACGCCAGCGTGGCGCCTGCGCTGCGCAACGCAGGCAAGGCCTCGGCAACGCCTGGATACAAGCGCGGGTGATGCAGCAGGCTGGCTTCGTAGTGGCGCATCATCACCGGCATTTCGGCGTCCACATCGCGGTCGCTGCCTGCTTCGCGCAACGCGGTGGCCAGCAGCGTGTGCACACCCTCGCCGATCCAGCTGCGCACGGTGGCTTCGGAAAACTGCTGCAGGCCAAGTTCCTGCAAGGTGCCGTTGAGGGCCTCGGCAATATCCGATGCGCTGTCCACCAGCGTGCCATCCAGGTCGAAGATCACCAGCGGATACGGAAACATCGCGTCGCCTTTGCGTGGGGGTGCGCGCAGTGTACGAAGCGGCTGATTCAGGACGTGTCAGTGCAGTGCTGCAATCAACGCGATGCGTGCGGGTGCGTCCGCGGCATCGGTCGTTGCCGCAGGCTGCGTCAGCGCGTTACTGCTGTGGCACCTCGCCGAACAATTCGCCCTGCACCGCCGCCTGTAGCTCGGGGTCGGCAAAACCGCTCAGGCCTACGCCGACCAGGCGGTAACGTGTCTCCGGCGGCAACTCCACGCGCCGGGTCAGCCCCAGCGCGATATCGACCAGCCCCTGCAACGACGCCGGCGGCTGCTCGGGCGTATACGAGCGGGTGAGGATGCGAAAGTTGGAGGTCTTCAGCTTGAGCACCACCGTGCGGCCGATCCGCTCGGTGCGCCGCGTCGCATGCCAGGTCTTTTCGGCCAGGCGCTGGATGTGCGGGTCCAGCGCATCGAGTGCCAGATCTTCACTGAAGGTGTCCTCGGAAGACACCGATTGCACTTCCTGGTCCGGCTCCACCGGCCGCTCGTCGATGCCGCGCGCACGCCGGTACAGGCTTTGCCCGAAACTGCCGAAATGCGCCTGCAGTTCTTCCAGTGGCCGCAAGCGCAGATCACTCACGGTGACGATGCCCAACGCCGCCAGCTTGCCATCCATGACCTTGCCCACACCAGGAATGCGGTTGACCGGCAGCGGCAGCAGGAAGGCATCTACGCGACTGGGCGCGATCACGAACTGGCCATCGGGCTTGCGCCAGTCGGAGGCGATCTTGGCCAGGAACTTGTTGGGCGCAATGCCTGCCGACGCGGTGAGCTGGGTTTCTTCGCGGATCTGGGTCCGGATGAGCTGCGCGATTTCCGTGGCCAACTGCATGCCGGTCTTGGCTTCGGTGACGTCCAGATACGCTTCGTCCAGCGATAGCGGCTCGACCAGGTCGGTGTGCCGGTGAAAGATCTCGCGCACCTGCCGCGACACCGCCTTGTAGCGTGCGAAATCCGGCGGCACGAAGACCGCATCCGGGCACAAGCGCTCGGCGCGTACGGCCGGCATCGCCGAGCGGATGCCGAAGGTGCGTGCTTCATACGAGGCAGCGCACACCACCGAGCGCGCGCCGCGCCAGGCCACCACCACCGGCTTGCCGCGCAGCGACGGATCATCACGTTGTTCCACGGACGCGTAGAACGCATCCATGTCCACGTGAACGATCTTGCGCATCAAGCCAGATTCCCCAGCATAGTCTTGCTGCGCATGATAAATCAGCCGCGTCTCATGCCTTGCGCCAGTCGTTGGCCCGCAGTTGCTGCAGTGCGCAACTGCTTGAAAACACTACGCATGCGTACGGATAAAACGTTTGATTGAACCGTACGGGCTCATGCACGCTTGCCGCCCTCGCCTTTTGCTCCTGCAGGAAACCGTTCGTGATGACTCGTCAAAATGCGTACTCGCGTGACCAATTGCTGGCCAGCGCGCGCGGGGAATTGTTCGGCCCCAACAGCGGCCGTCTGCCGAACGACCCGATGCTGATGTTCGACCGCATCACCGAGATCAACGACAACGGCGGCAGCCACGGCAAGGGCCTGATCCGCGCCGAGCTCGATATCCGTCCGGACCTGTGGTTCTTCAATTGCCACTTCATCGGCGACCCGGTGATGCCCGGCTGCCTCGGCCTGGATGCGATGTGGCAACTGACCGGCTTCTTTCTCACCTGGATCGGTGCGCCGGGCCGCGGCCGCGCGCTGGGCTGTGGCGAGGTGAAATTCACCGACCAGGTGCTGCCCACCGCAACGCTGGTGACCTACGAAATCGAGATCAGCCGGGTCATCAACCGCAAGCTGGTGATGGCACAGAGCGATGCGCGCATGTTGGTGGATGGGCGCGAGATCTACGCCGCCAAGGATCTGCGCGTGGGCATGTTCACTTCGACGGAGAATTTCTGATGCGCCGTGTTGTCGTCACCGGAATGGGCATCAATTCGTGCCTGGGCAATGACCTGGACACGGTCTCCAGCGCGCTGCGCGAAAGCCGCTCGGGCATCACCGCATTACCCGACCATGCCGAAGCGGGTCTGCGCAGCCAGGTGGGCGGCGCGGTGGACATCGACCTGGACGGATTGATTGACCGCAAGCTCAAGCGCTTCATGGGCGATGCCTCGGCCTACGCCTACCTGGCGATGCGCGATGCCATTGCCGATGCCGGCCTGTCGCCCGAGCAGGTCAGCGACCTGCGCACCGGCGTGATTGCCGGCTCCGGCGGCGGCTCCAGCCAGTGGCAGGTGGAAACGGCCGATCTGCTGCGCGCACGCGGCGTGCGCAAGGTAGGCCCGTACATGGTGCCGCGCACGATGTGTTCGGCAGTCTCGGCCTCGCTGGCCACCGCCTTCAAGATCCGCGGCCTGAGCTATTCGCTGTCGGCCGCCTGCGCGACCTCGGCGCATTGCATTGGCGCGGCTGCGGATCTGATCCGGCATGGTGCGCAGGATGTGATGTTTGCCGGCGGCGGCGAAGAACTGCACTGGACCATGAGCGTGATGTTCGATGCGATGGGCGCGTTGTCCACCGGCTTCAACGATCGCCCGGCGGTGGCCTCGCGTCCCTACGATGCGCAACGCGATGGGTTCGTCATCGGCAGCGGTGGCGGCATGCTGGTGCTGGAAGACTACGACCACGCCATCGCGCGCGGCGCCCGCATCCATGCCGAACTGCTGGGCTACGGCGTGACCTCCGATGGCGCGGACATGGTCGCGCCCAGTGGCGAGGGCGCGGTGCGCTGCATGCACATGGCGATGCAAGGGCTGGATCGCCCGATCGACTATCTCAACACGCACGGCACCTCCACCCCGCTGGGCGATGTCACCGAGCTGGGCGCGGTGCGCGAGGTGTTCGGCGACAACGTGCCACCGCTGTCCTCGACCAAGGCGTTGTCTGGTCATTCGCTGGGTGCGGCAAGCGTGCATGAGGCGATCTACAGCATGCTGATGCTGCGCGATGGCTTCATGGCCGGCTCGGCGCATATCGACGAACTCGACCCGCGCGCGGAAGGCTTCCCGATCCTGCGCGCTACACGCGAGGCGACGTTGAACACGGTGATGTCCAACAGCTTCGGCTTCGGCGGCACCAACGGCGTGCTGGTGTTCGGCCGGGTGTAATGGCGGCATGCGGACGCGCGTGATCGCGTTGTGCCGATACGCGGAGGCGGAGATGCGATCCGTGTCCGCGCGGTGCAAGGACTTGCCTGTCTTGCATCTGTGCGGGGACGTTTGGTGCAAATGCTTACACCGGGCAGCCCTGCCAGCATGCGTGTTGACGACACGCACCTGTGAGCGCAGTGAGGTGCAATCACGCTTTACCGCCCTGCGCGAAAGCGCAGGTGCAGCACCTTATTCGTCCCGCAATCGGTCGCAATCTTCCACCGCCGTCCCGACGCTGGTGGGCTGCCCATTCGACTACCTGGAAGCGCTCTGCTCAGCCGCACGCTGCCTGCTGCCGCACGCCATACGGGCCTGATCACGCTTGCGCTGCAAGCGCCTGGCCGCATCGATCTCGGCCCGCTCGCGGTTGGTCCGTTCGATATTTGCGCGTATCTCTTGCTTGACGCGCCTTGCGATGGAGGCCTCGCCGGTTTACGGCACACCCTCTCCGGCCGCAAGCACCTGCAACGCCGGTGCGCTGCCGGGTGATGCGCCATAAAACAAACCACCGCACTCCACGGCGAACGCATGCACTGCGAACGCAGCGCCTGCCAGCGACGGCAGGCGCACGCCTGGCAGGCTCAGCCCGCCATGCCGTTGTGCCGCAGCAGCGCGTCGATCTTGGGCGCGCGTCCACGGAAGGCGCGGAAGTTGTCCGCTGCGCTGCGGCTGCCACCACGCGCCAGCACTTCATGCCGGAACCGCGCGCCGGTGTCGGCCACCTGTTCGGGCGCTTCTTCGAACGCCGCGTAGGCATCAGCGCTAAGCACCTCGGCCCACTTGTAGCTGTAATACCCAGCCGCGTAGCCGCCCGCGAAAATGTGGCTGAACTGATGCGGGAAGCGATTCCACGCCGGTGGGCGATTCACTGCCACTTCGTCGCGCACGCGCTCGATCAACTCCAGCACGCTGTCCTGGGCCGGATCGAAATTGCTGTGCAATTGCATGTCGAACAACGCGAATTCCAGCTGACGCACGGTGAACATGCCGCTCTGGAAATTGCGTGCGGCCAGTAGCCGGTCGAACAGATTGCGCGGCAGCGGCTCGCCGGTTTGCACGTGCGCGGTCATCGCCTGCACACGCTCCCATTCCCAGCAGAAGTTCTCCATGAACTGGCTGGGCAGCTCCACCGCATCCCATTCCACGCCATTGATGCCGGCCACGCCAAGCTCGCCGATACGGGTGAGCAACTGATGCAGGCCGTGGCCCATTTCATGGAACAGCGTGGTGACTTCGCCATGCCGGAACGTGGCCGGCGCATCGCCGCTGCCACGGCCGAAATTGCACACCAGATACACCAGCGGCGTCTGCACGCCCTGACTGGTCTCGCGGCGATTGCGGCAGTCATCCATCCATGCACCACCGCGCTTGCCTTCGCGCGCGTACAGATCCAGATAGAACTGCCCCACCAGTGCGCCCTGCGCATCTTCCAGCCGATAGAAGCGCACGTCCGGGTGCCAGACCGGCGCGCTATCGGGTTTGACAGTCAGGCCGTACAGGCTATGGATCACATCGAACAGGCCAGCCAGCACCTTGGGCTCGGTGAAGTACTGCTTCACTTCCTGCTCGGAGAAACTGTAGCGCGCCTGCTTGAGCTTTTCGCCGGCATACGCCAGGTCCCAGGCTTCCAGCTGTTCCAGGCCAAGTTCGTCGCGCGCAAAGGCTTCCAGTTCGGCACGATCCTGTTGTGCATACGGCTTGGCGCGCACGGCCAGATCGCGCAGAAATCCCATCACTTCGTCCGGGCTCTGCGCCATCTTGGTGGCGATGGAATAGTCCGCGTAGCTGGCAAAGCCCAGCAGCTGTGCCAGCTCGGCGCGCAGGGCCAGGATGCGCTGGATGGTGGCACTGTTGTCCAGCGCGGCATCGCCGAATTCGGAGGCGCGCTCGGCATTGGCGCGGTACAACAGCGCGCGCAGTTCGCGGCTGTCGGCATCGCTCTGCACCGGCAGGTAGCACGGCATCTGCAAGGTGAATTTCCAGCCGGCAACTCCGTCCTTTTCCGCCGCCGCGCGCGCGGCGGCAACCACTTCGGACGGCAGCCCCGACAACTGGGTTTCGTCCTGCGTCACATGCGCCCACGCGTCGGTGGCGTCGAGCACGTTCTGCGAAAACCTGGCGGCCAGGCCGGACAGCTCTTCCTGGATCTGTGCAAAGCGCGCCTTGGAGGCGTCGTCCAGTTCGGCGCCGCCCAGGCGGAAATCGCGCAGCGCGTTGTCGAGTACCTTGCGCCGGGCTTCGTCGTAGTGCGCAGCTTCCGGCGAGGCGGCCAGCGCCTTGTATTGCGCGTACAGGGCCAGGTTCTGCGCCAGTGCACTGCCGAAGCGGCTGACCTTGGGCAGATTGCTGTTGTAGGCCTCGCGCAACTCGGGGGTATTCATCACTGCCTGCAGGTGGCCGACCTGGCCCCAGGCGCGCCACAGGCGCTCGGTGGCATCATCCAGCGGCACCACGAAGCTGTCCCAGCTGACCGGGCTGACCTGTTCGGCCGCCTTCACCGCTGCCTCGGCATCGGCCAGCAGCTGATCGATCGCCGGGCCCACATGGTCGGGGCGGATCGCATCGAAGGACGGCAGTCCGGAAAAGTCGAGTAGCGGGTTGGTCATGGGAGCTCCAGCAATAGGGTGGATCAGGGGGCATCGGAGGGCGCGCAGGACCGCGCGTGGCCTCGTCAGGGTGCGGCTGTTGGGTCGGTCACTATGTGTGCGTGAAGCACCGCCGATCCCGACACCGAGCGCACACACCTGGTGGCGCGCACGTTGCGACAGCAGCACCTAGCAGATGGCGCTCATTCCAGCGCAGCACAAGGCAGCGCGGGTAACGCCGCGCCGGCCACGGCCGCGGCAATGGCCGCGTCGCTGGCGTCCACGTCGATCTCGCGCGCCACATACCAGGCCGGATCGTAGTAGCTGTGCGCATAACGCTCGCCGGCATCGCACAGGATGGTGACGATGGAGCCCTGCCGGCCCTCGTCACGCATGCGCTGGGCCGCCTGCAGCACGCCGACGAAGTTGGTGCCGGTGGAGCCGCCGACACGCTTGCCCAGCGTGGCGCTCACATGCCGCATGGCCGCCAGGCTCAGGGCGTCTGGCACCTTGATCATCACATCCACGCAGCTGGCGATGAAGCTGGACTCCACCCGCGGGCGGCCGATGCCTTCGATGCGCGAGCCGCCGGTGATGGCCAGTTCCTTGGGGCACTGCCCGTCCACGGCGCGGCAATAACCGTCGAAGAACACCGACACCTCCGGGTCCGCGCACAGAATGCGGGTGTCGTGACGCCGGTAGCGCACATAGCGGCCCAGCGTGGCGCTGGTGCCGCCGGTGCCGGGGCTGCAGACAATCCACTCCGGAATGGGATGCGGTTCTTCGGAAAGCTGCTTGAAGATCGACTCGGCGATGTTGTTGTTGGCGCGCCAGTCGGTGGCGCGCTCGGCGTAGGTGAACTGGTCCATGAAGTGCCCGCCGGTCTCGCGCGCCAGCTGGTGCGAGGCGCTGTCCAGGTCGCAGGCACGTTCGACCAGATGGCAGCGCCCGCCCTGGAATGCGATGGCGGCGATCTTCTCCGGCGAGGTCGAGGCCGGCATCACCGCGATGAAGGGCACCCCGAGCAGGCGCGCGAAATAGGCCTCCGACACCGCGGTGGAGCCGCTGGAGGCCTCGATCACCGGCCGGCCTTCGCGCAGCCAGCCGTTGGCCAGCGCGTACAGGAACAGCGAGCGCGCCAGCCGGTGCTTGAGGCTGCCGGTGGGGTGGCTGGACTCGTCCTTGAAGTACAGGTCGATGCCCGGATACCCCGGCAGGTCCATCGGAATCAGGTGGGTATCGGCCGAGCGGTTGAAATCGGCTTCGATCTTCTGGATGGCGGCGGCCACCCACTGGCGCTGCGACATGGCAAGGCTGTGCTGCGAGAGAAGCGTTGATTCTACCGCCGCCGCGCATATGCCATGGGCGGCGGGTCATCCGGGCAGCCACGGCGCCGATGGTATGCTCGGTGTACCTGCCCGCTCGCCCGATTCCCCGTGCCGCATTGCCTGCTTCGCCTGCTGCTGTGCCTGTGCCTGGTTGCCAATACGGCCACTGGCGCGTGGGCGTCGGTGGGCATGGCGATGCCGGCCATGGGCTCGGCCGCGATGGGGTCGGCGGCGATGGCCGCGACAGCGCGTGGCATGCACGCGGCCGCGCCGGACGCACTGCCGTGTCATGAAGACATGGCCTCGCCCGCTGCGATGCCGCAGGCGGACACGGATCACGCGGCGCATGCAGGCAAAGGCGACTGCTGCAAATTGGGCAGCTGCGACTGCCTGCAGCACTGCAGCCTGGCCCTGCTGACGCTGCCGGCGGTGCCTGCGGCGCTGGCCGGCCGCCCCGCAATGCCGGGCGCCCTGGCCGAGGGGCGCGCCAACCCGGTGCCCGAGCAACCGGTCCGACCTCCCATCGCCTGAGCCTCGACGGCAGCAGCCGTCGTCGCCCCTGCGCGCGTGCGCAGGGCCCATTGCGATACGCGTGGCCTGCACCCTGTGGGCCTCGCCTGGAGGCTTCATGTCATTCGATCCCTTGTCCAACGGCGGGCTGGCCCGCCGCCGCTTCGTGCACGGCCTGGCGCTGGGCGGCGTTGCCGCGGCCACCGGCCTGTGGCGCAGCGAGGCACGCGCCACCCCCACCTACGCCACGCCCGCCGTCCTGCGTGGCAGCGCCGCGGCGCTGCAGATCGGCCGCATGCCGGTCAACCTCACCGGCCGCGCGCGCAGCGCCATCACCGTCAACCAGTCGCTGCCGGCGCCCACGCTGCGCTGGCGCGAGGGCGACACCGTCAGCGTGCGGGTGCGTAACGCCCTGGCCGACCAGTTCACCTCCGTGCATTGGCACGGCCTGCTGCTGCCGGCCAACATGGACGGCGTGCCCGGCATGAGTTTCGACGGCATCGCGCCGGGCCGGGAGTACCTGTACCGCTTCGCGCTGCGCCAATCCGGCACGTACTGGTATCACAGCCATTCGATGTTCCAGGAGCAGGCCGGGCTATACGGCGCGATCGTGATCGATCCGCTGGCACCACCGCCCTACCGGTTTGATCGCGAGCACGTGGTGCTGCTGTCGGACTGGACCGATCTGGACCCGGCCGCGCTGTTCCGCCGGCTCAAGCAGATGCCCAGCCACGACAACTACGCCCAGCGCACCGTGGGCGACTTCGTGCGTGATGCGCGCGAAGACGGGCTGCGCGCCACGTTGGCCGACCGCGGCATGTGGGGGCGCATGCGCATGACCCCGACCGACCTGTCCGACGTGAACGCCAACACCTATACCTACCTGCTCAACGGCGTGGCGCCGGCCGGCAACTGGACGGGGCTATTCAAGCCTGGCGAAAAGGTGCTGCTGCGTTTCATCAATGGTTCGTCGATGACGTATTTCGATCTCCGCATCCCCGGGCTGCGCATGACCGTGGTCGCCGCCGACGGCCAGTATGTGCATCCGGTCAGCGTGGACGAGTTGCGCATTGCCGCCGCCGAAACCTTCGATGTCCTCGTCGAACCCATCGGCCAGGATGCCTTTACGCTGTTCGCACAGGACATGGGCCGCACTGGCTTCGCATGCGGCACGCTGGCGGTGCGCCACGGCTTGCAGGCGCCGATTCCGGCACAGGATCCACGCGCCATCCTCACCATGCAGGACATGGGGCACGGCGATGGGATGGCGCATGGCGCTATGCATGACATGCCGGCACAGCACGGCGCATCGCCGGCGGATCCGCATGCGGGCCACCCCGTGCAGCACGATCCATCTGCGCACGCCATGCAACAGCACGGCCACGCCAGCGCGCCCTCGCGCGCGCCACACCACCCCGCCAGCGAAGACAACAACCCGCTGATCGACATGCGCAGCAATGCCAGCGCACCGCGGCTGGACGACCCCGGCATTGGTTTGCGCAACAACGGCCGCCGCGTGCTCTGTTACGGCTATCTGCACAGCCTGTTCGACGACCCGGACGGCCGCGCACCGGGCCGCGAAATCGAGTTACACCTGACCGGCCATATGGAAAAGTTTGCCTGGTCCTTCGACGGCATCGCCTTCGCCTCGGCCGAGCCTTTGCGGCTGCAGTACGGCGAGCGGCTACGCATCGTGCTGGTCAACGACACCATGATGCAGCACCCCATCCACCTGCACGGCATGTGGAGCGATCTGGAAGATGCCGATGGCAACTTCCAGGTGCGCAAACACACCATCGACATGCCGCCCGGCACACGCCGCAGCTACCGCGTACGCGCCGATGCGCTGGGCCGCTGGGCCTACCACTGCCATCTGCTTTACCACATGGAAGCGGGCATGATGCGCGAAGTGCGGGTGGAGGCATGAACGCCATGCAGACCCGTCATGTTCTATTGGTCGCCGTCATCGCCAGCGCGACCGCAACTGCGCAAGATCATGCGCATCACCAGATGCATGCTGCAACAGCGGTGCAGGTGGACAGTGTGCAGGCGATGGAGATGCCTGAGCTCAAGCGTATGGATGATGTGGATGAAGCTGCAGTGGGAGCTGCTGCATCCGCGCCCACTTCAGTCTCTGGTGCTGCTGCGGCGTCGACATCAGCGTCTTCTCTGCAGGCGGCCACGCAGGCCGCGCCGCCAGTGGAAATGGATCACGTGCACATGCAGCACACAGAGCAGGCCGCGAATGTGCACGACATGCAGCATTCCGATGACGCGGCGGCAGTGCATGCACACGCCGCAGCGCCTGCAACCGATGCCGCTTCGACAGTGGACTCGGCACATCAAACGCAACCGCACGTGCACGGTGCCGGCGGCACACAGCCACACGCCACGCCAGCTACGCAGACGCAGACAATGGACAACGCCGGCAGGCAGCACCACGCCATGCACGACATGCCGCACGCCGATCCAGCAGACTCGGCACACACAACGCAAGAGCACGCCCACAGTGCCGACGGCACGCCGCCACACGCCACGCCAGCGACGCAGACAATGGACCACGCCGGCATGCAGCATCACGACATGCACGACATGTTGCACGCTGATCCAGCATCCACCGCACAGCAAGCAGCACATCAACACACCGCGCCGGCCGCAACCACATCGCCACGCGAGCCGATCCCTACTCCCACCGCAGACGACATTGCCGCGGCCTTTGCACCGCTGCGCAGTCATGCGATGCATGGAGCAGGCATCAATCACTACGTGTTGCTCGACCGACTGGAAGCCTCCGACAACCACACCGGCAGCGGCCAGGACTGGGAAGCGCGCGCCTGGCTCGGCGGTGACATCGACCGGCTGTGGCTGCGCAGCGAAGGCGAGCGCCGGCGCGGCCAAACCCACGACGCCTCGTTGGAAGCCTTCTACGGCCATGCCATCTCGCCGTGGTGGGATGTCCTGCTCGGCGCGCGCCAGGATCTCGCGCCCGGCCAGCGGCAGAGCTGGGCCGCCATCGGTGTGCAGGGGCTGGCCCCGTACAAGTTCGAAACCGAAGCCACGCTCTATCTGGGCAGCGGCGGCCGCGCGGCGTTTCGGCTGGAAGCCGAGTACGACGTGCTGCTCACCAATCGCCTGATCCTGCAGCCGCGCGTGGAAGCGGACGTCGCACTCACCGACGATGACCGGCGTGGCATCGGCAGCGGGCTGGAAGAGGTCGAAGCGGGCCTGCGGCTGCGCTACGAGATCACCCGCAAATTCGCGCCGTATATCGGCTGGGTGCACAGCCGCCGTTTCGGCGATAGCGCACAACGTGCCGACGGTGATGACACTCCCGCCCGCGAATCGCGCTTCGTCGCCGGCGTGCGGGTGTGGTTCTAGCCGGCGCTGCGGAGGGGCCGGCATGTCTGGCCCCAAAAACATTGGCAGGGCAGTCATGGGCGGCCGCTTCCGTCTGTCGCCCTCATGGCCAGCCTCTGCTTGGCTTTGGCTTTGGCTTTGGCTTTGGCTTTGGCGTTGGCTTTGGCTTTGGCTTTGGCTTTGGCTCCGGCTCCGGCTCCGGCTCTGGTTCTAGCTCTGTCTCTCTGGCTCTGTCTCCAGCTCTCTGGCTCTGGCTTTGGCTTTTGGCCCTGCGCTTGCTGTGGTTTTGGCGGTGGCTGTGCCCGTAGGTATGGGTGTGGGTGTGTAGCTTCGAATTTGGATCCGGCTTTGGGCCGCACGTGACTGTGGCCTCGGTCTCTACCTGCCTGTGCCCTTAGCTTCTGCCGAAAATCCAGCGCGCAGCTGGCAATGAAAACAGACATCCCCGCCACTGCCTGCCCGGTACCATGACAGTCACTGCAGCACCGCTGCCCTCCCCCCATCCCTCTCAGGAGAGCCCCATGCCCTTGACCGACCTGCAACACGTTCCCGGCGCCACCGCCGCACCGGCAGACACCCAGGGATTCGTGTTCAACCACACCATGCTGCGCGTCAAGGACGCCCCGCGTTCGCTGGACTTCTACACCCGCGTACTCGGCTTCCGCCTGCTCGATGCCCGCGACTTCCCCGACGCAAAATTCAGCCTGTATTTCCTCGCGCTGCTGCCCGAAGGCACTGCAGTGCCCGACGATGACGCCGCACGCCGCCTGTGGATGGCCGGCATCCCCGGCGTGCTCGAGCTCACCCACAACCACGGCACCGAAACCCAGGACGGTGCGGTCTACCACAACGGCAACAGCGACCCACGCGGCTTCGGCCACATCTGCATCTCGGTGCCGGACATCCACGCCGCCTGCGCACGCTTCGACAGCCTCGGCGTGCCGTACCAGAAACGCCTGGAAGACGGCCGCATGAAGCACCTGGCCTTCATCAAGGACCCGGATGGCTACTGGGTGGAGATCATCTCGAACACGCCGCTGGCATAAGCGCGCAGGCGTTTTGCCGGCGGTTGTCCTGTCGCTGGCAGTGATCGGTTGCAGACATGCCACACCGCACGGTTGCAGACGTTGAAACAAGTGGCAGGAAAGGCCCTGTCCAGCCGCCGCGCCGGGCATGGTTCGGTGGCTGGACAGGCAGCCGGGCTGGAGTAGACTTTCCGCGCCCTCCGCAATGGATGCACCCCAATGCTCGTCAGGAAGATCCCGCTGATCCTCGCGCTAGCAACGATCGCCGCATGCAAGCCGGCGCCACCGGATGCCGCGGCTTCAAAGGCGACTCCCCCCGCAGCCAGTACCGCCACAAAACCTTCAGATAAGGATGCTTCTCCCATGCAGGACGCAACCCAGGGATCCGCCCAGCAACTACAGCCGCCCCGTCCGGACAGCGTGCTGTACTTCATCAGCAATGTGGATGGCGACGGCGCCCTTTCCTACGAGGTGACCAACGGCAGCTGGATTAATTACTGGTACGGCTTTCAGTTCGAACTTGGCGGCACACGTTATTACACCGGCTTCGCATGGGAAACGCCCGAGCTCTTCGGTGCAGAGCGCGAGAACCACTATCCCGCGCCGGGCACCAAGGTGACCTTGGCACACGCCACCTTCGTCACCAGCGAACCGGGTAGCAAGTCGCCATGGAAGCTTCTTGGCGCAGAGCCCTATATCGGCGAATTCGGTGGAATGGAACAAGGCAACACCGTCGACACGACACGTAAGCCACAGACATTTGTCACCGACGACGGCCGACTAGTCCTGACCGTGCCGACGTGGAGCCTGCAGTCGGGCGTACGGATCCTTTCCTATGAGGCACTCGTGTTCAACCCGAAGGAAACCGATGACGTCAACGACAAGCATTGGACGTATATCGGCAATATCCCGGCCGGGGAGGACAACAGTGCAAATTGCGGCGAGGATGCGCCTGGGAAGATTCCTTGCGTCAAGAACAGCAGCACGCTTGCGTTTGTCCAGCAACAAGGCCTGCCAGCACTACGGGTAACTGTTTCGGCTGACCCGCCGACGAGCGGGGGTGACGAGACGGTTGAATACCGCTACGATGCGGCCCAGAAATCGTATTTGCCGGCCCCTTAATACAGAACCAAAGGAATTGGTTCGGGCGGCGTACCGCTGCAGCCACGTGGCTGCAGCACTCAATCAAGGACCTTGAGCGATGCCGACGAACTACTCACGAGCCCAAGTGCTCGACATCATCGAACGCGAAGCAACCGAGCGGAATATTCCGCTTGACGACTTCATGCGCTTTGCCCACGTAGAGACTGGCGGCAACTTCGACGAGTTGGCCAGCCGCGGCGCCGGTGGTGCGAAAGGGTTATTTCAGTTCACTCCCCCGACCGCCGAGCAATACGGCATCACCGGACGCGAGCTGGATGCAGTGGTCAATACCGACGCCGCAGCGCGGCTGTACCTGGATAACCGGACGAGCCTGGTTGACCGGCACGAACGCGATGGCCGGCCGTATCTGTCGGGCAAACCGGCGCCTGACGGCCTGGACATGTACATGGCCCATCAGCAGGGCGCTGGCGGTTACCGCTCTCTTCAGACCGCAATCGCCACTGGATCTTTCGGGCTTGAGAGCACGCGCGCCAACATCCTCAACAATGTCGGCGAAAAAGAACTGAAGTCACTGACGGGTGTCGATTCGGCGACGTTCCGGCGCATGTCGGACAAGGACATGGCACAGACGTTCGTGCAGTACTGGGATACGAAGATGGACCGTATCCGTATCCCTGAAAAAGGTATTGAGCCCATTTCGGCCACGCAGCAGACACCGTCGCAATCTGCGCCATCGCCGTCCGCACCTGCCCAACCGGAAAAGGCTGCAGCGCATGGCATCGCGCTCCACGCCGCCTATGACCTCACCAATAAATACGACCACGTCAAGTACGGCCTGGGTGCAAAAGATCCGGACAAGGGCAAGGTCGATTGTTCTGGCTGGGTGGTCGAGATGCAGAACGCGACCATGGGTGAAATCAACGAGGGCGCCGGCAAGGTCATCTTCACCAAAGACGAAAAGTTCAGCCCTGGTTTCGATAGTGCATCAGAACTGCTGCGCAAGGCCGAACAACGCTCTGGGGTCCTGATCCAAGGCAAAGACGTCACTGCCCATAACCTCAAAGAGGGCATGATCATTGGCGAGGACAATGGCCCCCAGAGTTGGGACAAGGGGCGCTACAAGGGCATTGACCACATCACCATGGTGGTGCGCGACCCCAAGGATGGCGAACTCAAGATCAGCCAGTCGCGTGGTAGTGAAGGCGTCGAGCTCAGCTCGCTGGATGCCTATCTTGAACGCAAGCACGCCAAGGGCGTCAAGCTCTATGCCAGCGACCCGCTATTCGAGGCGCGCGAGTTGCTGCAGGACCGCAGTCAGAGCAAGCAGCAGTCTCACGACGGCAACACGCATAAACCGGCGCATGCGCAAACGGCTGCAGAAACATCCGGCTTGCTGCGCGAGAAGGCGCATGGCGCGGAGGTTCTGAAGTTGCAACAGACCTTGCAGCAGTTGGGCTACAAGGACGCAAAGGGCAATGAGCTCAACGCCGACGGCGCCTACGGCCAGCGAACGGGTGAGGCGGTCAAGGCGTTTCAGCGTGCACACGGACTGCAGGAAGATGGCGTCGTTGGCGGCGATACGCTCAAGGCACTGAAGCAGGCCGAGAAAACGCCATTGCTGTCGGAAAAAACCAACCCCGATAATCCGTTGTACAACCAGGCCGTGAGCAAGCTGGAACAGTTGGGTCCGACTGCATTCACCGACCGTCGCGCATTGGAAAATGCGGCTGGCTCATTGGCCTTCGAAGCCAAGGTCAGCGGCCTGCAGCGCATCGACGCGGTGATGCAGAGCAAGGACGGCAGTGGACTGTTCGCGGTACAGGGTCAGCCAAGCGACCCCGCGCACCAGCGGATCTACACGGATAAGGCAGCCGCTGCAGAGCGCCCATTAGAACAAAGCAGCAACGCGGTTCGCCAGGAAGCACAATCCCTGCAAACCCTGCAGGTACAGGACCAGCAAGAACAACAGCGTACTCAGTCACGCGCGGCTGTTTAATAGCTCTGTTCTTGATTGTGCAAAACAGAATGGGCGTGGGCCGAATAGGCTTACGCCCATTTTGCTAAGAGCGGCTAACAAAACGTAGCGAGCAGTCGTCAGGTGGGTGCGGACGGCGCGGAGGAACCGGAGTGTACCGGCGTACATGAGGATTCCGAGCACCGGCCGCGCCCGCCTGACGGCTGCGCAGTAGTTTTGATAGCTGCTCTAAGTGGCGCAACTACAAAGCCCTGCGCTCTAGTCGGTGGTGTGGAAGCGCCTAGATGAACCGCGCGACCGCTCGCCGAGCCAGCCACGCCCTGTAGCCTGCCTATGGCGCGTTCTGCGGTGGATACGCACGATTCCGATTACTACGTTGGCTAGTTCGACGCCGCAACCGTCGCGGTGTCCGGAAACCATTGCGGCAGGCGTTCGGCGAACTTGGCCGCGCACTCGTCGGCGTAGGCTTGCGCGGTCTGTTTGACCAAGGCGTAGTTGTCGGCCTCCCACTCCTCCAATGAGGCGGTGCGCGGGGTCGGTTGGCAGTTCAGGTTCACCGGGCTGGCCTTGCGCTTGAGCAAGCCGCTGCGTTCGCCACCGATGCTCACGGCATAACGCAGCTCATAAGGCGACTTTTCGTCGCCCAGGCTCTGATAGACCAGCAGCCAGTCGGACATCACGACCTGCAGCGGAAACGGTTCGACCGGAATGGCCGCCGGATGCCCGGTGAAATAACGCTTCAGATGCGTGTTGACGGCATCGCGCTGCAGAACATAGCCCGGGTTGCCGATGTCCTTGATCTTTTCGCCTTTGAGCTGGCTTTTATTGAATATGGACGCACCGGCTCCGCCATATTTCAGGGTCAACAGATTGGTGGCAATTTGCACGCCCACCAGTGCGCCAGTATGCCCACGCCGCACCACGCGCAACATCTCGTCGCCGTTGGGTTGGCCGTTGGAACCTACGCTCAGCTGCGCATGCAACGGCAGTTGCAGGGCCCAGTCTGCCGAGGGCGCCAACGCCATCTCGGTATCGGGCAGCGCGGCGCCAGCCGTCTGGCCTTCTGCCGCAGCGACAACCAACGTACCGGCAGTGGCTGCCGCGGCGTAGGCGGTTGCCTGCGAAAAATCGCCCGCCGCAAAGGCGGGCACCACTGCGGTGGCATCTGCATTGCGCGCAGGCGTACAGAACGTGCCGGCGGCGCGCATCTGCGCTTCATGGAAGGTGATGCCGTTGATCTGATGCACGTCGGCCGACTGCCCATACTGCTCGACCAGCTTGGCGATCACCGCATCGGTGACCGGTTGCTGCGCACACACCTTGGCGGCGGCCAGACGCGACCAGGCGAACTGCAACGCCGGATCCCAGCCCATGGCATCTTCGCCGGTGAATCCATGGTCGTAGTGATACGCGTAGATGGCCGGATCGATCTCCTGCAGCGTCATCCCGCCCTGACCGGCATAGCCTGGCGGAATGTCCTGCGCCACGGCGGTACCAGCGAGCGCACACAGCAGTGCGGCAATCAACACGTTCATGAGAGTCCTTTCCACGGGAATGAGGGCCGCACTGCGCGCCCCCACGCAGTGCGGCAAGACAGCACCGCACATCTGTGCGGCGGTCGATGGCACAGGATTGATCCGTTGAAGACAACGTGACGTCGCCCGGCGGATCAAGTCTGCAGGGATAGTGTGGGCCGGCGCGGGGCGTTTGGCAGTCAGGGCCGTCCCCACGCCGCTGTCGGGACGTCCCCTGGCGGGCGTGATGGATCAGGCGTGCAGAATGCCGTGTGCACCTTCCTGCCAGGCACGTGGCGACCGCAACGCGGCCAGTGTGCGTACCAGCTCGCGATAGCTGCCGGCCAGTTGCGCGAACAGACTGGCATCGCTGCAGCGCGTGTCGGCCACCTCCGCATAGGCGCCACGCCCCAGCTCGATGAAGTAGTCCACGTTCAAGCGCCGCCGCTGCGCCACGCCGGGAAACAGGCCGGCAATCAGCAGACAGCCGTCGCCGACATCGCGTAATGCGTCCGCCCGCACGCTGCCCGATTGTGACTGCGCATGCAGCCAGGCCAGCGCCTGAGTGCGCGACACCAGGTGCGCATCACGCTGGAAGCGCAGCAAGACAAACACCAGATAGTGCTCGCGCCATTCGTCCAGCGGCTGTGCGATGCGCTGCCCTGCCTCACGTACCAGCGCCTGCCACAGTTCGGCCGGCGCGCCCTGCTTGAAAGACTCGTGCATGTGTCCTCCTGCGTGGTGTGACCCTCGCAGAGACGAAAGCATATTCCGGGCCAAACTGTTGGCAGAGCGGCTGTGCGAGCGCTAATCAGTCATCTGCTGCCTCGCGTAGGAGCGGCCCTGGCCGCGAACGCTCGACCGAGAAAGCATCAGCATTATCGGTAACGCGTTCGCGGCCTAGGCCGCTCCTACGGGATGGCTGCGGCTTATGGCTTTGCTAGCGGCGGTGCGGCGCGCTCTTTGAAAAGCCATCAGCCATGCATCAATGTGGCGCCGCGTAGGAGAAAGCTGCGTGCTCACGACGCTGCTAGCAATTGTGCAGTGCGCGATTTCGGCGTTATTCCACCGTCACCGATTTGGCCAGATTCCGTGGCTTGTCCACATCGGTGCCGCGTGCCAGGGCGGTGTGATAGGCCAGCAACTGCACCGGGATGGTGTGGATCACCGGCGACAACACGCCGGCGTGGCGCGGTGTGCGGATCACATGCACGCCGTCGGACTCGCTGAAATGGCTGTCCTGATCGGCGAACACGAACAGTTCGCCCCCCCGCGCGCGCACTTCCTGCATGTTGGATTTGACCTTTTCCAGCAGACGGTCATTCGGTGCAATCACCACCACCGGCATGGTGGCATCCACCAACGCCAGCGGGCCGTGCTTCAACTCGCCGGCCGGGTAGGCTTCGGCGTGGATATAGGAGATTTCCTTGAGCTTGAGCGCGCCTTCCAGGGCGATCGGGTAATGCAGGCCGCGGCCGAGGAACAGCGCATTCTCTTTCGGGGAAAAACGCTCGGCCCAGGCCATGATCTGCGGCTCCAGGTTCAAGGCGTGCTGCACGCTACCGGGCAAGAAGCGCAGCTGCTCCAGGTAATCGGCTTCTTCGCTATCGCTGATACGGCCCTGCAGCTTGCCCAGCACCATGGTCAGCTGGAACAACACTGCCAGCTGGGTGGTGAATGCCTTGGTCGAAGCGACGCCGATCTCGGCACCGGCGCGCGTGTAGCAGACCAGCTCGCTGGCGCGCGGGATGGCGCTCTCCGGCACGTTGCAGATCGACAAGGTGTGCAGATGCCCGAGCGACTTGGCGTATTTGAGCGCTTCCATCGTGTCCAACGTTTCGCCGGACTGCGAGATGGTGACGATCAGATGCTTCGGGTTGGCGTAGGCGGCGCGGTAGCGGTATTCGCTGGCAATCTCCACGCTGCACGGCAAGCCGGCGATCGCTTCAATCCAGTAGCGCGCCGTGAGGCCAGCGTAGTAGCTGGTGCCGCAGGCCAGGATCTGCATGCCTTCGATGTCGCGCAGCACCGCATCGGCATTTGGCCCGAACAACGATGCGGGGAAGCCCTTGGCATCGATCGCCGCCTCAATGGTGTCGGCCAGCGCACGCGGCTGCTCGTGGATTTCCTTCTGCATGAAGTGGCGGAACGGGCCCAGCTCCAGCGAGGCCAAGGAGACATCGGATAAATGCAGCGGGCGCTCCACTGCCGTGTCGGTCGCATCGAACACGCGCACGCCATCGCGGCGCAATTCGGCGGTGTCGCCCTCTTCGAGAAAAATCACCTGGCGGGTGGCCTGCACAATCGCCGAGACATCGGAGGCAACGAAGTTTTCGCCCTCGCCCACGCCGATCAGCAACGGGCAACCCATGCGCGCGCAGACGAAACGCTCCGGTTCGGCCTGGCTCATCACCGCCAGCGCGTAGGCGCCAGTGAGTTCCTTCACCGTGCGCTGCAGCGCGCTGAGGAGATCGCCGGTGTCACCAAGGTGATGGTGGATGAGGTGGGCAATGACTTCGGTGTCGGTTTGCGACTCGAAGGTGTAGCCGAGCGCGCGCAGCTTTTCGCGCTGCTCCTCGTGGTTTTCGATGATGCCGTTGTGCACCAGCGCCACGCCGGCACTGATGTGCGGATGCGCATTGGCTTCGGTGACGCCGCCATGGGTGGCCCAGCGGGTATGGCCGATGCCCAGGGTCGCGCCAAACTGCTCGGCCTGCGCCGCCTGGGCCATTTCCGCCACCCGGCCAGTGCGGCGCACGCGGCGTACCTGCGTGCCGTCCAGCACCGCGATGCCGGAGGAATCATAGCCCCGGTACTCCAGACGCTTGAGCCCTTCGATGAGGACCGGAACCACGTCGCGCCCGGCGATGGCGCCCACAATGCCGCACATAGGACAACCTCTGGAGTGAAGCCGCGCATTTTAGCGTGTCCGCCGATGTCCGCTGCATGACCTCGACCGGACAGGCTGTCCGCGCCAGTGTCCGCGGACACTGCGGACACTGCGGCGCTTCCGAAAAAATAGATAAATATCAATAAGTTATAGGTTGGCACATGTTCTGCTTCAGGACACACACGCCACCGAGCAAGCCGATCATGATCCGCGACACCTCCGCACAGGACCAGGTACTCCGCACATCATCCCAGGCCGCGCCATGGCGCCGTTGGCTGTGGCCGGGCATTGCCGCGCTGGCGGTCCTCGCCGGCATCGGCTGGGCGGTGAACGCCTGGAGCGCCGGCAGCCGCTCGTTCGACGCTGCCCGCGTGCGCATCGCCACCGTGAGCCAGGGCGACCTGGTGCGCGACATTGCCGCCGACGGCCGCGTGATCGCCGCCAACAGCCCGGTGCTCTACGCCATCTCCGCCGGCACGGTGACGCTGAGCGTGGTGGCCGGCGATGTGGTCAAGCAGGGCCAGGAACTCGCGCGCATCGACAGCCCGGAGCTGCGCAGCAAGCTGGCGCAGGAACAGGCCACCCTGGCCGGCCTGGAGGCCGAGTCCAGCCGCGCCGCCCTGGATGCCACGCTCGCCCGGGCCAGCGCCAGCAAGCTCACCGACCAGGCCAAGATCGACAAGCAGGCCGCTGTGCGCGACCTGGAGCGTTACCAGCGCGGCTACGATGGCGGCGCAGTGCCGCAGGTGGAACTGGCCAAGGCACAGGACACCTTGAAGAAGACCGACATCGACCTGCAACACGCGCAGCGCGATGCCGCCTTGAAGGGCCAGGGCGCGGACCTGGATTCGCGCAACAAGCGGCTGCTGGCCGACCGCCAGCGCGCGGTGGTGGCCGAAGTACAACGCCAGGTCGATGCGCTCACGCTGCTGTCGCCGTTCGATGGCCAGGTTGGCCAGGTGCAGGCGGTGCAGCACACCCAGGTGGCCGCCAATGCGCCCATCCTCGGCGTGGTGGATCTGTCCAAGTTCGAAGTCGAGATCAAGGTGCCGGAAAGCTTTGCGCGTGAGTTGGCGATCGGCATGCCGGCCCAGCTCACCAGCGGCAGCGGCGAACCCTTCGCCGGCGCCATTTCGGCGGTCTCGCCGGAAGTGGTCAATGGTGAAGTCACCGCGCGCATCCGCTTCACCGACAAGCAACCGCCCGGCCTGCGTCAGAGCCAGCGCATGAGCGCGCGGGTGGTGATCGACACGCGGCGCAATGTGCTCAAGGTCGAGCGCGGTCCCTTCGTCGAACAATCCGGTGGCAGCTACGCCTATGTGATGGAAGGCAGCACTGCCGCGCGCCGCCCGGTGAAGCTGGGCGTCAGCAGCCTGGGCGAAGTGCAGGTGCTCTCCGGCCTGCAGGCAGGCGACCGCGTGGTGGTTTCCGGCGCCGACAACTTCGGCGACGCCCCGCGCGTCACCGTGCACTGACTCGCACTTTCCTCTTTCTCTTCGCACAAGGATTTCGGCAATGCTCAAGATGCAATCGGTCTCCAAGGTCTTCCGCACCGAACAGGTGGAAACACATGCGCTGCGCTCGCTCGACCTGTATGTGCGCGAAGGCGAATTCGTCGCCGTCACCGGGCCGTCGGGTTCGGGCAAGACCACCTTCCTCAACCTGGCCGGGCTGCTGGAAACCTTCACCAGCGGGCAGTACCTGCTCGACGGTGAGGATGTGAGCCATCTCTCCGACGATGCGCGCTCGCGCCTGCGCAACCAGAAGATCGGCTTCATCTTTCAGGGCTTCAACCTGATTCCCGACCTCAACCTGTTCGATAACGTCGATGTGCCACTGCGCTATCGCGGCATGGCCGCCGCCGAGCGCAAGCAGCGCATCGAAGAAGCGCTGACCAAGGTCGGCCTGGGCTCGCGCCTGAAGCATTACCCCACCGAACTGTCGGGTGGCCAGCAGCAGCGCGCCGCGATCGCACGCGCACTGGCCGGCAGCCCGCGCCTGCTGCTTGCCGACGAACCCACCGGCAACCTCGACTCGCAGATGGCACGCGGAGTGATGGAGTTACTGGAAGAAATCAACAGCCAGGGCACCACCATCGTGATGGTCACCCACGACCCGGAACTGGCCGCACGCGCTCAGCGCAACGTACACATCGTCGATGGCCAGGCCACGGATCTGGAACGCAATCCCAGCCTGATGCGTGCGCCTGCTGTCGCATCCACCCTGGTTGACTGAGGAGCACGGCATGTTCGGCTATTACTTCAATCTCGCGGTGCGCAGCTTCCGCCGCAACAAGGTGCTTACCGCACTGATGGTGCTCGCCATCGCGCTGGGCATCGGCGCCAGCATGACCACGTTGACGGTGTTCTACATTCTGTCTGGCGATCCGATCCCCGGAAAAAGTGGCGTGCTGTTCCATCCCCAACTGGATGCGCGCTCATTGGGCTATCAAGACGACGACGCACTGAATCAATTGACGCGGTTTGATGCCGAGGCATTGCTCCGGGAGAAGCGTGGTGATCAGCAGGCGCTGATGAGCGCCGGCACCGTTCCCTTGGAGCCGGAGAACAAATCGTTGCGCCCAATGATGCTGGACACACGGTACACATCCGTTGATTTCTTTTCGATGTTCAACGTGCCGTTTCTCTATGGCGGCGCTTGGACAACCAATGACGATGGCAGCCGTGCGCGGGTCGTGGTGCTGTCGGAGGCGCTCAACAAGAAGTTGTTCAATGGCGAGAACAGCGTCGGCCGCACGGTCAACGTCAACCGCAACATCATGCGGGTGGTAGGCGTTATTCGCGATTGGCGCTTGACGCCGGCGTTCTACAACTTGGGCGGCAGAGCCTACGACAAGCCCGAGCAGCTCTTGCTGCCCTTCAGCACCGCGATGGAGCTGAAGCTTTCAAGCAGTGGTCAGCGTTCGTGCTGGGGCGAGAGCATTTCACCGGAAGACATCAATGCCGCTTGCTCCTGGGTTGAATACTGGGTGCAGCTGGATAGCCCGCAAAAGGTCACGGCCTACCGCCAGTACCTTGAAAACTATTCGGATCAGCAACGTCGTGCTGGGCGCTACGAGCAGCCGACCAACGTCCAGTTGCGTAGTGTGATGGAGTGGCTGGACTTCCAGAAGGTGGTTCCCAGCGATGTCCGTCTACAGACATGGTTGGCCTTCGGATTTCTGTTGGTGTGCCTGGTCAATACGGTTGGCCTGCTGCTCGCCAAGTTCATGCGCCGCAGTGGAGAGATCGGTGTGCGACGGGCACTGGGCGCAACAAAGCGCAGCATCTTCGCGCAGTCGTTGGTCGAGGCCGGAACGATCGGTTTGGCCGGCGGCATCCTGGGGCTGGGCCTCGCCATGCTGGGCCTGTGGGGCGTGCGTCAACAACCCGCTGAATATGCGGATCTGGCAAAGCTTGACCCGGTGATGCTGCTGGCGACATTTGCGCTTGCGCTCTTGGCGAGCGTCGTGGCCGGGATGCTCCCCGCATGGCGCGCTTGCAGCATACCTCCTGCCATTCAACTCAAAGCGCAGTGAGCTGATCTTTCGAACAGCGCGGCTATCTCGCAGCGTTCGCCAGCCCCCATCAAGGACTCTTTCATGGAAATCCGCCCCATCCTGTCCACCCTGCAGCGTCACAAGACGGCTGCTGCGTTGATCGTGCTCGAAGTGGCCCTCAGCTGCGCCATCATCTCCAATGCGCTGTTCCTGATCGGCGATCGCCTGGAACGGACACAACGCCCCAGCGGGCTGGCAGAGAATGAACTGGTGACGCTCACCATCAGCGGCATCGGACGCGACGAAGATGCGCGTGCACTCACCGATACGGACTTGGCTGCGCTGCGTCGTATTCCCGGCGTCAAATATGCCTCCAGCGTCAGCCAGATTCCTTATGGTGACAGCATGTGGGTCAGCGGCCTCAAACTGACGGCTGACCAGAAAAACTCAACGATCGACGTCAACGACTACACCGGCGACAGTCAGACCCTGGACACGATGGGCTTGACATTGATACAGGGGCGCCGTTTCACGGAAGGCGAATTCACCTGGTCGGATGACAAGACGGCCATCATCCCAAGCGCCATCCTGACCAAAAGCGCGGCCGACAAGCTGTTCCCAGGCCAATCCGCATTGGGGAAATCG
This sequence comes from Xanthomonas sp. NCPPB 2922, assembly GCF_041520885.1. Taxonomy (NCBI): domain Bacteria; kingdom Pseudomonadati; phylum Pseudomonadota; class Gammaproteobacteria; order Lysobacterales; family Lysobacteraceae; genus Xanthomonas; species Xanthomonas sp. NCPPB 2922. The sequence continues at coordinate 254,947 of NZ_JBGOFY010000002.1, read as the reverse complement.
ATCTATCGCGACGCGACGCCCATCAAGATCGTCGGCATCGTGGAGCATCTGGCGCGTGTCAACAACTATGGTGGCGCGGCCGTTTACGACGATTCGATGCTGACCCCGGTCAAGACGACCTACAAGGACGGCGGCCGCTACCTGCTACGCACCGATCCGGCGCGTCGTGACGAGGTCCTGCGTCAGGCAGTAGCCGCACTGGAGAAAAACAGCGCAAGCCGCATCATCGAAAATCCGAAAGCGTTCGAGGTGATGCGTCGAAATTTCTATCGCCAGGATCGCTCCATGGCCTGGCTGCTGGTCACCATGAGCATCGCGCTACTGATCGTCACCGCGCTCGGCATCGTCGGCCTGGCCAGCTTCTGGGTGCAGCAACGGACCAAGCAGATCGGCATCCGCCGTGCGCTGGGTGCCACGCGCGGGCAGATCCTGCGCTATTTCCAGGTCGAGAATTTCCTGCTCGCCTCGATCGGCATCGTGCTTGGCATGCTCATGGCGTACTCGATCAATCTGTGGCTGATGGCCCGCTACGAGCTGCCACGCCTGCCGTTGATCTATTTGCCGATCGGGGCAGCGACCCTGTGGGCACTTGGCCAGATCGCGGTGTTCTGGCCGGCACGCCGCGCGGCTGCGGTACCCCCGGCCGTCGCCACGCGCAGCGCCTGAGGCATTCCATGAGCCGTTGCCTCAAGCAGATCCGCAGGTGTGGCCGGAACCCCTCGCTGCAGGCGTTCCAGCCACAGATCCCTGCGACTGCATTTCTCAATTCGATGGATAGGATCCCTATGCGCCCTCTCGCCTGTTCCGTTCTCGCAGTCAGCGCGCTCGCAATAGGGACCGCGGCAGGTGCGCTGCATGCCGGCAGCGGCACGCCGATGCGCGCCGCCACGCAGACTGCTGGCGACCAACACGATCATCAGGTGTTGCGCGTCGATAACCACCAACTGCGCTGGCAACACAACGCACAGACGCTGGTCCTGACCAGCGCCGCCGCTGGCCTGCTGGTCGCCGATGCAAGCAACACGCTGCCGCTGCAACTGCGCAAGGGCGACCGTCTGCGTTCGGCCAATGGCCAGGGCATCGCTAGCGTGAAGGATCTACTGCGCGCCTTGCGCGCCGCAGCAGGCACACCGGTCACCGTGGAGGTGGTACGCGAGCAGGCGCCGCTGACGCTGCACTGGGCCCCGTCACTGTATGCCCCGTTGCTGCCGCCCGCGCCACCGCCGCCCCCCTCGCCACCACGACCCGCACGGTAGCCCGTCTTGGTCGCACGCGAGACATTCCACCGGCTCTCTGGCGGCGCACGCATCACTCAGGATGCTCTGCCCTGCGGCCCCAGCCGACATGCCGCCATGGCATGCGGCAAGGCCGGCTGGCGCCGTATGCTGCGATCATTGACGCGTACTACTTCCCTCCAAGAGACCGCGATGCCGCAGATCCTGATCATCGATGACAACAGCGCGGTCGCCATGGCGCTGGAGGTCCTGTTCTCGCTGCATGACATCGAATCGCGGCATGCGCATGCGCCGCAGGCAGGGCTGGACTTGCTGGAAGAGCAGCAATTCGACCTGGTCATCCAGGACATGAACTTCACCGCCGACACCACCTCCGGTGAGGAGGGCGAAGCGCTGTTTGCACAGATCCGCCAGCGCCACCCCGACCTGCCGGTAATCCTGCTCACCGCCTGGACGCACCTGGGCAGTGCGGTCGGCCTGGTCAAGGCCGGTGCGGCCGACTACATCGCCAAGCCCTGGGACGACACCAAGCTGCTGACTACGGTCAACAACCTGCTGGAACTGTCCGAAACCCGCCGCGAGCTGGAGCGCCGTCGCAACCGCGAACGCCGTGGCCGCGAACAGCTGGCCGAGCGCTACGATCTGCGCGGCGCGGTGTTTGCCGACCCCGCCAGCGAACGCGCAATCGCCCTGGCCTGCCAGGTCGCGCGATCGGATTTGCCGGTGCTGATCACCGGGCCCAACGGCAGCGGCAAGGAAAAGATCGCCGAGATCATCCAGGCCAATTCCGCGGTGAAGCGCGGGCCATTCGTCGCGCTGAACTGCGGCGCGCTGCCGGGCGAGTTGATCGAAGCCGAACTGTTCGGCGCCGAGGCCGGTGCCTACACCGGTGCCAACAAGGCACGCGAGGGCAAGTTCGAAGCTGCCGACGGCGGCACGCTGTTCCTGGACGAAATCGGCAACCTGCCGCTGGCCGGGCAGATGAAGTTGCTGCGCGTGCTGGAAACCGGCCGCTACGAGCGTCTGGGCTCCAATCGCGAGCGGCACGCCAAGGTGCGCGTCATCAGCGCAACCAACGCAGACCTGCCGGCGATGATCCGTGATGGCAGCTTTCGCGAAGACCTGTACTACCGCCTCAACACCGTCGAGATCGCCTTGCCCGCACTGGCCGAACGGCCAGGCGATATCGCCCCGCTGGCCGAGCATTTCCTGGCGGGCGAGACCCTGCTCTCGCCGCAAGCGCGCGATGCACTGCAACGCCACAGCTGGCCGGGCAACGTGCGCGAATTGCGTAATGTGCTGCAACGCGCGACGTTGCTGGCGCAGGGCGTGCGCATCGAGGCCACCGATCTCAACCTGCCGCGCAGTGCCGCTGCACGTCCAGCCCCGCTGCCCGGTGGCGAGCCGGATCGCGCACGCATCGAACAGGCCTTGGCGCGCGCGCAAGGCGTGATCGCGCAGGCTGCGGCCGATCTGGGCTTGAGCCGGCAGGCGCTGTACCGGCGCATGGACCGTTACGGCATCAGCCAGGACTAGGCCGATGCCGTCGCGCTCCTTCACCTTCTCGCTGTTTCTGCGCCTGCTCCCGGTGCTGGTGCTGGCTGCCGCCTTGCCCTGGGCCATTGCCTACTGGCTGGACCGTGGCTGGCAAGTGGCCGCCGTGTCGGCCGTGGTGGTGGTGCTGACGATGTGGTGGAGCCTGCAGCGCGCCACCGCGCCGATGCGCTCGCTGTTCCGCGCCCTGGCCGGCACCACCAGCAGCTACCGCGATGGCGAATACAACTTCGGTGTGTACTGGCGCGGCAATGACGAGCTGGCGCAGTTGGTACAGGCCCATGCCGAACTGGGCGAGGTCCTGCGTGCGCAGCGGCGCGATCTGGTGCAGCGCGAACTGATGCTGGACACCATGTTGCAGAACACGCCGGTGGCCATGTTGCTGGTGGTGCCTGGCGGCGATGGCCTGCGCCGCATCGGGTTTTCCAACAACGCGGCGCGCAAGTTGCTGCATGGCGGCCGCAAGCTCGAGGGGCAGCATCTGGACGACGTGCTGGAGCGCATGCCCAACGAACTACGCGACGCGCTGGCACGTGGTGGCGACTGTCTGTTCGCCGTGCGCGAAGACGGCGACGATGAAGACGACGAGCAGATCTATCACCTGTCGCGCCGCGCCTTCCATTTGAACGGCCGTGGCCACGAACTGCTGCTGATCCGCACCCTCACCACCGAACTGCGGCGCCAGGAAGTGCAGACCTGGAAGAAGGTGATCCGGGTGATCAGCCACGAATTGAACAACTCGCTCGCGCCGATCGCCTCGCTGGCGCACTCCGGCGCCGAGCTGCTGCGCCGTGAGCGCACCGATCGGCTGGGCACCGTGTTCGAGACCATCGAAGAACGCGCGCGCCACCTGGAGGGCTTCATTCGCGGCTATGCGCGCTTTGCCAAACTGCCGCAGCCACAGTTGCAGACCATCGAATGGGCGCCATTTCTGGAGCGCCTGCGGCAGCAGATTCCGTTCCAGCTGGAGGGCACGCCTGTCGATGTCTCCAGCCGCATCGATGCCGCACAGATCGAACAGGCGCTGCTCAACCTGCTGAAGAACGCACACGAGGCCTGCAGTGAGGCGCAGCCGCCCAACAGCGAGGTGGCGGTGCGCGTCACCCGCTTGCCGCAGTGGCTGCGCATCGAAGTGCTGGACCGCGGCAACGGCATGAACGAGGCCGTATTGCACAACGCACTGATGCCGTTCTATTCGACCAAGCGCAACGGCACCGGCCTGGGCCTGGCGCTGACGCGCGAGATTGCCGAAGCGCATGGTGGCCGTATTTCACTGCACAACCGCGAGCACGGCGGCCTGTGCGTGACTCTGTTGTTGCCGCTGGATCCGGGCAGCTAAGAGCGGCTAACAAAACGTAGCGAGCAGTCGTCAGGTGGATGCGGACGGCGCGGAGGAACCGGAGTGTACCGGCGTACATGAGGATTCCGAGCACCGGCCGCGCCCGCCTGACGGCTGCGCAGTCGTTTTGATAGCTGCTCTAAGCGCCAAGGCCACTGCATGCCGTGTTGAGGTGTTACGCGAGCAGCCGGCAGTTGCACGTGGTGCAGTCGCGCGCAGCTGGATCATCCCCTGCAATCAACGTCGCAGCGCGTTCAATCATCGCGCAGCGTTGCCCGCGCTTCGATGCGCGGCCGCTGCAAGGGGCCGCAGGCATCATCGGCGCCAGTGGTGCGCGTTGGGGCAACCGGCCCCTGATATCCCTGCCCGACGGTATTGCCAATGAACTGCCCGCCCTGCGACGGGCATTCGCCATCGGTTTTGAACCAGTCGGAGAACGCCGCGTACTTGCCGGCCCTGATGAAGCGGTTGCCCTGCACTAGCGTGGCATCCGAGCGGTCGCGGGTGCGAATCGCATCTCCGCTGATGTCGGTAAAGCTGTTGTCCTCGATGCGATTGCCCGAAGAGCTGCGCGCCAGATACAACGCATGGACATAGCTCGCCGTCTGGGCAGCGTTCTCCACGGCACTGAAGTGATTGTGCTCGATCCGGTTGTTGCGCGAGTTCTGCAGCCGGATCGCCGCAAACGCGTAGGCCGCTTCAGGACTGCTGCCGTACATGCCGCCAATCCGTTCGAAGCGCATATCGCGGATCACATTGTCGCTGTTGCCATCGGCGCTGCGCTTGCTGCTGCCCAGATCCAGCGCCATCCAGTCATTGCGGATCGTCAGGCCGGCGAACGTCACACGGGTCGGCGCGTCCTTGCCGCCTCGCAAGGTGAACCAGGTCGCCGCACCGCGCCCGTCGAACACCGGTGACGTCGCGCTGTCGGGTGCGGCGATGAAGCGTAGCGGCGCGCCGGTGATGACGTGCCATTGCACCGACTGCCGCTCATAGGTTCCCGCAGCGATGATCACATCTACCGCCGTAGCCGGCCGCTGCGCGATCAATCGCTGTTGTACGGCAGCGAGACTGCGCAGCGCGGTGGCGGCGCTGGTGCCGGCCGCCATGTCATCGCCGTTAGGGGCGAGATACAGCCGGTAGACCGGTGCGGCTGCTGCATGTGGCGCGACACCCGCAAGTGCCAGCCACACCATCAACCACGCAATGGAGGGTCGCATGCGCAAGCAGCAGCTCCTCAGTTTGTCGGCGTGCTGCATCGCGTCCGCAACGCATGTGTCGTGCCGGAAACGCACAGCCCACTTTCGCTGGAACACAGGCACTTATTTCTTCTTGGGCCGCTCCCAGCCTTCAATCACGGTCTGACGTGGCCGCGCCACACTGAGCTGGTGGGGTGGCGCATCGCGGGTGATCACCGAGCCGGCGCCAATCGTGGCCCCTGTGCCGATCTCGATCGGCGCCACCAACGCACTATTGGAACCGACAAAAGCGCCGTCGCCGATCGTGGTCTGCGACTTGTTCACCCCGTCGTAGTTGCAGGTGATGGTGCCGGCGCCGATGTTGACCTTGCTGCCGATCACCGCATCCCCCAGGTAGGTCAGATGATTGGCCTTGCTGCCGGCGCCCATTACCACCTTCTTGGTTTCGACGAAGTTGCCGATATGCACGCCATCGGCGAGCACGGTGCCCGGGCGCAACCGCGCAAACGGCCCGATCTGCACCGCGCCTTCGGTCACCACACCCTCCAGGTCGCAGTGCGCACGCACCTGGGTGCCGGCGGCCAGCTGCACATCGCGCAGACGCACGAACGGGCCGATCACCACGCCATCGCCCAGGGTCACCTCGCCTTCGAGGATCACGTCGATATCAAGCTGCACATCGTGTCCCACCTGCACGCGGCCGCGCTGCTCCACGCGCGCCGGGTCGGCCATGCGCACGCCCTGCAGGCACAGCGCACGGGCGGCGCGTAGCTGCCAGGCCCGCTCCAGCTGGGCAAGCTGCCACGGGTCGTTTGCGCCTTCCACGTCCTGCGGGTCGGCTACCTGCACCATGTCGGCAGGCGTGTAGTCGGCCGCGGCGCTGGCGAACACGTCGGTGAGATAGAACTCGCCCTGTGCGTTGTCGTTGGACAGCCCACCCAGCCAACGCCGCAAGGCGGTGGATTCGGCGGTGAGAATGCCGGTATTGATGGTGCGGATGCGGCGCTGCTCGTCATCGGCGTCCTTCTGCTCGACGATTGCCGCAACCTTGCCTTCCGGGTTGCGCACGATGCGCCCGTAGCCGGTGGGGTTGGCCAGGTCCGCCACCAGCACCGCGATGCGGCCCGGCGCGTGCAGCAGCTCACGCAGGCTCTCGCTGCGGATCAGCGGCACATCGCCGTACAGCACCAGCACGGTCGCTGCGTCCGGCACTGCATGCAGCGCCTGCTGCACCGCATGCCCGGTGCCCAGCTGCTGGCGCTGTTCGGCCCACTGCAGATCGGGCTGGTCGGCGAATGCGGCCTGCACCTGCGCGCCGCCATGTCCATGCACCACGTGGATGGCCGCCGGCTGCAGTTCCCGTGCGGTGGCGATCACATGCGTCAGCATCGGCTGGCCGGCCAGCGGCTGCAGCACCTTGGGCAGCGCCGAGCGCATGCGCTTGCCCTCGCCAGCGGCCAGGATCACGACGTGCAGAGGCAGGGTCATTGCAGGGTTCCATCGCAAAAGATGGCTTGAATTCTAGTCGCTGGCTGCCGCGCGCGTCGTGACCATCGCGGCTGCAACAGTTACTGATGACAGATTTTTAAGCGCCGCTGCCGTTAGGATGAGCGCCCCTCTCGACCTCCCCCAGCACATGAGCCTGTTCCGCCAAGGCGGCCAGTTCGCGATGATCGGCGCCCTGCAATTGGCCGTGGACTGCGGCATTTTCATTGCGTGCACGGCCGCCGGCATGCCGGCAGTGCCCGCCAATCTGCTCGGGCGCATCAGTGGCGCCACGCTGGGGTTCTGGCTCAACGGACGCTTCACCTTCGCCCAGCAGGGCGATGCACGGCTGGGCTGGCAGCGCTTCGCGCGCTTTGCGGTGATGTGGCTGGCGTTGACGGTGATCAGCACCTGGCTGCTCTCGGCCACCGTGGATCTGGTCGGCCTGCGCCAAGCGTGGCTGGCCAAGCCGCTGGTGGAAGGCGGGCTTGCGATCGTGTCGTTCTTCGTTGGCCGGCATGTGGTTTATCGCTGATTGCTGCGGGCGCAGACTGCGCGATCATGGTGCTATTCCGAGACGCCAGGCAGAAGCGCCGGCACGGCTGGCATGCGAACAGATCGACCGGCGTGATTGGCAGCGTACGTCGCTTGATTGGAGCGTCCCCCTCCTAAGGGGACGTCGCCTTAGTGACGTCTCGCTTGAGGGAACGGCGCCTTCGTGACGTCTCGCTTGAGGGAACGGCGCCTTCGTGACGTCTCGCTTGCACGCGGTTTGATGATCCGGCCGATTAAGAGCAGCCAACAACACGACTCTGCAGCTGCCATGCGGGTACGGCCGGTGCTCGAAATCTTCATGTACCCGCACATGCCGGTTGATCCGCGCCGTCCACAATCACCTGACAATTAGTCGTAACGTTTAACCGCTCTCGTGCACGTCAAGCGACGCGCAGCAACGGCTCGTTCACCGCATCAGTCATGGGCGTGAGATCGCACACACAATCGCACACCACACGCCTCAGCCAGATCAACGGCAGAAATCGCCCAGACCGCGAACCAGCGCGGCGCGGTGCACCGCATCCAGTTGCCATTGCGCGGAATACTGCGCCGCCGCCCGCGCCGTGCTGGCCGGGCAGTTGGGCGCTGCGCGTGCAGCTGCGGCTTCGGCCAGGGCATCGAGCAGTTCGCCTTGCAACGCATCCAGCCGCACACGCAAGGTCGGCAGGTCTGGCCGCGCGGTGTCCGGCGCACGGCCGCGCTCATGCCATCGGTTCAGCAGCGCGTACTGCACCGATTTGTTGGCCTCGATCTGCGCGCCGAAGAACCGCGCTGCATCGTCGGGGTCCAGCCCATGCGCCGGCGCCTGATCGCGCACGTTCTGCAGCACTGCCGCTTCGCGTGCCTGATCCAGCACTGGCTTACCGCTGTCCCATTTACTCAACGCCACCGCGTCGCCAATCGCGTTGCGCTCGACGATCTTGTCCAGCAACGGCGCGAGGGGTGGCTGGCTGCGCGCCGGCAACGCACAGCCCAGCAACACCACGGCAAGCGCGCCGGTCAGCGCGCAACCACGTAGGCCATCGGTCAGGCGGGTCATGGGGGTTGCCTCGTTGAAGGTGAAGGGCATCGCGCTATCGCAGCATCGCCGGTAGCAGTGCGACCCGGGCCGGCAGTGTGCCGCCTGGTTGTGTCCAACGATGCCGACCACCGCAGGCACATCGCCAAAAACGAAAACGCCGGCACAAGGCCGGCGTTTTCGCGTGGTGCGCTGTCTCGCAACTCAATGCTTGAGCGTGCGACGCAGCCGCTCCAGTGCCTGCAACTGCACCGTGGCTTCGGCCAGCTGGCGCTGCGCCTGTTCCACGTCCACCGTATCGCCACGGTTGGCGAGCAGACGCTCGGCTTCTTCCTTGGCCTTGCGCACAGCCGCTTCGTCGATGTCCTGCGCGCGGATGGCGGTATCGACCAGCACGGTCACCACCTGCGGCTGCACCTCGAGGATGCCGCCGGAGATTGCAAAGTCCAGCTGCTCGCCGCTGGCGGTGGTCACCACCACCTTGCCTGGCTTGAGACGGGTGATCAGCGGGGCGTGCTTGGGCGCGATGCCCAGTTCGCCCAGTTCCCCGGTCGCCACGACCAGGGTCGCCTCACCGCGGAAGATCTCCTGCTCGGCGCTGACGATGTCGCAACGGATAGTGCTCATGGTGCCTCACTGTGTGAGGCGGGAATCGGGAATCGGGAGTGGGGAATCGGAAGAGCGGCATGCTGCGCGCGTTTCCATTCCTCTCAATTCCGATTCACCGATGCACCGCCTTTACGATTCCCGATTCCCGATTCCCGATTCCAGCCGCGCAGCGGCTGGGATCGCATCAGGCCTTGGCGCTCATCTTGTTGGCCTTTTCGACCGCTTCTTCGATGCTGCCGACCATGTAGAACGCCTGCTCCGGCAGGTGGTCGTATTCGCCGTCGCAGATCGCCTTGAAGCCGCGGATCGTGTCCTTCAGCGAGACGTACTTGCCCGGCGAGCCGGTGAACACTTCGGCCACGTGGAACGGCTGGCTGAAAAAGCGCTCGATCTTGCGCGCGCGCGACACCGACTGCTTGTCTTCTTCGCTCAGCTCGTCCATGCCCAGGATCGCGATGATGTCCTTCAGTTCCTTGTACTTCTGCAAGGTCTGCTGGACGCGCTGGGCGGTGTCGTAATGCTCGTGGCCGATCACCAGCGGGTCCATCTGGCGGCTGGTGGAGTCCAGAGGATCCACGGCCGGGTAGATACCCAGCGAGGCGATGTTACGGCTCAGCGTGACGGTCGAGTCCAAGTGGGCGAAGGTGGTCGCCGGCGACGGGTCGGTCAGGTCGTCCGCGGGCACGTACACGGCCTGGATCGAGGTGATCGAACCACTCTTGGTCGAGGTGATGCGCTCCTGCAACACGCCCATTTCCTCGGCCAGGGTCGGCTGGTAACCCACCGCCGACGGCATGCGGCCGAGCAGCGCGGACACTTCGGTACCGGCCAGCGTGTAGCGGTAAATGTTGTCCACGAACAACAGCACGTCCTTGCCCTTGCCGTTCTCGTCCTTCTCGTCGCGGAAGTACTCGGCCATGGTCAGGCCGGTCAATGCAACGCGCAGACGGTTGCCCGGCGGCTCGTTCATCTGGCCGTACACCATCGCGACCTTGTCCAGGACGTTGGAGTCCTTCATCTCATGGTAGAAGTCGTTGCCCTCACGGGTACGCTCACCCACGCCGGCGAACACGGACAGACCCGAGTGCGCCTTGGCGATGTTGTTGATGAGTTCCATCATGTTGACCGTCTTGCCGACGCCGGCGCCGCCGAACAGGCCGACCTTGCCGCCCTTGGCGAACGGGCACATCAGGTCGATCACCTTGATGCCGGTTTCCAGCAGTTCGGTGCTGGACGACTGGTCTTCGTACGACGGCGCAGCGCGGTGGATTTCCCAATGGTCCGAGGCCTGCACGTCGCCGGCTTCGTCGATCGGGCGACCCAGCACGTCCATGATGCGGCCCAGCGTCCCGGCGCCAACCGGCACCGAAATCGCACGCTCGGTGTTGGTGGCCAGCAGGTTGCGCTTCAATCCGTCGGTGGAGCCGAGCGCAATCGTGCGCACGACGCCGTCGCCGAGCTGCTGCTGCACTTCCAGGGTGATGGCGGTGCCTTCGACCTTCAGCGCGTGATAGACCTTCGGCACTTCATTGCGCTGGAATTCGACGTCGACGACCGCGCCGATGATCTGAACGATCTTGCCCTGACTCATTTGGATAACTCCACTAATGTCTGTTCGATTCTGGTGTCGGGATTGGGGAAACGGGATTCGGGAATGGGAAGATCAAGCGCTGCTGCCTCGACCATTCCCGATTCTCCATTCCCTATTCCCGGCTATACGGCTGCCGCGCCGCTGACGATTTCCGAAATTTCCTGGGTGATCGCCGCCTGGCGCGCCTTGTTGTAGACCAGTTGCAAGGTGCCGATCATCTTGTTGGCGTTGTCGCTGGCGGCCTTCATGGCCACCATGCGCGCGGCGTGCTCGGAGGCCACGTTTTCCAGCACGGCCTGGTACACCAGCGACTCGATGTAGCGCGTCATCACGTGCTCCAGCACGGTGGCGGCATCGGGTTCGTACAGGTAGTCCCAGTCGTGATGCGCCACCTTGTGCTCGGCGGCCGGAAGCGGCAGCAACTGCTCGAAGCTGGCCTTCTGCGTCATGGTGTTCACGAAGCGGTTGTAGACCAGATACACGCGGTCCACCTTGCCCTCGGTGAAGGCATCCAGCATCACCTTGATCACGCCCACCAACTGCTCGATGTGCGGGCTGTCGCCTAGATGCGTGACGCTACCGACCATGTTGACCTTGATCCGGCGGAAGAACGCCGAGGCCTTCTGACCGATGGTGACCACGTCGATCTCGGCACCCTTGTCCTGCCACGGGCGCACTTCGCCCAGCATCTTGCGGAACAGGTTGTTGTTCAGACCGCCGGCCAGGCCGCGGTCGGAAGAGATCACGATGTAGCCGACCCGCTTGACCTGCTCACGCTCCACCAGGAACGGATGCTGGTAGTCGGTGCTGGCCTGCGCCAGATGCCCGATCACCTGCTTCATGGCCTGCGCGTAGGGACGCGAGGTCTTCATGCGTTCCTGCGCCTTGCGGATCTTGGAGGCCGAGACCATTTCGAGCGCGCGCGTCACCTTGCGGGTGTTCTGCACGCTCTTGATCTTGGTTTTGATTTCGCGTCCGCCTGCCATACTCGCTCGCTTCGCTCACTTAGTGGGAATGGGGAATCGTGAGTGGGGAATTGGCACAGCCAACCCGCTTTGACGATTCCCGATTCTCTATTCCCGATTCCCGCAGCTGGACTTACCAGCTGCCCGTGGTCTTGAACTCTTCGATGCCCTTCTTGAACGCGGCTTCGATGTCGTTGTCCCAACCGCCGGTGGTGTTGATCTTGGAGACCAGCTCACCCTGGGTGTTGGCGAAGTGCGCGTGCAGGCCTTCTTCGAACGCCAGCAGCTTGTTGACCGGCACTTCATCGAGGTAACCCTCGTTGACGGCATAGATCGACAGCGCCTGGTTGGCGATGGACATCGGCGCGTACTGCTTCTGCTTCATCAGCTCGGTGACGCGCTGACCGCGCTCCAGCTGCTTGCGGGTAGCTTCGTCCAGATCCGAGGCAAACTGCGCGAACGCCGCCAGCTCACGGTACTGCGCCAGCGAGATACGGATGCCGCCGGACAGCTTCTTGATGATCTTGGTCTGGGCCGCACCACCGACGCGCGACACCGAGATACCGGCGTTCACGGCCGGACGGATACCGGCGTTGAACAGGTCGGTTTCCAGGAAGATCTGGCCGTCGGTGATCGAGATCACGTTGGTCGGCACGAACGCGGAGACGTCGCCGGCCTGCGTTTCGATGATCGGCAGCGCCGTCAGCGAACCGGTCTTGCCGGTCACCGCACCGTTGGTGAACTTCTCAACGTACTCCTCGGACACGCGCGCAGCGCGCTCGAGCAGACGGCTATGCAGATAGAACACGTCGCCCGGATAGGCTTCGCGGCCCGGCGGGCGCTTGAGCAGCAGCGAGATCTGGCGGTAGGCCACGGCCTGCTTGGACAGATCGTCGTACACGATCAGCGCGTCTTCGCCGCGGTCCATGAAGTATTCGCCCATGGTGCAGCCAGCGTAGGGGCTGATGTACTGCATCGCGGCCGATTCGGACGCGGTCGCCGCCACCACCACGGTGTGCGCCAGCGCGCCGTTTTCTTCGAGCTTGCGCACGATGTTGGCAACGGTCGAGGCCTTCTGGCCGATCGCCACGTACACGCACTTGATGCCGGTGCCCTTCTGGTTGATCACCGCATCGATCGCCAGCGCGGTCTTGCCGGTCTGGCGGTCGCCGATCACCAGCTCGCGCTGGCCACGGCCGATCGGGATCATCGCATCGACCGACTTGTAACCGGTCTGCACCGGCTGGTCGACCGACTTGCGCCAGATCACGCCCGGGGCCACACGCTCCACCGGTGCGGTCTGGGTGGCGCCCAGCGGGCCCTTGCCGTCGATCGGCTCGCCCAGTGCGTTGACCACGCGGCCCAGCAGCTCAGGGCCGACCGGCACTTCCAGGATGCGGCCGGTGGTCTTGGCCACGTCGCCTTCGCGCAGGTTCTCGTAATCGCCCAGCACCACCGCGCCTACCGAATCGCGCTCCAGGTTCAGCGCCAGGGCGAAGGTGTTGTTCGGCAGTTCGATCATTTCGCCCTGCATCACGTCGGCCAGGCCGAAGATGCGCACGATGCCGTCGGACACGCTGGTCACGGAGCCTTCGTTGCGCGACTCGGCGGACAGCTTGACCGCCTCGATGCGGGTCTTGATCAGGTCGCTGATTTCGGAGGGGTTGAGCGTGGTTGCCATCGTTCAGTCCTAGGTGCCGGCCGCGAGGGCCATGCGTTTATGTGAATTCAGTGGGCGAGCGAGTTCTGCAGGCGCGCAAGCTTGCCCTTCAGCGAGCCGTCGATGACCATCGCGCCGGTGTCGATCACCGCGCCGCCGATCAGCGAAGCGTCTACCGCGGTGGTGACATCCACCTCGCGGCCGAAGCGCTTCTTCAGCGCGGCAGTGATCGTGGCCAGCTCGGCCGGGCTCATGTCGGTGGCCGAGGTCACCGTCGCTTTCACGACGTGCTCGGCTTCGGCACGCAACTGCTCGTACAACCCTGCAATTTCCGGCAGCAGGGCCAGCCGTTGTGCATCGGCCAACAGGCCGAGAAAACGCTGATAGTCCGCTTCGGCAGCCGGCGGCGCCAGCAGCGTCACCGCCTGATTCTGGTGCAGCGCCGGATTCAGCAACAGCGCAGCCACGCGCGGATCGCCGGCGACCTGCGCCGAGAACGCAAGTGCATCGGACCAGGGCGCGAACTTGCCGCCCTCACGCGCAATCGCGAATGCGGCACGGGCGTAGGGACGGGCAAGTGTGAGGGCCTGGCTCATCGATCAGATCTCCGCTGCCAGTTCGTCGAGCAGTGCCTTGTGGGCAGTGGCATCGATTTCGCGCTTGAGCAGCTTTTCGGCACCGCTGACAGCCAGCGACGACACCTGACGGCGCAGTTCCTCGCGGGCACGGGTGGCCGATGCGTCGATTTCGGCCTGGGCCAGATCCTTCTGACGGTTGGCTTCGGCAATCGCTTCGAGCTTGGCCGCTTCGATGATCTGATTGGCGCGCGCGTGGGCCTGGTCGATGATCTCGTTGGCCTTGGTGCGTGCGTCCTTCAGCGCCTCGTTGACCTTCTCCTGCGCCTGCGCCAGATCCTTCTGGCTCCGGTCGGCCGCAGCCAGACCTTCAGCAATCTTTTGCTGACGCTCTTCGATCGCCTTCAACAGCGGCGGCCAGATTTTGGTCGCGACGATCCAGATCAGACCGGCGAAGGCCAGCGCCTGGGCAAAGATGGTAAGGGTGATGTCCATGGGTCGCTCAATCGCTCTTTAGGGGTGAAAGCGCCACCGCATGGCGACGCTTTCCGACCTTCATCCGCGGACGCAACCACCATGGCTGCGTCCACATCCTGCTACCGCTGGATCAGCCGGCAGCCTGCGACAGACGCTCGATGAACACCTGGGCCAGCGGGTTGGCGAAGGCGAACAGCAGGCCGACAGCGACGCTGATGATGAACGCGGCGTCGATCAACCCGGCGGTGATGAACATGCGGACCTGCAGCACCGGGATCAGTTCCGGCTGGCGAGCGGCAGATTCCAGGAACTTGCCAGCCATGATGGCCAGACCGAGGCCGGCACCCAGCGCGGCCAGGCCGATCATGATGCCGACGGCGAGGACGGTGGAGCTCTGGACTTGGGCGAGGTTGGTCAGGACGGCGAGGTACATGGTGATCTCCGAACGAAAGTTTCTAAGGGTGATGGATGAATCGGGATAAAGCGGATGAAGGGTGAAACGAAACTCAGTGACTGTCTTCCGCAAGGCTCAGGTACACGATCGACAGCATCATGAAAATGAAGGCCTGTAGCGGAATCACCAACAGGTGGAACAGCATCCAGCCGAGGCCGAATACGCCGCCGGCAACCATGCCGGCGATGCCCGCACCGCCCAGCACCCAGATCAGCAGGAAGACGATCTCGCCGCCGAACATGTTGCCGAACAGTCGCATCGCCAGCGAAATCGGCTTGCTCAGCCACTCGACGATGTTCAGGAGCAGGTTGAACGGCATCATCCACTTGCCGAACGGCGCCGTGAGGAATTCCTTGGTCATGCCGCCCACGCCCTTGGAGCGCAGCGAGAAGACGATCATCAGGAAGAACACGCTGATCGACATGCCCAAGGTGGCATTGACGTCGGCGGTGGGGACCGGCTTCCAGGCGTGGATGCCAGCCCAGCCCAGCGGGATGGCGATGAAGTCGGCCGGGATCATCTTGATGAGATTCATCAACAGGATCCAGAAGAAGATCGTGATCGCGATCGGAGTCACCAGCTTGCTGGTGCCGTGATAGGTGTCCTTGGCCTGGCGATCGACAAATTCCAGGCAGATCTCGACAAACGCCTGCCACTTGCCCGGCACGCCGGCAGTGGCATTGCGCGTGGCCATCCAGAATGCGAAGACCATCACCAGGCCCATCAACACAGCCATGACCAGGGTGTCGACGTGAATGGTCCAGAACGTGCCGCCGCCATCCCGCACCGGATAAACCAGGTTCTGCAGGTGGTGCTGGATATAGGAGGTAGGTGTTGCTGCCTCGCCCGCCATGTGTCCGGAGCCCTTTAAGTTCGAATCAACGCCTGGCCAGAGCCAGAACCTGAAAAATCAGCCCGATGGCGATACCCGCCAACAAGGCCAGAGGAGGCAGCCGCCACAGGGCAAAGCCCAGCGCCAGCGCCACGAAAACCAACACCCACTTCAGCACCATCGCCAGAATCAGACGGACCATGGCAATGCCCGCCGCCTGGATGCCGCCCCCCAGCGCCGTCCGCGCCGCCACCCAGCCGCCCAACACCGTCGCAAACCCGGTCAATGCCAGACCGGCAGAGTAACGGGGCCCCATCAGCAGCAACCCCAGACTGGTTATAGCTACAGCGGCAAGCGGATATACCGCAGCGCGCAGCATCAACCGCCGACCCGCGTCAACGGAGTTCAGCACTACGGGTACCTTGCGTGTGGATGGGTGGGAAGCGCAGATGCGCCTCGTCGAGCCGCGAAAGTATAGCAATTGGACAAATTGCGAGACAACCGGGAGAAGTCATGAACTTATTGCGACGCACCATGCCGGTGCCACGCAACGGGAGGAACTTTGCCACAAACCGGCTGTCAGAACCTGCGAGGCCTGCACATCCTCGTCGAAAGGTTCCACTGCAGGCTGCGTCTAGGAGCCCTGGGAGACCGGGGCTCCTGCTTTTATGACGCATTTTGTCGCACCCCCACTTTCCCACCTCCGGTCCAATCCGCCGACCTCCGCGGCGGTGTGACAGCGCTCAGACACCACAATGGTGCGTATTGACCCGGATGTCGCGGGACAGACAAAGCGGACCGTTTTGTCCGATTGCTAGGAAGTTCTTCACTTCGGTACCACAACGCTTTCACTTTTGGTGGACGCGCTTTTACCGATAGTGCGCGCCACAGGCCCGATCGCCTGCCTTCCAAGAATACGGAGCTCCCCATGAAACACCTGCTCGCACTGGCCATCCCGTGCGTTTTGGCCGCTGCCTATGCCGCGCCTGCCCACGCCGAAGATACCGATGATCGCTTCCAGATCCGTCTTGGCGCGATGAACATCGATAACGACAACACCCTGCGTGGCAACACCGTGGTGGCTGGCAACGAAATCTCCCTGGACCAGGATTTCGATTTCGGTGGCAAGGAGTGGGAGCCGCGCATCGATGGCGTGTTCCGCATGAGCACCCGCCAGCGCTTGATCTTTGACTACTTCAAGTACGACAAGGATCGCCGCGAGACCCTGGGCGAAGACGTCAGTGCCGGTGGCTTCACCGTGCCGAGCGGCAGCTTCATCAAGGGCGAGCTCAAGTACCAGGTGGCCAGCCTGGTGTACGACTACTCGGTCGTCGACAGTCCGGAATTCAGCCTGGGCCTGCAGATCGGCGCCGAATACGCCAAGGTCGAGGCCAACGCCTACGCCGACCTGGGTGACGTGTTCACCGGCGACGTGCTCGACGAGAGCGAAGACGGCGTGGCACCGGTGGTGGGTATCCGCTTCACCGCACGTCCGAGCGAGCATTGGCTGTTCAACGTGCAGGGCCAGTACCTCAACACCAGCTGGGGCGATTTTGGCGACTACTCGGGCGACCTGAGCCGCGCCAATGCGATGGCCGAATACCGCTTCACCAAGAACTTCGGCATCTTCGCCGGCTACGACTGGTTCAAGCTCGACGTCGACCAGCGCGGCAGCGATGGCCTGATCGGCCTGAAGCAGGAGTTCAAGGGCCCGGTTGCAGGCGTGACGTTCGCGTTCTGATCTGCGCTGCACCCGTGTGACGCAACGCCCCGCCTTGTGCGGGGCGTTGTCGTTTTGGTGTCTGCATCTGCGTCTGCGCGCTACTCCAAGCGCTGCGTGCAGCATGCGCAATGCGCGACTGCTGCGTAAACCAGGGATGCGCATATGCGCGCCTCACCGCATACCCCCTGCTTGCCTGCCGCCTGCTTGATGACGTGATCGCAGCGCTACCACTAGCGGCTACCTGGGTATCCAGACTGATGGAAACCCGCACCACTGCACGTGCCACACACTGCGCGTGCTGCGCGATAGATCGATGCTCGCGGGCAGAGCATCACGCGCTCATGCACTACACCGCACTGCCGCACTGCACTGCCCCGTAACACCGCAGCGCAGCATCAGTTGCAACGCTTCAATCGGCGACGCGTTCGCCGCCCTTGATCACGCTCTCCACCTGCATCAGCACACTCACGTCCTGCAGCGGATCGCCGCTTACCGCGATCAGATCGGCATGGCGCCCCGGCGCGATGGCGCCGACGTCGGTACTGCGCCCCAATGCATCGGCGGCGTCTACGGTGGCGGCGCGAATCGCCTCCAGCGGGGTCATGCCCCACTCCACCATCTTGGCGAACTGGCGCGCGTTGTCGCCGTTGGGATACACGCCGGCATCGCTACCGAACACCAGCCGCACGCCGGCCGCATGCGCAGCACGAAAGGTCTCGCGTTGCTTGCGCCCGATCTGGCGCTCCTTCTCCAGCGACTCGGCAAACAAACCGTTCTTTTCGCCCTCGGCCAGGATGTAGTCGTCGTTGTAGATATCCATCGAAAACCAGGTGCCGTGCGCCTTGGCCAGCTTGAAGGATTCGGCATCGGCCAGGCTGGCGTGCTCGATGGTGTCGGCACCGGCACGGATCGCATCGTTGATGCCGGCGGTGCCATGCGCATGCACGGCGACCTTCAAGCCCAGGCGATGCGCCTCGTCCACCAGCGCGCGCATTTCCTCCAGGCTGTATTGCTGCCCGCCAACGCTGTCGGTCTTGGACAGCACGCCGCCGGTACCGCAGAACTTGATCACTTCTGCGCCGTACTTGCGCAGCGTGCGCACCGCGGCGCGGATCGCGTCCGGGCCATCGGCGACTCCGGGGCCGCTGACCTTGACCGAGGGCGGGAATTCGGTGGCATCGCAGTGGCCGCCGGTGGCGCCGATGCCATAGGTGGCCGGCACGATCCGCGGGCCAGGCACGGTGCCGCGCTCGATCGCCTGCTTGAGCGCGACATCGTCATAGTTGAGCGAGCCGACATTACGCACCGTGGTGAACCCTGCGCGAAGCGTCTTGGCGGCATTGGCCACGCCCACCACGGTCCAGAAATTGTCGGTGTATTCCAGGCCCTTGTAGCCGCCCAACGTGGGATCCACGGTGAGATGCACATGCATGTCGATCAGCCCGGGCAACAGCGTGCGCTCGCCCAGGTCGATGCGCTGCGCCTGTGGTGGCAGCGGGTCGCCCTGGCGACCGACACGCGTGATACGGCCGGCGACGACGTCGATCTGCGGGCGCTCCACATAGCGTCCTGTCTGCACATCCAGCAGGCGGGCGGCGGTGATGACGGTGGTCTGGGCGTGCGCGCTCAGCGACGTGCACGCGCAACCTGCGGCGACCAGCAACGCTGACATCCTTACCTTGACCATCCGTTGTCTCCCCAGACGCGAACCCGGTGTCCGCGGCTCGATGGTGCAAGCGCGCTGCCTGGCGTGCAAGCTGCGCTGCGGGGTCATGTTGGTGGTTGCAGCATCGCGGTTGCAGTAGCGTCGCACGATGCTGCGGTGATGGAGCCACATTCGCGCACGCAGTGGCGCCAGCGCGTGGCAGCACGCGCCACTGCTCGCGCAGGATGGGCAGGACGCGCCCAACGCTGCCCTTGCCGATACCGGCGCACATCACGCGTGCGCTGGCATCCGCCGTGGAGTCGACCTTCGAATCGGTTACGCGCAGGTATGCCTGCCTAACGACAAACGCCCCGCAATGCGGGGCGCTGTCAGCACACAAGACGCGGTGCGGCTTACTTCTTCTTGGGAATGTACAGATCGGTGATGGTGCCGTCGTACACCTCGGCCGCCATGCCGACCGACTCGCTCAGGGTCGGGTGCGCATGGATGGTGTGGCCGATGTCTTCGGCTTCGGCGCCCATCTCGATGGCCAGGCCGATTTCGGCAAGCAGATCACCGGCATGCACGCCGACGATCGCACCACCAATGATGCGGTGAGTCTCTTCGTCGAAGATCAGCTTGGTGAAGCCTTCGGTGCGGCCGATGCCGATCGCACGGCCGCTGGCGGCCCACGGGAACTTGGCCACGCCCACCTTCAAGCCCTTGGCCTTGGCCTCGGTTTCGGTGACGCCCACCCAGGCGATTTCCGGGTTGGTATAGGCAACCGACGGAATCACCCGCGCCACCCATTCCTTCTTCTCGCCGGCAGCCACTTCGGCGGCCAGCTTGCCCTCGTGGGTGGCCTTGTGCGCCAGCATCGGGTTACCGACGATGTCGCCGATGGCAAAGATGTGCGGCACGTTGGTGCGCATCTGCCGGTCCACCGGGATAAAGCCGCGTTCGGTGACGGTGACGCCGGCCTTTTCAGCGCCGATCTTCTTGCCGTTGGGCGAGCGACCCACCGCGACCAGCACGCGATCGAAGGCGGTCGCCTGCAGACCAGGCTTTTCGCCTTCGGTGGCCGCTTCGAACGACACCGTGATGCCCTTGGCATCGGCGCTGACGTCGGTGGCCTTGGTCTTGAGATGGACCTCCACGCCCTGCTTCTTCAGGCGGTCGGCCAGCGGCTTGACCAGGTCCTTGTCGGCGCCCGGCATCAGCTGGTCCATGAACTCCACCACGGTGACCTTGCTGCCCAGCGCGCTGTACACCGTGGCCATTTCCAGGCCGATGATGCCGCCGCCGACCACCAGCAGGGTCTTGGGAATGTCGTGCAGTTCCAGCGCGTCGGTGGAGTCCATCACGCGCTTGTCGTCCCACGGGAAGTTGGGGAGCTTCACTGCCTGCGAACCGGCCGCGATGATGCAGTGCTCGAAGCGCAGCAGCTGGGTCTTGCCGTCGTCGCCGACGATCTCCAGCTCGTTGGGCGACACGAACGACGCCACACCGGTGACGGTGCGCACCTTGCGCTGCTTGGCCATGCTGGCCAGCCCGCCGGTGAGCTTGCCGACCACTTTTTCCTTGTACTCGCGCAGCTTGTCCAGGGTGATCTTGGGCTGGCCGAAGTCCACGCCGAAGTCGCCGGCGTGGGCCACTTCATCGATCACCGCGGCGGCGTGCAGCAGCGCCTTGGACGGGATGCAGCCGACGTTGAGGCAGACGCCGCCCAGGCTGGCGTAGCGCTCGATCAATACCGTGTCCAGGCCGAGGTCGGCGGCACGGAACGCGGCGGTATAGCCGCCAGGGCCGGCGCCGAGCACCACCATCTTGCATTCGATATCGGCGGCCTTGCCGCTGGCCAGCGCCGGCTTGGGCGCGGCCGGTTCGGCCGGGGCGCGGTGCGACGGGGTCACCGGCGGCTTGCTGCCGGGTGCGGCGGCCGCGGGGGCCGCAGCAGGCGCAGCGACCTTGGTCTCGGCCTTCGGCGCGGCGGGTGCGGCAGCGGCCTCGCCTTCGGTCTCCAGCAGCAGTACCACTGCGCCTTCGGACAGGTTGTCGCCAATCTTGACCTTGAGTTCCTTCACCACACCGGCGGCCGAGGACGGCACCTCCAGCGTGGCCTTGTCCGACTCCAGCGTCACCAGGCCCTGGTCCTTGACCACGCTATCGCCAACGGCGACCAGCACTTCGATGACGGGGACATCGCTGTAATCGCCGATGTCCGGAACCTTGATTTCAATGACCGCCATTTGCTTCTCCTGTGGCTTAACCGGCGGTGCCGGCAAGCGTCTGCTGGAGTTCATCCAGCGACGATTCGATTTGGGTCCAGCGCTTGTCGCGCTTCTTTTCCTTGCCTTCGCTGGCTTCGATCAGCAGCGCGGCCTGCTGCAACAGCAACTCGCCAACGCCGCAGCTCGGGCGCGTGCCGCTGTAGCGCACGCCATCGACCAGGAACGACAGCACTTCGCCTTCGGTAACCGGTGCGGTCTGGCCGCTCGGTGCGAGCTGGGTCAGTGCCGTGGTCCAGCTGCCGACCAGGCGTTGCGCCAGCGCCGCCGGGATCGGGATCTCGACGGTTTCAGGGGTCTGTTCGGTGCGGAACTGCACCGCGCCGCGGTCGGTCTGGCTGACCCAGCTGTAGACCTGCTCGTCGGCACGGCTGAAGCGCACCGTCCAGTCGCTGCCGGACTTGCCCGGCACCAGCGCGATGCCGCTTTCGACACCACGCGTGGGCAGGGTCAGCAACGACAGCATCGGCTTGGCGCCGCCATCCAGCAGCGTGGTCACCGCGCTGCCGTAGTTGCCCACCGCCGGCGGCCAGCCGCGGCCCAGCGTGCTGGCGCACTCACGTGCGGCCGCAGACGACCACGGCAGCACACCCAGCAAGGCGAGCGTCAGCAGCGCTGCTCTCACAGCAGGACGCGTCGCATGTCGGCGAGCACCTGGCTGAGATAGGTGGTGAAGCGCGCGGCAAGCGCGCCGTCGATGACGCGGTGGTCGTAGCTCAACGACAACGGCAGCATCAGCTTCGGTGCGAAGTCCTTGCCGTTCCAGACCGGCTGCATCGCCGACTTGGACACGCCCAGGATCGCCACTTCCGGTGCATTGATGATCGGCGTGAACGCGGTACCGCCAATGCCGCCGAGCGAGCTGATCGAGAAGCAGCCACCGCTCATGTCGGCCGGGCCCAGCTTGCCGTCGCGCGCCTTCTTGGCCAGCTCGCCACTTTCCTGCGCGATCTGCAGCACGCCCTTCTTGTCGACGTCGCGGATCACCGGCACGACCAGGCCGTTCGGCGTGTCAGCGGCAAAGCCGATGTTGATGTACTTCTTCAGCGTGAGGTTTTCGCCGGCCGCATCGAGCGAGGCGTTGAACTCGGGAAACTTCTTCAATGCCGCGGCGCTGGCCTTGATGAGGAAGGCGAGCATGGTCAGCTTGATGCCAGCCTTCTCGTTTTCCTTGTTCAGCGCCACGCGCAGGGCTTCGAGGTCGGTGATGTCGGCCGATTCGAACTGGGTGACGTGCGGAATCATGGCCCAGTTGCGCGCCAGGTTCGCACCGGAAATCTTCTTGATGCGCGACAGCGGCTGGGTTTCGGTTTCGCCGAACTTGCTGAAGTCCACCTTCGGCCAGGCCAGCAGGTTCAGGCCGTTGCCACCACCGGCCGGTGCGGCACCGGCTGCGGCAGGCGCGCCGCCGCTGAGTGCGGCCTTGACGAAGCGCTGTACGTCTTCACGGGTGATCCGGCCGCCCTTCTCGCTGCCCTTGATCTGGTTCAGATCCACGCCCAGCTCGCGCGCGAACACGCGCACCACCGGGCTGGCATACGGCACCTTGGACGGCAGCACGCTGTCGGCATCGAAGGTCACCGGCGGGCTGCTCGGGGTGCCGGACGCTGCCTGGGCCGGCTGCGATGCCGCGGTGGAACGGGCCGACTGCACCTGCGCGATCTCGCGCTGGGCCAGCTTGTCCGGCTCGGCCGGGACGGCGACCGGCTCGACCTTGCCGGCGGTTTCAGCGGTGTCGGTGGTGGGCTTGGCCGGGGACTGCGCCGCACCGGCGCCGCCATCGCTGGCAGCGATGATCGCCACCAGATCGCCCTGCGACAGGCTGTCGCCGACCTTGACCTTGAGTTCCTTGATCACGCCGGCCACCGACGAGGGCACTTCCATCGTGGCCTTGTCCGATTCCAGCGTGACCAGGCTCTGGTCCTTGGCGACGGTGTCGCCCACCGCCACCAGCACTTCGATCACCGGCACGCCGCTGTAGTCGCCGATGTCCGGCACACGGGCCTCGACCTGACCGCCGTCGGACGATGCGGCAGGCGCGGCCGGCTCGGCCTTGGCAGCCTGCGCAGGTGCGGCAGCAGGTGCAGCCTTGGCGGGCGCAGCGGCAGGCGCTGGCGCCGCAGCCGTCTCGGCACCGGCATCGGCATCGGCTACTTCGATCAGCGCGACCAGCGCGCCCTGCGACAGGCTGTCACCGACCTTGACCTTGATCTCCTTGACCACGCCGGCCACCGACGAGGGCACTTCCATCGTGGCCTTGTCCGATTCCAGCGTGACCAGGCTCTGGTCCTTGCTGACCGTATCGCCGACCGACACCAGCACTTCGATCACCGGGACATCGCTGTAGTCACCGATATCGGGGACAAGTGCTTCCTTGATTTCGGCCATACGGGAACTCCGGCAACAGAATGGGGAAACCCCTATTGTGGCCGGCCGGGAGCCGCAGCGCCAACCATTGCCGCGGAAAAAATCGCACGCGTGGCGGGATGCAGCGTCCGCGCAGGGGCTGCACGCTTACTTGGCAGGGCGTCGATCCACCTGCAACAGCTGCAACGGCGCGCCTGACGGCAGACGATACGCCAGCGCATTGTCCAATGCGTCCAGCGCCTCCATCCGCGTGCACAACTGCTGCGCACGCGGCCGCAGCGCGCGCGCCTGCGGCTCGACCAGCCGCTCGATGCGCTGCTCCAGGCCGTCGAGCGAGCGCAGCTGCGTACCGTTGCCGGTCATCGCCGCCTGCACCGTGCTGGCCACTACATCGCCGATCAGTTGCGGCAGCATCTCCGCCACCAGCGTGCCGATTTCATCGTCGATATCCACCGGCGTCAGCTGGCTTTTGCCGAAGCTCTGCTTCAGGCGCAGGTCGACCTTGTCGCGCACGCTGGCCAGCTGCGTCCGGGTGGCCGACGGATCCCGGCTGAAGCCGGCCGCCACTTCGCCGAGCGCGGTGATGGCGATATCGGCCGCCTCGCGCCCGACCTCCTGCGCCAGCGGCACCACGGCGCGGGTCTGCTGTTCGAACTGGACCAGACGGTTGCGATCGTCGTCGCTCAACGTCACCCAGCGGTCGTCGACGAAAAGCGCGCCCTGGCGCATGACCAGCCGCTGCGGCGTGCCGCTGTCGCGGATCAGGATCAGGCTGCGCGGATTGAGCGTGAGGTCGTAGTCCGTGTTGACCTCGCAGTGCAGCTCATCGGCACTGGCCACACCACCGGCCGCGGCCAGGCAGGCACCCAGTGCGATGGCGAACGTGGTCCGGTATGTGATTGCCATGCAGTCTCTCCCTATGTGCTGTGGCCGATGATGCGCAGCGCGCCGCCGCTGCGCGTGTGCCTAAGGCAGGCATGACTTCTGGCGGCGGGATGGTGCTGCATGCGCGGTGCAAACGCGCTGAGAACGTCCGCGTGAGCGATATGCCACGCCTTCCAGCTAGCGCAGCGCATCGCGCACGGGCTGCCACGCCGCGCACAACCGCGGCAGCGACCACGCAGCATTGGCCGGGCTGGTCGAGGGCACGGCCTGCACCGGTAGGCGCGTCAGCGGCGGCGACAACGCCGGTTGCACGTGGCGGCGCCACGCCTGCGCGGCGGCACTGCCGTTGCACACCACAAGGCGCAGCTGCGGCAGCGTGGCCAACCGCTCGGGCAGCGGATTCACCACGATGCTGCCCGGCACGATCGCCGCATCCAGGCTGCCGCGGCGTGCGCATTCGCCGATCACATCCCAGAGCCCGACACCGCGCTCGGCCAGTTGCTGCAGACGTGCGTCATACGGCGCGTCTGCATCGATGCCGAGCAATTGCTGCATCACCGGCCAGAAGCGATTGCGTGGATGTGCATAGTAGGCATGCGCATGCAATGAAGCGCTGCCGGGCATCGATCCCAGCACCAGTACACGGCAATCCGCGGCAATTTCTGCGGGCAATCCACGCAACAGCGGTGTTTGCATCGTCACGGCGAACGCATCTGCGTGAATGCACTTTCAGCGTTAAATCCAGCAATCACGGTCTTCTCGGGAAAGTTCCTGAACAAACGAAATTTTAGCGAGCCGCAGGTGGGCGTGGATTCAGATTTTCAGGAATAGCTTTGGCGCGGCCCACTCCAAGGGCCTAACAATAAGACGAGGAGACCCTCATGCGTTCCATTTCCATCCTGAGCCTGGCTGCTGTATCCGCACTTGCGATTGCACCGTCCGCGTTCGCGCAGGAGGCCACCTACACCGGTGACACCTCTTCGACCGCCATGTCCAGCAGCAGCGACACTGCATCCGGCAAGCATTGGGCCGTGGTCGGCGGCGTTGCGCTGATCAAGCCGAAGAACGACCCGGCTCCTGGCCTGGACGTCGACGGCGGCCCGGCGCCGACCCTGAGCGCCAGCTACTACATCAATGACAACTGGGCCGTTGAACTGTGGGGCGCAGCCGACAAGTTCAACCACCGCGTCAACGCCGATGGCGTGGGCAAGGTGGGCACCGTCGAGCAGCAGCCGATCGCCATCAGCGGCCAGTACCACTTCGGCCAGGCCGATAACGTGTTCCGTCCGTTCGTGGGCGTGGGCTACTACGAGTCGAACTTCAGCAACGAGAAGATCGACGCAGCCTCCACCACCGGTCAGCACGTGGGCCTGGATACCGCCAAGGGCGTGATCGGCACCGTGGGCGTGGACATGAACATCAACTTCACCTGGTTCGCACGCGCTGATGCCCGTTACATGCGTTCGCGTCCGGAACTGCGTGTGGGTGGTGCCGGTACCGGCAGCGAGCTGGAACTGGATCCGTGGACCGTCGGCTTCGGCGTCGGCGCTCGCTTCTAAGCGCAACGCCCAGGCAACACGCGGGTGTATGAAAAAACGGGCCTTCGGGCCCGTTTTTTTTTGCGCTCACGGATGCTGCGATCGCGCAATGCGATTCAGCGCCAATAGACGCTGCCACGCAGGCGGGCGCTGCGCCAGCGCCACCACAACAAGGTGGCATACGCCAACGCATAACCCAGCAACACACCGGCCGCGCCAAGCAGGCTGGCGTGGCTGAGCCAGCCTTCCACCGGCCACGGCACGCCTTGCCAGGTACTGCGCCAGCCCTGCACCAGGCCGGCAACGATTCGCACCAGGACCAAGCCGGTCAGCGCGAGCACCAGCCACAGGTTGGGCCGGTAGAACAGGCCCTGCGTGGTGCGTTCGAAGCAGGTCAGGCGCAGCGCCACCACTCCCAACACCAGCCCGCAGGCCCAGCCAAATGCGGCATGGCTGATCGCCCCCGGCCAGAACGCTGCGGCAATCAGCGTGAACACCACGAACAGCACGCTGGAGACCGCCGCCGAGACCAGGTTGATCAGCAACAGCCAGCCGCGTGCCTGCCGGCGGGCGGTGCCGACGCGGAAGCGCTGCAGCAACGACAGCGGGAACAGCACCGCGAACACCGCCAGGGCGATGATCACGGCTAATGGAATGGCAAGCAGGAGGGGCATCAGGAGAGTATCGGTAGCGCAGTGTGAGGAAGGGTGTCGGCTGGTTTGCGAACCGCCAGGTGCAATGGAACCCGATGCGGAGTGTGGTGCGTGTCGACATGCGCGTGCGGCAGGTCAGTCACAGATGGCGCAGCCGCTGCGGGCTGCGCCGATCAGCGTGTCGATCGATGCATCCATTGCAGAAAGTTCTGGCAGTGGTTTTGCGGAGCATCTGGACAGTGACGCTGTTGCAGGGCTTGCCCGCCACTACCGCAGCGCACGCCGCACGTACATCCCTGCAGGCTCCTTGACGGCACCCATGCCGCCAAAGGTGACGCGATGGTGGGGCAAGGCCAGTCGCAATGGTCGTGCGCACACGTTCAAGCAACGAACGTGCTGCGTTTGGCGCTCAGCAACCGGTTGGCAGGCGATGGCTGTTATCCGCGGCACTGCAGCGCAAGGCTGCGGGCGCGATGCTGGCAATCGCCATCGCGCGTCCTGCCCGCACGTGCGGTTACGGCGCGCGCATCACCTGACTTCAGAACGCCGGCAGCACCGCGCCCCTGTACTTCTGCTCGATGAAAGCCTTCACTTCCGGGCTGGTCAGTGCCTTGGCGAGCTTCTGCACGCGCGGATCGTCCTTGTTGTCGGCACGGGCGACCAGGAAGTTCACGTACGGCGAGTCCTTGCTTTCGATCGCCAGAGCATCGCGGGTGGGATTGAGCCCGGCGTCGAGCGCGTAATTGGTGTTGATCAGGGCCAGATCCACCTGGTCCAGCACGCGCGGCAGCATCGCTGAATCGAGCTCGCGGAATTTCAGCTGCTTGGGGTTGTCGACGATGTCGCGCTGGCTGGACAACGCGTTGCTGGGATCCTTGAGTTTGATCACTCCGGCCTTGTCGAGCAGGATCAGCGCGCGGCTGTTGTTGCTCGGGTCGTTGGGAATGACCACGTCCGCGCCGCTGGGCAGGTCGGCCAGCGACTTGAAGCGCCGCGAGTACGCGCCGAACGGTTCGATATGCACGCCCACCACGGTCACCAGCTGGCTCTTGCGGTCGCGGTTGTAGGCGTCCAGGTAGGGCTCGGTCTGGAAGTAGTTGACGTCGATCTGCTTCTGCACGACCTGGTCATTGGGCTGCACGTAGTCGTTGAACACGCGCACGTCCAGCTTCACGCCGTCCTTGGCCAGCAGCGGTTCGACCACTTCCAGGATTTCGGCATGCGGGACCGCGGTGGCGGCCACGGTGAGGGTGTCACCGCCACTGCTGCCACCGCCGCCGCAGGACGCCAGCGCCAGCGTGGCGGCAGCCAGAAGAGAACGAAACGCAAATGTGCTCATGTAGGGATCCGTGGGAGGAGGAGGACCGCGGCGCCGCCGCAGACGACAAACCTAGCAGACCGCCCGCGCCGGGGCGATGCAGACGCGGGCCTGCCGGACTGCGGCAGCGCACGCGCCCAAACTGGCGGCGGTGGCGCACCCTGCCCCGTGCGGGCCAGCGATGGCCCCGAGGGCATCGGCCGCCGCCCTGCAGGCCACGGGCTTCAACGGCGGCTGTAACGCGCCACTAGGCGGTCGCCGAGCATCTGCAGCAACTGCACCAGCACCAGCAATGCGATGACGGTGATCAGCGCGACATCCGAATGCGAGCGCAGATAGCCTTCGCGGTAGGCCACATCGCCCAGGCCGCCGGAGCCGATTGCACCGCCCATGGCGGTGAAGCCGATCAGCGCGATGGTGGTGACGGTGGCGCCAGCGATCAGGCCGGGCCGCGCTTCGGGCAGCAGCATGCGCCAGACCAGCTGGCCGGTGGTCGCGCCCATTGCCTGGCTGGCCTCGATGATGCCGCGGTCCACTTCGCGCAGGGCGGTTTCCACCAGCCGCGCATAGAAGGGCGCCGCACCGACGACCAACGGCAGGATCGCGCCGCGCACGCCCAGCGAGGTGCCCATCAGCATCAGCGTGAGCGGGATCATCGCGATCATCAGGATGATGAAGGGCACCGAGCGCAGCAGGTTGATCACCGCGGCCAGCGCGCCGTACAGCACCGGCCGGCGGCGCAGTTGCGGCGCCCCGCACAGGAACAGCGCCACGCCCAGCGGCAGCCCGATCAGCAAGGTCAACGGCAGCGCGCCGGCCAGCATCAGCAAGGTGTCCAGCGTGGCCTGGCCGATGTCGCCCCACTTGGCGGCATCGAGATTCCGGAAGAAGCCGGGCGCGGCGGCGATGGGCAGCAGGTTCATACGCGCAGGTCCTCGACATGCACACCGGCGGCCACGAACCCGGCACGCGCCGCGTTCTGGTCGCCACCGGTCAGGGCAACGGTGAGCTGCCCGTAGGGCGTGTCCTTGATGCGGTCCACGCGCCCGGACAGGATGTTGTAGTCCACGCCGGTTTCGCGGGCGATGCGGCCCAGGACCGGCTCGTAGGTGCCGTTGCCCAGGAAGGTCAGCCGCACGATGCGCCCGCCCACCGCTTCGAAATCGCGGTGCAGCTCGGCTTCGTCCACATGCTCGGCTTCGGACACGAAGCGCCGCGTGGTGGGGTGCTGCGGATGCAGGAACACCTCCGTCACCGGGCCGGTTTCGACCAGCTTGCCGGCGTCCAGTACCGCAACGCGGTCGCAGACGCGGCGGATCACCTCCATCTCGTGGGTGATCAGCACGATGGTCAGGCCCAGCTCGCGGTTGATCTGCGCCAGCAGCTGCAGCACCGAGGACGTGGTCTGCGGGTCCAGCGCGCTGGTGGCTTCGTCGCACAACAGGATCTGCGGGCGGGTGGCCAGCGCACGCGCAATACCCACGCGCTGCTTCTGCCCACCCGACAGCTGCGCCGGGTACTTGGTGGCGTGCTGCTCCAGGCCGACCCGCGCCAGCAGTTCGGCCACGCGCGCGTCGATATCTGCGCGCGGCGTGCCGGCCAGCTCCAGCGGGAACGCCACGTTGCCGGCTACCGTGCGCGAAGACAGCAGGTTGAAGTGCTGGAAGATCATCCCGACCCGGCGCCGCAGCGCGCGCAGGCCGGTGCTGTTCAGCGCGGTGACGTCTTCGTCGCCAATCAACAGGCGCCCGCCGGTGGGCTCTTCCAGCCGGTTGATCAGCCGGATCAGCGTGGACTTGCCGGCGCCGGAATGGCCGATGATGCCGAACACCTCACCGGGGCCGATCCGCAGGTCGAGCGGATGCAGCGCCACGATCTGGCGACCGTCGACGGTGTAGGACTTGTGCAGGCGCTGGAACTGGATCACCGCGCGGGACCGATTGGGGGGTCGTGAAGCCTACCAGTCAATGTTCACAACCGGGAGTCGGGATTGGGGATTGGGGATTCGCAAGGACAACGGCATTCCTGCTGTTGCCAATCCCGAATGCCGAATCCCGAATCCCCATTTACGGCCTATCCAGCGGCGGCGGCCTGTCGGCCTGCCGGATCCGCTCCCGGCGCAACAAATACAGGCCGCTGGCGACGATGATGCCGGCGCCGGTCCAGGTCCACGCGTCGGGCAGGGTCTGCCACAGCAGCCAGTCCCAGCCGATCACCCAGACCAGCCCGGTGTATTCGAGCGGGGCGATCATCGAGGCATCGCCCCGCATGAAGGCCTGGGTCAGCGCCACCTGACCCAACGCCCCGGCCAGGCCCATGCCGGCGATCAGCCAGGCGTGCTCGGCGCGCAACGGCACCCAGTCCCGGATGGCCAGCAGGCCGGCGCCGATCGCCATGAACAGCAGGAACCACACCACCATCGCCTGCGGGGTGTCGGTGCGGGTCAACAGGCTCACGGTGATCGCGGCGATGGCATAGGCGGTGGCCGCCAGCAGCACCATCAGGCCGGGCAGGGAGATCAGCCCGTTCACGCCCGGCCGCAGCACCACGATCACGCCGACCAGGCCGATGGCAATGGCCGTCCAGCGCCGCGGCCCGACGTGTTCGCCCAGCAGCGGCACCGATAGCGCGGCCACCAGCAACGGCGCGACGAAATACAGCGTGTAGGCGGTGGACAGCGGCATGCGCTTCAGCCCGTAGACGAAGCAGCCGATCATCACCATGCCCAGCACCCCGCGCAGCAGATGCAGGCCCCAGCGCACCGGGATGATGGCGCGCGGCCCGGCGGTGGCGAACACCCACACCAGCACGAACGGCAGCGACGCCGCGCCGCGCAACAAGGTCACCTGCAAGGGCGGGTAGCTGGCCGACAACAGCTTCATGCCGGCATCCATCAGCGAAAAACACGCCACTGCCGCCACCATCCAGGCGATGGCAGGCAACGGGGAACGGGGGGCGGGCGCGGTCAAAGACATGCGGCATTATCGCCGGGGCAGACGGTGGTTCGCGACCGCTGCGGTGCATGCCGCGCCTGCGCTGCCCGAGGTTGCGCAGGGTCTGGGTGGGCGCAATCGCGTGCAGGTACGCGCGGGCTGCATCGTCGATGTACGTGCTTGGCATTCGCGCGCACGCCCATCCCTGCCAGCCGCGACCGGCGCACGCGCCACCGCTGCCCCTGTCATCGCATGCGGGTGGGTCTTAAACTGGCTGCCGATCTTTTGAAGAGGAATTGCCATGCCGTCCTTCGACGTGATTTCCGAAGTCGACAAGCACGAACTGACCAATGCGGTGGATCAGGCCAACCGCGAGCTGGACACCCGCTTCGACTTCAAGGGCGTGGAAGCCAAGTTCGAGCTCGAAGACGGCAAGGTGATCAACCAGTCCGCGCCCAGCGATTTCCAGGTCAAGCAGATGACCGACATCCTGCGCGCGCGCCTGCTGGCCCGTGGCATCGATGTGCGCTGCCTGGAGTTTGGCGATGTGGAGACCAATCTGGCCGGTGCGCGGCAGAAGGTCACCGTCAAGCAGGGCATCGAGCAGAAGCAGGCCAAGCAGCTGGTAGCCAAGTTGAAGGAAGCCAAGCTCAAGGTCGAAGCGCAGATCAACGGCGACAAGCTGCGCGTCACCGGCAAGAAGCGCGACGACCTGCAGGACGCGATCGCAGTGTTGAAGAAGGCCGATTTCGAGCTGCCGCTGCAGTTCGACAACTTCCGCGATTGATGCGGCGTTGAGTGCCTGACTGATGCATCGATGGTGAGTGGGCGGCTGGCGCGCGATTTGCCGTCGCCCCGCTCCGCTGGCAGCAGCAGAGCGAACCGTTACCCGCGCGCGCAGCGCGTGCCCAAAGCCCGATCGCATACACTGGCGCGCCATCACGCTGCTGCCGCCACGATGACCTCCACACCCGACCCCACCGATCCCCTGATCGCCACCCGCCAGTGGATCGAGCGCGCGGTGATTGGCCTGAACCTGTGCCCGTTCGCCAAGGCGGTCTACGTCAAGGAACAGGTGCGGCTGGTGCTCAGCGATGCGAGCACGCCCGAAGCGCTGCTGGAACAGCTGGCCGAGGAACTGGTGCTGCTGCGCGACACGCCGGCCGAGCAGATCGACACCACGCTGATCGTGCACCCGGACGTGCTCACCGATTTCCTGGACTACAACGACTTCCTCGACAACGCCGACGCGGCAGTGGAGGCGCTGGATCTGCAGGGCGTGCTGCAGGTGGCCAGTTTTCATCCGGACTATCAGTTTGCCGGCGCCGCAGCCGATGACGTGGCCAACTTCACCAACCGCTCGCCCTTCCCCACCCTGCACCTGTTGCGCGAAGACAGCGTGGAGCGCGCGGTGGCCGCCTTCCCGGACCCGGATGTGATTGTGGAGCGCAATATCGAAACGCTCGAACGCCTCGGCCGCGATGGCTGGGAGCGGGTGTTGCACGGCGCCGCGCACTGAGGCACCGCGCATGGCCACGCCGCCTGCATGCGGGCGGCGTGGGCCTCACGTCCGCGTGCTGACACGCGCAAATCACGCCTGGTCACAGCTGCGCGCTCGCAGGGCCAGGTCGCCACGCACCGCAGCTCACCGCGCCGGCGTGACGAACACCGGATTGGAGTAGAACCACAGATCCTGCCAGGGATCTTCGCCGGCGCCATCCGGCTCCGGGGTGGGTTCGTCCGTGTTGCTGCCGCGCACGCGCACGAAGCCACCACCGGCCAACTCCGGCACGTCCACCTGCGCGCTCAGCCAGCCGTCCTGCGACGGCAACGCCGCACGCGCAATGCGATGCACCTGCGTGCGCACACCGCCGCCACGCTGCGCGCCACCGGTGATGACCTCCAGCTGCGCCACCTGCGGGCGCTGGCCGTGGCGGTTGGGCTGCTGCGGTTCGTGCATGCGCACGCGCACTTGCAGCGTCGTACCTGCCACAGCCTGCAGCGTGCCGCCCATCCCGGCGTGCGCGCGGGCGCGGCCATCGGCCGCAACCGACTCCACACGCAACTCCAGTGCATCGATCAGATCGCCGGTCACTGCAAAACTCTGCCCGGCCCGCAACGCGCGCAGGATGTCGGCCGCATCGCGATGCGCCCACACATAGGTCTTGCTGTATTCGCCCGGGTCGAATTCCGCGCCGCCATCACGCCAGTTGCGGTGCGAATCGGAGGTGGCGGTGATCCAGAAATGGCGGCCTTCGGCCAGCAGGCTGTCCCACACGCCGCCCACCTGTGCGGTCATCTGGTCGAAGCCCCCTAACGTCGGCGCGCCGGCATTGCGATACAGCCCACGATGCGCGGTGTCGGCCTGGTGCCCGGGTGCGCCTTCCATGCCGATCACCACCTGCGGCGCAGCGTCCTGCCATGCACGCAACTCCGCCGGAGTGACCTTGCCCCAGACCCCGGGCGCTGTCGCTGTGCGCGAAGGATGGTTGACGACCAGCAGCGGCTGCGGCTGCATCGCCTGCATGGCGTGCAGCGCCGCCAGCATCGCCGGCTCGGTATCGCGGAGGCTGCCGTCCAGCAGTTCGGCGCGGTTGTAGTCGCGCTCCAGCCGCTCCAGCTGCGCTTGCTCGTCGGCACCCGGTGCGATGATCAGCGACGCATGCTCGGCCGCCGGCACATCGAATTCCATCCCATGGAACTGGATCAGCGCCGGCACCGCGCGCCTGGCCCGCTGCAGCGCTGGCCAGGCCTGGGTGCGGGTTACCCGCGAATGGCCCGGGCCGCCATGATCGGTATGCACCATCCACGCAAGCCCGTTGGCGGCGGCCTGCTGCGCATTGCGGCTGCGCGTGTACGGCGAATCACCGCCGCGGATCGGCGCGGGCGGCGTCGTGGACCGGTCCCAGGTCACGCTCCATTCGCTATGCACATGATGGTCGCCGGCCAGCCACTGGCGTGGCGCGGCGTCCTGGTCGGTGGCAGCCGGCGGCGCGGTATCAACCTCCACCTGCGCCGCCGGCGCCGCGCTGCTCAGCAACAGGCACACGGCCACTGCGAGGGTCTGCAGCGTGCGCATCAGAAGTTCGCCCGCAGGCCGAGCGAGTAGGTGCGCCCGTAGTCGGTATAGCCGGAGAACAGGTGGTCGCCGACATACATGTGCTGCACCTCACCGGTCAGGTTGATGGCATTGGCGAACACGGCCAGCGCCGGGGTGATCTGCCAGGAAATGTTGCCGTCCAGCGTGCCGTAGGCGCGGGTGTTGTTGGTGGCGATATCGGCGGTGCCCACCGAGTTGACGATGTCGTCGCGCCAGCTGTAACTCAGCCGCACCGACAGCGGCCCCTTCTCGTAGAAACCGACCAGGTTGTAGCTGTTCTTGGCCACACCTTCCAACGCATCCTGGAAGGTGGTGTCTCCGTCCACGTAGTTGGCCTCGCTGTCGGTCCAGGTGTAGTTGGCCTGCATGCCCAGGCCATCGAACGGCGCCGGCAAGCCGGTGAAGACCTGCTGCCAGGCCAACTCCACGCCCTGTACCTTGGCTTTGCCACCGTTGACCTTGGACGAGAGCAGATAGCGGCGGCCCTGGTAGTCCAGGTTGGAGAATTGGGTCTGCACGAACCGGCTGATGTCCTTGTAGAACACGCCGGCCACCAGCGCCGACGACGGCGAGGTGTACCACTCGAAGGTGAGGTCGTACTGCAGTGCCTCGAACGGCTCCAGGTTCGGGTTGCCGCCGCTTGCGGTGAGCACTTCGCCGCTGGAGTTGAAGGTGAGCTTGGAAGACAGATCGGTGAGATCCGGACGGGTGATCACCTTGGCCGCGGCGCCGCGCAGCACCATGGTCGGGCGCAGGTCGTAGGCCACGTTCAAGGATGGCAGCACATCGTTGTAGCTGCGCTCGAACACCACCGGTTGTGCGGCGCCGTCGAGATTGGCATGGCCTTCGGTGCGTTGTTGGGTATGCACGCCGCGGACACCGACATTGCCGCGCACGTCGCGCCCGCCCAGTGGCGTGGAGAATTCCAGCATCGCATACGCCGAGCTGATGTCTTCGAGCACCCGGTACGAATTTTGCAGGTCTTCGCTGGTGGGGCTGTTGGCCAGATCCGCCGCAGTCGGCCAGTCACCCCAGAACGGCGCTTCGCGCGGTGCCAGCCACTGCCGCGGCAGCTGCCCGTTGCCACCGTCCAGCATGTCGCTCACCGGCAATGAGGGGTAGAAATAGCTGGCATCAAAGCGCCGGCCGGCGATGCTGTTGTTGACCAGGTCGGTGCGGTCATAGCGGCGCTCGCGGGTGCGGTATTTGGCGCCCAGCTTGAGCGCACTGAACACGCCGCCTTCCAGCATGCGGTCGGCATCGAACTGCAGCGCGCGCTCGTGGTCCACCGCGTCGATGATGCGCCACTCCAGCCGGCGGCCCGGCGTCTGCGCCGGATCGGTCGGGTCATAGCCATCGGTGAAGGACCACTGCGGCAGATTGTTGCCGGAGGCGGTGGGGAACACCACGCGCTGATCGACGGTGGTGCCGGAGCGCAGACGGGTGCGGCGGATCGGTGCATCGTTCCAGCTGTGCGCACGCGACACGAAGCCGGTGCCCTGCAGCTTCCACGCATCGCCCTGCCAGGCACCGCTGAAACGCACGCTGCGGTTTTCGTCGGTCATGCCGGAGGTTTCGCGCGAGAGCTGCACCTGGCCGTTCTGGTAATCGAACGCGGTGACCGCATTGCCGGCGATGCTGAGATTGCGCATGTTGCGCGGCTCCCAGCCGGTGCCGATCGCGAACTCGTCGTAGTCCACCTGCTGGCGTGCGTAGAACAGGTCAAGGTTGAATTCCAGCGCCTCGCTGGGCGCGAACTGGATCGAGCTGGCCACGCCGATCCGCTTGCGCTGCTCCAGTTCCAGTGTCGGGCGGATGGCCGAGGGCGCGTAGATGGCGCCGGTATCGGCAATGCCATCGCCGTTGCCGTCGATGCCATCGGCGTAGTGCTCCCAGTAGGTCTCGTTGACGCGGTCCTGGCGCAGGCTGCGCTCGGCGTAGGCAGCGGCGAACAGCACGCCCAGGGTCTTGTCGGCATTGACCCAGTTGTACAGGCCGGACACGCGCGGGTCGTTCTCATCGGCCAGCTGCGGGTGGCTGAGTTCGGCTGACAGATGTGTTTCTGCATTGCCCAATTGCAGCGGGCGAAAGGTCTTGACGTTGACCACGCCGCCGATGGCGCCTTCATCCAGCGCGGCGGTCGGGCTCTTGATCACTTCCAGGCCCGACACCAGTTCGGCCGGCAAGGTGTCGAAGCGGAACTGGCGGCCGGTCTGCCCGGAATTGCGCACGTTTTCGTTCACCGCCATGGTCTGCCCGTTGAGCGTGGTGACCTGAAAATTCGGCCCCAGGCCGCGCACGCGCACATACACGCCTTCGCCGCGATCACGCTCGATGGTCACACCCGGCAGGCGTTGCAGCGCTTCGGCCACGTTCTGCGCAGGCAACTTGCCGATGTCTTCGGCTTCGATCGAATCGATCACGCTGGGCGCATAGCGTTTGTCGTTGAGCGCGCGCTCCAGGCTGGACGCATAGCTGCCCAGCACCTGCACGCGATCCAGCTCGGTGGTCTGCGTGGACGTAGCGCTAGCCTGTTGTGCCTGCACGGTGACGGAGGTGAGCGCGGCAGTGACGGCGAGCATCAGCACGGCATGGCGAGGACGACGCGCAGGATGCACGGGAGCAAAGGTCATGAGGTTTTCCGATGGGGGAGGAGCCGGACCGCTCCCTGGCGGCCATGTCGGCGCGCGCCATGAAAAGAAATTCGTATGAAATGCTGATGACATGCGCGAGGTGTGCAAAGCGGCCACAAGCGCACCGCATCTTGCTGTGGCGCTGACATCGCAACGGTTACAGTGGAATTCCCGTTCGCTGACGCAATCGCACGCCATGGCTCTGGTTCCCGCTATTTCCGCCTGGAATCCCGCACCGTTGCAGGACCGCGTGGTGATCATCACCGGTGGCGCGCAAGGCATTGGCCGCGGCATTGCGCAGGCTGTGCTCGGTGCCGGCGGCAGCGTGGTGATTGGCGATCTGGATGCCGATGCGGGCAAGGCCTGCCTGCAGGACTGGGCACTGCCGCGCCGCAGCGCCTTCGTGCGTGCCGACGCCGCGCGCGAACCACATGCCGCGCGCCTGGTCGCCACCGCGCTCAAACGTTTCGGGCGGCTCGACGGCCTGGTCAATAACGCCGGCGTTCCCGACCCGCATATCGCCGCGCTGGCGCAACTGGAATGGCAGGAATGGCAGCGCCGGGTCTCGAGCCTGCATGGTGCGTTCCTGTGCAGCAAGCATGCCCTGCCCGCGCTCGCAAAAGCGGCCGATGGCGGCGCCATCGTCAACATCGCCTCCACGCGCGCCTGGCAATCCGAACCCCATAGCGAAGCGTATGCCGCCGCCAAAGGTGGCCTGGTGGCGATGACGCATGCGCTGGCGCTGAGCGAAGGCCCGCAGGTACGCGTCAACAGCATCAGCCCCGGCTGGATCAGTACCGACGCCTGGCGTGCACCGGCGCGGCGGCGCGCACCCAAGCTCTCGCGGCGCGATCATGCCCAGCATCCGGTTGGCCGCGTCGGCACGCCGGAAGACATCGCGCAATTGGCGGTATATCTGCTGGCGCCGCAGCTGTCGGGCTTTGTGACCGGGCAGGACTTCATTGTCGACGGCGGCATGTCGCGCAAGATGCAGTACGTCTGAGGCGGCATCGCCTGTGCGATGAGTTTGTTGAGATGCAGTTTTGTTCGCATCCGCTGCAGCGGGCGCAACAGTACATCTGCACTGCGAATCAGCCAATCGCTGCGACAATCACTTAGCACATCGCTGCGTGGTCTCGCGCTCAGCCGCAGCGACGCAGTGATGACGAACGTCGAAGCCGTGCCGCGATTACCACCACCACACCAACCACACCATCTCAGGCCAGCCGCGCTTCCAGTAACGTTTGCGCGTCCATCAACGAGGCAACGATGCGATGGCCGAGCGCACGCACCTCCGCATCGGGTGCGAGCAGGTCCGGCACCTGGATCGGGGTCATGCCCGCAGCGAGTGCAGCACGCACGCCGGTGGGTGAATCTTCCAGCACCAGGCACTGCGCAGGGTCCACGCCCAGCGTGCGGGCGGCCAGCAGGTAGATATCCGGCGCCGGCTTGGGGTGTGCGACGTCGCTGGCGGTGCATACCGCATCGAAACGCCACAACAGATCGGAGGCAGCCAGCTTGCGCAACGCGAGCGGGCGCTGGGTGGAGGTGGCCACCGCACGCGGCATGCCGTGCGCGTTGAGGAACTCCAGCAGCGCGATGATGCCGGGCCGATGCGCAATGCCCGCGCTGACCGCGGCGTCGTACAAACCTTGGCAGCGTGCCAGCACGTGCTCCATGGCCGTGGTGCCGATGCGCTCGCCAAGCAGGCGCCGGCACGCGGCATCACCGGTGCCGACCATGCGCAGCCAGAATGCGGGCTCGATCTGCAGCCCATGCTCGTCGGCGGCCTGTGCCAGGCAGGCGGTGATGGCGCGCTCGCTGTCGAGCATCAGGCCATCCATGTCGAAGATCACCGCCTGCGGCCAGAACGGCAGCGGCGTGGTGGCGCTCATGCGGCGTCACCGCGCCCGAACAACACGTCCAGATCCTCCGGCCCCACCGTGCGCCATTGCCCGGCGTCCAGCCCGTCCAGCGACAGCCCACCGATGCGGCTGCGGTGCAACGCCACCACGTGGTTGCCGGCGGCGGCGAACATGCGGCGTACCTGGTGGTAGCGGCCTTCATGCAGGGTCAGCCTCGCCTGACGCGCGCCCAGCACCTCCAGCTCGGCCGGCAGCAGCGGCTTGGTTTCGCCTTCCAGCAGCAGCGTCCCGCTGGCGAACAAGGCCGCCTCATCGCCGCGCAGGTCCTCGGCCAGGGTGACGTCGTAGACCTTGTCCAACGCGGATTTGGGCGAAATGATCCGGTGCAGCAGCGCGCCGTCGTCGGTCATCAGCAACATGCCGCTGGTCTCGCGGTCCAGCCGCCCCACCGGCGCCAGCACCGGCGCACGCAGGCGAAAGCGCGGTGGCAGCAGCTCATAGATGAGCCGGCCGGTGTCCTTGGTCGAGCAGGTGTAGCCGCTGGGTTTGTGCAGCAGCACGCTGAAGCCGGGCGGCGGGTCCAGTGGCTCGCCATCGATGCGGATCGCGGCGTGGTCCACCTGATCGTCGGCGTACAACACCTCGCCGGCCGCATCGGTGATGGCGCCCTGCCGGAACAGCTGCGTCACCTGCTTGCGGCTGCCATAGCCGAGATTGGCAATGTGCTTGACCAGCTTCATGCGCGCGCTCCACGCCCGCGCACGGCGGCAATCAGCTTGAAGCCATCGCGCTCGGCCGCCACGCGGACCTGGCCGAAGCTGTCGTTGAGCACCTGCTCATAGGGCAGATGCCGGTTGGCCACCAGCAGCAATTGCCCGCCCGGGCGCAGCGCCTGCGCGGCCACCGCGATGAAGCGTTGCCCGATGTCCGGCCGGTCGGCGCGCGAGGGGGTGTGGAACGGTGGGTTGCTGACAATGAAGTCGTATTGCGCGGCCAGCCCGGCGGTGACATCGCGCCAGTGGTACTGCAGCTGCGCCGGATGCGCGCTGCCTTGCAGGTTGCGCCGCGCCAGGTTCAGCGCGCGCGCTTCGGCTTCGTAGACATCCAGTGCGGTGACCTTGGGGCACCGCGCCAGCACCTCGGCGGAGAGATAGCCGAAACCGGCACCCAGATCGGCGCCATGGCCGGCCAGGGTGGTTGGCAGATGCTCGACCAGCAGCGCCGACGCCGGGTCGATGCGGTCCCAGGCAAACACGCCGGGGCGGCTGACGAAGCGCCCGTCCAGGATCTTGCGCGGCGCATCCAGTGCCGCCCAGCGCGCCTGCAAGGCCGCATCGGTACTGCCCGGCAGCGGGCCGCTCCAGTACGTGCGGCAGTGATGCTTGGTGAGGCTGCCGGCCAGGCCGGTGAGCTGGCGCAGATCGGCCTCGCCCGAGCGCGCACCCTCGTTGTTGGACTGGCAGGCCACCACGCAGCCGCCGGGGGCGGTCAGCGCCGCCGCACGCGCGAACAGGGCGCGGGCCTCTTCGCGCTGGCGGGGCGGCAGCACCAGCACCATCGCGTAGCGGGTGGTGTCGGCCTCGATCTCGGTTTCCTCGCGCACCTGCCAGCCGCTGCGCTCCAGCGCCTCGGCGAACGGGCGGAAGCTTTGTTCGCAGGTCAGCGCCTCGGCCACGGCATGCTCGCGCAGCGGCCAGCCGTCGCGCGCGCGCAGGAACAGCACCGGGCCTTGTGGCCAGGACAGCACCCCTTGCGCGAACGGCAGGAACAGGGCTTGAAGCGGAGCATCGTGCGGGCCAGCCATCGGATCATCGGGTCAGGAACAGGCCCCCATTGTAAGGGACCGGTGCCGGCTGCCTGCCGCGCTCGTTGCGGCGCCTATACGGCGCATTGATGCGCACGCAACATCCACCGACCTAGGCTGCAACTACGCCCACACCGGAGATACGCAATGCGAGCCCTGTTCGTAGGTGGAGTTGTAGACAACAGCGAGATGGACCTGGACGACACCCCGCCACCGATGCATTACCCGGAAAACACCGGCGCCGGGCGACCCCGCTACCGGCTGCATCAGGTCGGTGAACGCGACGACGGCAGCGTGGCTTACGCCGTGTATGGCGCGCCGGAAATGGCCGATGAGGAAGTCAGCCGGATCAGCGAAGAACGCGACTATGCCCGCCGCTTCAATGCCTCTCCGGAAGCACCGCGCTAGCGGCCCGCCGCACGCGCAGCAAAAAACCGGGCATTGCCCGGTTTTTTTGTGCCACGCCAGCCTCAGCGCGTTTTTGGCGTCACCCGCCAGATCACGTTGCCCACATCATCCGCCACCAGCAGCGCGCCGCTGTTGTCCGGCGCCACACCGACCGGCCGGCCCTGGGCATTGCCTTCGGCATCCAGGAAGCCATCCAGCACCGTAATCGGGTTGCCGGCGGGTTTGCCATTGGCAAACGGCACGAAGATGACCTTGTAGCCACTGGGCGGGTCGCGATTCCACGAGCCGTGCTGGCCGATGAAGGCGCCCTGGCGGAAACGCTGTGGCAACAGGCTGCCGCTGGCAAAACTCAGCCCCAGCGAGGCGGTGTGCGGGCCCAGCGCGTAATCAGGCTTGATCGCCTTGGCCACCAGCTCGGCATTTTGCGGCTCCACGCGTTCGTCCACGTGCTGACCGTAGTAGCTGTACGGCCAGCCGTAGAAGCCGCCATCGCGCACCGAGGTGAGGTAATCGGGCACCAGATCGCTGCCGATTTCATCGCGCTCGTTGACCACCACCCACAACGATTGGCTCTGCGGCTCCCAGGCGGTGCCGACCGGGTTGCGCAGGCCGCTGGCGAACACGCGGCTGCTGCCGGTGGCCGGGTCGATCTCCAGGATGGCGGCGCGATTGAGCTCGGCCTCCATGCCGTTCTCTGCCACGTTGCTGTTGGAACCCACGCCCACATACAGCTTGCTGCCATCGGCGCTGGCCAGCAGCGACTTGGTCCAGTGATGGTTGAGGCCGCCCGGCAAATTGGCCACGAAGGTCGGCTTGGCGGTGATGTGGGTATCGCCGGGCGCGTACGGAAAACTCACCAGCGCATCGGCATTGGCCACGTAGAAACGATCGCCCACCAGCGCCATGCCGAACGGCGAAAACAGGCCGCTGATGAACTGCGTGCGCACTTCCGCCACACCGTCGCCATCGGCATCGCGCAGCAAGGTGATGCGGTTGGCGCTGGGCACCACCGCGCCGGCTTTCTTCATCATCGCGCCCTGCACTTTCTTGCGCAGGCCACCGCCGCCGGCATCGTCGGGCTTGGGCGGTTCGGCGGTTTCGGCCACCAGCACGTCGCCATTGGGCAGCACATACACCCAGCGCGGGTGATCCAGATCACGCGCGAACGCATTGACCTGCAGATCGTCGGCGGCGATCGGCTTGGCGTTGGCGGCCCAGCGCTTGACAGGTGCCACCTTGACGGTGGGGATCAGCCGTTTCACTGGTTCCGGCAATTGCGGATTCGGCCCGGTGCCCTGTGCGATCTCAAGCGTGGCGGTATCGCCGCAGGCGGCGAGCACGGCGACGGTCAGCAGCGGCAGCGGCCAACGGGCGAGCTTCAAGACGGGAGCATTCATTGCGGGCGGAATCCTGAACAGTTGCGACAGTCGGGCATGATGCCGGTGACGCGCCTGCGAGAAGTAAACACCCTGTAAAGGCCGCCTGTCAGGGCATGACTTGCGGGTCGGCACCCAGCGGCATCGGATGCACCGCCACGATGCGATCCATCCAGATCCATTGCGGCTCCTGCGAGGCATCCAGATGGTCGATGCGCAGCTGGCCATTGCTGCCTTCGCGTTCCTGTTCGTCGCGATAGGTCTGGATGGTGGGACGCACCGCCACGGTGCCGGCAATCATGCTGCCGTCGTCCAGCTCGATGCGCACGCGTTCCTGCCCGTCGAGCAGCTTCACCCAATGCTCCAGCGTGGCGATCTGCGCCTGTTCGGTATAGACATGGGGGGCGTATTTGGGCATCGCGCGATCTCCGAAAGGGGAGCCCGCACGCTAGGCCATCGGCCGTGAACGATGCAGCAAACACACCGAGTGGCCCAGTCGCCGAAATGCGATGCGATGCGGCAACCCGGCCGCATCGCATCGCATCATGCGCGCTGCATCAGTCGGCCGGTTCGCGCGCGGCGCGCACCGCGGTCACCAGCTGCGCCACGCTGTACGGCTTGGCCAGATGTTCCTGAAAGCCGGAGGCCAGCGCGCGCTGGCGATCGTCGTCGCGTGCCAACGCAGTGACCGCCACCGCCGGCAATGCGGTCGCATCCAGGCCCATGTTTTCGCGCACGGTGCGGATCAGCCCGTAGCCGTCCATGCCCGGCATGCCGATGTCGGTGAGCATCAGATCGAAGCGTGCATAGCCACGGTGGTCGATCAGCGCCAACGCATCGGTGGCGCTGCCGGCGGTCACCACTTCGGCGCCCTGCTCTTCCAGCAGGCGGCGCAGATAGTCGAGCATATCCGGCTGGTCTTCCACCGCCAGCAAGCGCAGGCCGTTGAGCGCGCGCGCCTCCACGATTTGTTCGGACATCAGCCGCCGACGCAGTTCACGCCGCGGCCGCTTGGCCTGGTCGGGCTGATGCTCCGGCAGGCGCACGGTGAAGGTGGCTC
This sequence comes from Xanthomonas sp. NCPPB 2922, assembly GCF_041520885.1. Lineage (NCBI taxonomy): Bacteria > Pseudomonadati > Pseudomonadota > Gammaproteobacteria > Lysobacterales > Lysobacteraceae > Xanthomonas > Xanthomonas sp. NCPPB 2922. Next base: position 211,803 of record NZ_JBGOFY010000002.1, on the reverse strand, counting down.
CCTTGCCGCGCCCGCCGCTGGTGGCGCCGACCTGGCCGCCGTGCATTTCCACCAGCTGCTGCACGATGGCCAGGCCCAGGCCCAGGCCGCCGTGCTGGCGGGTGGTGGTGGCGTCGGCCTGGCGGAACCGGCCGAACAGATGCGGCAGGAATTCCGAAGCGATGCCGTCGCCGGAATCGCGCACCGAAACGATGAAGTGGCCGTCGTCGTGCTCCACGGTCACATCGATGCGGCCGTGCGCGGGCGTGAACTTGATCGCGTTGGACAGCAGATTCCAGAACACCTGCTGCAGCCGCGTGGCATCGCCCAACACCAGACACGGCGTGAGCGGCACATGCAGCTGCAGGACCTGATCCTTGCCCTCGGCCACCGGCTCCTGCGCGCCCAGGGCTTCGCGCACCTGCTCGGCCAGATCCAGCGATTCCACTTCCAGCTGCACCTTGCCCAGCAGCATGCTGCTGAGGTCGAGCATGTCGGAGATCAGGCGTTTTTGCGCGCGTGCGCTGCTGGCGATGACCGACAGACCCTTGTAGTTGGGGTGGCCCTCTTCGACCCGCTGCAACAGCAGCTCGCTCCAGCCCAGGATGGTGGTGAGCGGCGTGCGCAACTCGTGCGACAAGGTGGCCAGGAACTCGTCCTTGAGCCGCGCCATGCTCTCTGCCTCGTTGCGCGCACTGCGCTCGGATTCGAGCAGTTGCTCACGCGCCAGGGCGATTTCGCGCTGTTCGGTCACGTCCGGGCTGCTGCCCGCCAGGCCAATGAAACGGCCGTCTGCGGAATAACGCGGCGTGGCGGTCATCTCGATCCAGCGCCACTGGCCGTCGTGCCGGCGCGCGCGCACCAGCGCGTGCAGGCCGCGCTGTTCTTCCAGCGAGGCCGCCAATTCAAACTGGAACACCGGCACGTCTTCCGGATGCAGCAGTTCGCTCCAGGCCGACACGGTGCCGCTGGAAATATCCACGCAGAAAAATTCGCCATAGGCGCTATTGACGAAACGCACCACGCCTTGCGCATCGAGCACCCAGACCGGCATCGGCAGCCCGTCCGCCAGCGCGCTGAAGCGCGCCTCGCTCTCGGCCAGCTCGCGCTCCACGCGCTTGCGCTCGGTGATGTCCATGAACAGCACGGCCACCCGCTTGAGCTCCGGCGGCCCCACCCGAAACGCGTCCACCGAGTACCAGCGGTTCAGCGCCTTGGCCTGCATTTCAAAGTGGATGCGGTTGCCGGTCAGTGCCACGTACCCGTAGCGGTCGAACCATTCCTGCTCATGATCGGCGCGCAGGCTGCGCATCGAGACATTGGCGACCTCGGACAGGCCGGTGTAGCGCTGGAATGCCTCGTTGGTGACGCGGAAGATGTAATCGGTGGGCCGGTCGCCTTCAAACACCATGTCGATGATGCAGAAGCCGGCGTCCACGTTGTCGAAGATTTCGCGGTACATGCCCGAATCCAGCGTCGGCTCTGCGACGGGCGCCGATGCGGCGACGATCGATTCGGGGCTGAGGGCTGAAGTGCTCAAATCAGGGTCCACGGGTGATGCCAGGGCGGATGACGAGCGGATGAAACCATGTCCGATGTCGTCGGCGGGTGCACACCGCGCTCGCGCGCCGCAGGATCGCCCAGCCTGCCGCCCTGCTACCAGAGCAGTGCGGCCACCACCACGATGCCTGCGCTCAGCAGCATGATGCCGGCCACCAAGCCGCGAAATGCCCATTCACCTTCGCGCCGCAGTTGCTCGTCCACCCAGCGCTGCGCCTCTTCCCGCCACAGGCCCGAACGCGCGTAGTCGGCGTCCAGCAGCAGCAGGCGCACCCGCGACAGACCGAGCCGCGTGCATTCATCGCGGCATTGCTGGCTGAAGCTGTCGTCTGCATCGGCGACATGCGCCCCTTGCGGCAGGATGAGTTCCAGATCAGGACTGGACATAACGCGGCCGCTCCTGGTCGAGTTCGCGCTCCAGCGCCATGCGCGCGAGCTGGGTGTAGTTGGCGCGCGGGCCCTGGCCGCGGCCGGTCAGCATTCCCTGGTAGTCCAGGCCCTGCCAGACGCGCCCGGTCCACTCCACACAATCCTCGGCGATGACCAGCATCAGCGAGTAGCGGTACTCCGCGCCGGTGGCCGAGGTGTAGGCGTACACGGGTGGAAACTGCACGGCCACATCGACCTGGCGCGCCAGTGCGGCCAGATGTTCGCGCAATGCTTCGCGGGCGTCGGCGCCCGGCTCCAGCGGCATGCTGCGGGTGGCCATGTCCAGGTCGAGGTCGCTCTGCAGGGCCACGAAGGCGGCAGCGCCGGTGGCCGGATTGTGGCCGTGCTGCTTTGCCCAATCGATGAACTGCAGTCGCACGTCCGACGGCATGTGTGCCGGCGCCGAGGAGGCTGATTTTGTGCGGGAGTAGGTGTCCATGGCAGCGATCTTCCGGGCTGGGCCGTGAAGCGGAAGCGCAGGCGTGGTGAACCCGCCGTCAGCACCGCGGCCACCTGCATTAACCGGGCGGCAACGCCATGCCAGCCCCAGGCGCAGCGTGCGTTGCGGGGCGTGCAGGGCGGCCCCACACTGATCCTGTGCCCGGCGTTGCCGGCCATCTCTTCTGGAGGCTTTCCATGAAACGTTTGCTTGTGTCCAGCGCGAGCCTGCTGCTCGCCGGCCTGCTTGCCAGCACCGGAGCCACCGCCGGGGTGCGCAACGTGACCGATCCGGATGCCCCGCGCGCCCTGTCCAGCGATGGCCCGGTGCAGGTGCGCTGGACCGACCCGGCGCAGTTCTCCGATATCCGCTACAGCGGCAACCGCTGGGAAGCGCAGCGCGGCGATTGGGTGACCCAGCTGGCCACCTATTTCCAGCGCAGCGCCGAGCGGCAGCTGCCGGACGGCCAACGCCTCAGCGTGACCATCACCGATATCCGCCGCGCCGGCCAGTACGAGCCATGGCATGGGCCACGCATGCAGGACGTGCGCGTGGTCAAGGACATCTACCCGCCGCGCATGAGCTTCGAATACACGTTGACCGATGCCAGTGGCGCGGTGATCGACCAGGGCGAGCGCAAGCTGGTGGATTCGGCGTTCCTGATGAGCGGCCCGCGCATGAACGACACCGACCCGCTGCGGTTCGAGAAAGCGATGATCGACGACTGGGTGCGCAAGCAGTTCCGCGGCGATCGTGACCGGGACACCGCGCAGCGCTGATGCAGCGCGCAAAGCGCGACACGCACGACACCAACGACATGCTGGAACAGACAACGGCGCCGCAGGGCGCCGTTGATGTGTGTTCGTGTTGATCTGGGCATCCACTGCCACGTCCTACAGCTCAAGCCTGCGAAGCAGTGTTGTGAGCGCGCAGCGGCGTTACGCGTGTGCAGGTGCGCTGTAGTGCCGCGGAATGCGCTTGAGTCCACACAGCAGCTGGTATGCGCTGACATTGCATTGCGTGGCCAACGTGCTCACCTGCGGCGCGTCGCCCCACAGCTGCACGGGCGTTCCCACATCGGCGTGCGGGTGCTCGGTGAGATCCACGGTGAGCATGTCCATCGACACACGGCCGATCAGCGGGCACACCTTGCCATCCACCAGCACTGGCGTGCCGTTGGGCGCGAACTGCGGGTAGCCGTCGGCATAGCCCATCGCCACCACGCCCACGCGCGTGGGCCGTTCGGCCACGAAGCGCGCGCCATAGCCAACCGGCTCGCCGGCCGGCAGGTCGCGCACGCTGATGATGCGCGAGCGCACCGTCATCACCGGGCGCAGTTGCGCGGTGAGCTCGGTCGGCTGCGGGAACGGGTTGGCGCCGTACAGCATCAGCCCCGGGCGTGACCAATCGTTGCGCAGCGCTGGCCAGCCGAGCAGGCCGGGTGAATTGCGCAGGCTGGTTTCCGCGCGCATGCCGCCGCAGGTCAGCGCGAACGCCACGGCCTGTTCGTCGGTGCGGCTGCACTCCAGCTCGTCGGCCTGTGCCAGGTGCGTCATCAGCACCAGCGAGTCGATCTGCGGCAACCCGCGCAAATGCAGCCATGCGGCACGGAAATCTTCCGGCGACAAGCCGAGCCGATGCATGCCGCTGTCCAGCTTCAACCACACCCGCAACGGGCGCGGGCTGCGGAACTCGGCCAGCGCGCGCACCTGCCAGGGCGTGGCGACCACCGTCCATAGATCGTGTTCGGCAATCAGCGCCAGCTCGTCATGCTCGAAGAAACCTTCCAGCAGCAGGATCGGCGCGCGCACGCCGGCCTGCCGCAGCTCCAACGCTTCTTCGATGCAGGCCACGGCAAAGCCGTCGGCCTCCGGTTCCAGCGCCTGCGCACAGCGCACCGCGCCGTGGCCGTAGGCGTCGGCCTTGACCACCGCCAATGCCTTGCCGCCGCCCAGTTGCCGGGCCAGGCGGTAGTTGTGACGCAACGCGTCCAGGTCGATCAACGCTTGCGCAGGACGCACTACGCGGCCTCCCGGTGCGGGCGCGTGCTGCGCGTGGACAGATAACGGAACACGTCCAGGCCTTCGGTATCGATCTCGGGCGTGCGGCCCTGCATCAGGTCGGCCAGGTAGCGGCCGGAGCCGCAGGCCATGGTCCAGCCCAGCGTGCCGTGGCCGGTGTTGAGGAACAGGTTGGCGTACGGCGTGGCGCCCACTACCGGGGTGCCGTCCGGCGTGGCCGGGCGCAGGCCGGTCCAGAACTCGGCCTGGGCCAGATCGCCGGCACCGGGGAACAGGTCGTTGACCACCATTTCCAGGGTGGCGCGGCGGCGCGGATTCAACGACAGGTCGAAGCCGGCCACCTCGGCCATGCCCCCGACGCGGATGCGCGCGTCGAAGCGGGTCAGCGCGATCTTGTAGCTCTCGTCCAGCACCGTGGAAGTTGGCGCGCGTTGCGCGTCCACGATCGGGATGGTCAGCGAATAGCCCTTGAGCGGGTACACCGGCAGATGCAGGCCCAGCGACAGCAGCAGATCGGCCGAGTAGCTGCCCAGTGCCAACACATAGCGGTCGGCGGTGACCAGGCGGCCATCGATCTGCACGCCGGTGATTTCGCCGCCAGCATGCTCCAGGCGCTCGATCTGTTGCCCATAGCGGAATTGCACGCCGGCCTGCGTGGCCAGGTCGGCCAGGCGCTGGGTGAACAGCCGGCAGTCGCCGGTCTGGTCTTCGGGCAGGTGCAGCGCGCCGGCCATCTGCGCGCCACCGCCGGCCAGGCCGGGCTCGTACTGGGCAATCTGCGCCGGAGACAGCAGCTCGTAGGGCACGCCGTACTGCGCCAGCACCTCGATGTCCTGCGCGGCCGCGTCCAGCTGTTGCTGGGTGCGGAACAGCTGCGTGGTGCCGAGTTGACGGCCTTCGAATTCGATACCGGTGCTGGCGCGCAGCGCGTTCAGGCAGTCGCGGCTGTAGTCGGACAACCGCACCATGCGCGCCTTGTTCACCGCGTAGCGTTCGGCGGTGCAGTTGCGCAGCATCTGGCTGAGCCAGGCCAGCTGGCGCAGGTCGCGGGTGGGGCGGATCGACAGCGGTGCGTGCTGTTCGAACAGCCACTTCACCGCCTTGCCCGGCACGCCCGGCGCGGCCCACGGCGAGGTGTAGCCGAAGGAGAGCTGGCCGGCGTTGGCGTAGCTGGTTTCCAGGCCGGAGGCCGGTTGCCGGTCCACCACGGTGACCTCGCAGCCGGACTGCGCCAGATACCAGGCAGTGGTGGTGCCGATGACGCCGCTACCGAGAATGAGCACCCGCATGTCGCGTTCTCCTCAAAAAGAGCATTCCCCCAGAACCAGGTGCCGAGGGAGACGTTTAGGCGCAGTATATTGCGAGCCAGGCAGTGCTATTTCTGGAATCAGCACCGCTTCGCAGCGAAACTTCCTGTCAAATCCGCCTGGACACAGACCCCATGGCCACCCGCGCGCGTGAGCTGGACAAGATCGACCGCAAGATCCTGCGCATCCTGCAGCAGGAGGGCCGGATTTCCTTTACCGAGCTGGGCGAACGGGTGGGCTTGTCCACCACGCCCTGCACCGAGCGCGTGCGCCGGCTGGAGCGCGACGGCGCCATCACCGGCTATTACGCGCGCTTGGATCCGCACTACCTCAAGGCCAGCCTGCTGGTGTTCGTGGAGATCAGCCTGGCCTACAAATCCGGCGACATCTTCGAAGAATTCCGCCGCGCCGCGCTCAAGCTGCCCAACGTGCTGGAGTGCCATCTGGTCTCGGGGGATTTCGATTACCTGCTCAAGGCCCGCATCAGCGAGATGGCCTCGTACCGCAAGTTGCTCGGCAGCACCTTGCTGACCCTGCCGCACGTACGCGAATCCAAGAGCTACATCGTGATGGAAGAGGTGAAGGAGACGCTGGCGTTGCCGATTGAGGGGTAGGAATGGGAGTCGGGAATCGGGATTGGGGAATCGGGATTCGCGGTTGGCCGTGACCGGTCTGGTTGGCGGGTTGGCGGGTTGGCGGGTTGGCGGGTTAGCGGGTTAGCGGGTTAGCGGGTTAGCGGCCGAGTTGCGCAGATGCCCCCACGGGGTCGCAATGCTTAACGGGATGGTGTGACTAAGGGCTTCTGGCCGACTGAAGGCGAAGTGGAACTACCGGCGTAGCCGAAGCTGGCGGACGTTGGTCGGTTGCCGCACACCTGCCGAGGCTGGCTTTCACCGGCCGAACCGCCGTCGAGTTACGCGCAGCTTTGCGCAAGCTCGCCGCTAAACAAGCTCGCCGCTAAAAGCATTGCGAGCTGCGAACTGCATGGCCACACCGCCCCCGCGTGCTTCAGCACGCGGCGGCCCGCACAGCGCTCTCAGCGCACCACGCGCATGCCATCGCCGGCTGGTACTGCGTCGTAGTAGCGGCCGGTCTTGGTGTCCAGCACGCGGTTGGGGCCGGCCGGCTGCATGCCTTGCAGCAAGCGCCCGTTGCGGTCGTAGACCATTGGCGTGCTGGCCGGCACCTGGCTGCCGGCCGGGGCCACCGGCGTCTGTGCCGGTCCGCGGGTCGGGATGGTCGGGGCGTTAGGGCGCTGGCCCAGCTGCGACGGCACCGGCGTCATTGTGGGGGTTGGCTGTACCGGGCGCGGCGGCGCGACCGTGGGCTGCACCGGCGTGGGCGTGGTGATGGGCTGCAGAGTGTTGGACGAGCGCGTGGTGGTGGCCGACTGCGCCAGTACCGTGCCGGCGGCAGCCAGCAGGCCACACAGCACCAGGCCGCGCGTTGAGGAAGAAATCGTCATGTCGGGCACCACGTTGCATGAGAGATAGGCAATCAATGGGGCCGCCGGCGCGCGGCGGCAATGCACGGACCCCGCCGGGCCCTGAACGCTTCGGCGACGTCGGCGCCATGCGAAAACGCAGCGCTCCTCAACGCAGGATCTCCGGGCATCGGTACCGACGCGGCCGCACAGCAGTCGTTGCGCTCCTCCAGTGAGGACCAGCGCGCCGGTCGGCTTCGCGCCAGCGGTTGAACCCAGCGCGCACTGCCCACATCACAAGGGCAGGCGCCGGCACCCCGCCAGCGAGCGCATGCGAGAGCCCCATGAGCCAGTTCGACCTCACCCCGCCCTCCCCCGCCCAGCGCGATGCCCTGATTGCCGGGCTCAGCGACGAGGAGCAGCGCGTGCTGTTGCACCACGGCACCGAGGCCCCGTTCTGCGGTGTGTTCCTGGACAACAAGCTCGACGGGGTCTACACCTGCCGCCTGTGCGGGCTGCCGCTGTTCCGTTCCAATGCCAAGTTCGATTCCGGCACCGGTTGGCCCAGCTTCTTTGCGCCCTACGACCCGGCGCATGTGCGCGAGATCCGCGATACCAGCTACGGCATGGTCCGTACCGAAATCGTCTGCGCGCGCTGCGACAGCCACCTGGGCCACGTGTTTCCCGACGGTCCGCCGCCCACCGGCGAGCGCCACTGCCTCAATTCGGTCTCGTTGGCGTTCACCGAAGACGGCCAGCCGCTGCCCAATCCGCTGCAGCGCGCAGGCGCCGAGACCCAACCGGCCTGATGCGCGCGGCGGCGCACCGGTCCTGACAGTCCTGCAGCGTCAACCGGCGCTGCGGCACCCTGATCCGACAGGAGGCGTCACATGCACCCGGTCTCCCCGCTACGCCTGGCCAGCCTGCTCGCCCTGGCCCTGGCCCTGACAAGCTGCAACGGCAACGATCGCCCGCCTGCCGCAGCCGACTCACCAGCGGCCGGCAGCACGCCGGCCATCACCGACGCCAGCGTGGGCGGCCCGCCGCCCCGCCCGGCGGGCGTATCCCCAACCGCGCCAACTCCCGCTCCATCGGCCACTGCGCAGTGGCGCTGCGGCGAGCAAATGGTGGGTGTGCATACGGATGCGGCGACCCAGGCCGTGCAGCTGAACGTGAACGGCCGCACCCTGCTGCTCACGCATGCCGACGCCCCGACTGGCGCCCGCTACGCGGACATCCACGGCAACGCCTTCTGGGCGCACGCGGGCGAGGCAACGCTAACGTTGGCGGGCGGCGAGGCCGTCAAATGCACGCAGGCGGACGCGAGCGGCGTGGGCTGATGCAGGGGCTAATGCGTTCAGTCGCAGCGCACATCTTCACGTCACGCGCTTCAAGAATCCGCCGCCCGGGCCGAAACAAACAGCAACCCTAGCTTGCTCCCGGCTGCGCCATGCTCATCATCATCGGCTTCATCGTCGTCATCGTCAGTGTCCTCGGCGGCTATGTGCTGTCGCACGGAAAGCTGGGCGCGTTGTGGCAACCGTACGAGCTGATGATCATCGGCGGCGCGGCGCTGGGCGCGTTCCTGGTGAGCACGCCAGGCAAGATCGTCAAGGAAACGCTGACCGGCGTCATGGGCGTGTTCAAGGGCCCGCAGTACAAGTCCGACGACTACAAGGACACCCTGAGCCTGATCTACGAGTTGTTGAACAAGGCCCGCCGCGACGGCTTCATGGCGCTGGAAGACCATGTCGAAAAGCCGCAGGACAGCACCATCTTCGGCACCTATCCCAAGGTACTGGCCGATCACCATCTGCTGGACTTCATCACCGACTGCCTGCGCCTGATGATCGGCAGCAACATCGAGCCGCACGAGCTGGAGCCGCTGCTCGAGCTGGAACTGGAAAAGCATCACCACGAAGCCCTGGCACCGGCGCATGCGCTGAGCAAGGTGTCCGACGGCCTGCCCGGCTTCGGCATCGTGGCGGCCGTGCTCGGCATCGTGATCACCATGGGCTCGATTGGCGGCCCGATCGAAGAGATCGGCCACCACGTCGGCGCCGCACTGGTCGGCACCTTCCTTGGCATCCTGCTGGCGTATGGCTTTGTGTCGCCGTTGTCGGCGGCGATGGAAGCGCGCGCCGAGCAGGACGGGCGCATCTACGAAGCGGTCAAGACCGCGCTGCTGGCCTGCCTGCGTGGCTACAACCCGAAGATTGCGCTGGAATTCGCGCGCAAGACCCTGCCCTCCAACGTGCGCCCGAGCTTCGGTGATTTCGAAACGCACCTGAAGACGATCAAGTAGGACCGCGGTCATGGCCGAGGGCAAATCCACCGTCATTATCCGACGGGTCAAGAAGGTCCAGGGCGGCGGCCACCATGGCGGCGCCTGGAAGGTGGCGTTCGCCGACTTCGTGACCGCGATGATGGCCTTCTTCCTGGTGCTGTGGCTGATGGCGGCCACCACCAAGGAACAGCGTGCGGCGATCTCCGAATATTTCCGCAATCCCAGCCCGCTGTCGGGCAAATCGCCGGCGCCCTCGCCCGGCATGAACGGGCCCGGCGGCGCCAGCACCTCGATGATCAAGCTCGGCGGAACCGCCGACATGGCCAAGGGGCAGAAGGACGAGATGGGCCGCAAGCGCGACAACGCCGCCGATACCGACGTGGATAGCCGCGCCAAGGACAAGAAGCGCCTGGAAGCGCTGATGCAGGACCTGAAGGAAGCCATCGACAAGAGCCAGGCGCTGGAGCCGTTCAAGGACCAGTTGCTGCTCGACCTCACCCCCGACGGCCTGCGCATCCAGATCGTGGACAAGCAGAACCGCCCGATGTTCGACATCGGCCGCGACCAGCTCAAGCCCTACACCGTGGACATCCTGCGCGAGCTCTCCAGCTTCATCAATCAGGTGCCCAACCACATCAGCATCACCGGCCACACCGACACCACCGCCTACAGCAGCGATGCCGGTTACACCAACTGGGAGCTCAGCGCCGACCGCGCCAACGCCGCGCGCCGCGCGCTGGTGGGCGGTGGCATGGCCGATGCCAAGGTGACCCGCGTGGTGGGGCTGTCCTCGTCGGTGCTGTTCGACAAGACCAACCCGCAGAACCCGATCAACCGCCGCATCAGCATCGTGGTGATGACCCAGGACGCCGAGCAGGCGGCCCTGGCCGGCAGTGACCAGGGCGTGGCACTGGGCAAACCCATTCCCGATGCCGACACCCATGTGCCGGACCTGAGCGGCGCTGCCGCCACCGGCACCGCCACGGTGGGCACACCTGCAGCGACCGGAAGCAGCACAACGGCACCTGCACCGGCCGCTGCCGGCACCGCAACGCCGGTGCCTGCGCCTGCTGCGGCCGGCACCAAGCCAGCGCCGCCGCGGGTATCGTCCGGCGCGCAGGTGGCCTCGGCGGCCGCGCTTGCCAAGGCTGCCGAAGCGGCGATCGCCGCGCCACGGGTGGCCACCAGCGAGTCGGCACAGCCGAACTGACGCTCCAGACATCGCTGGCGGGTGGGCTTTGGCACCTCCTGGCAAGCTGATCGGGAGCGTCCCCGCGCGTACCGCGGGGCCCGTCCGAGCCGTGGCGCGCACAAGCGCCTAGAATGGCCGGCCATTTCCAGCGTCGAGAACACCATGTCCCGCAATTCCAAGGCCAAGCGCGACAAGCGCAAGAAGCAGCAACCCAAGCGTCCGATCGTCCGTCTGGGCCAGGCGCCCCAGGTCACCAACCACGCCGTGCTGCAGGATGCCGACGGCCGCGTCGTCGCCGCGATCGGTTTGCAGGGCGGCAGCGAGTGGATGCTGTCTATCGGCGGCCAGACCATGGGCAGCGCCGACAACCCGGTCCCGATGCTGGCCATGCTCAAGCACCTGGCCAACCTGCAGGAGAAGGAAGGCAAGACCATCTCGCTGGAATATTCGACCCAGCTGCAGCAGATGATCGACGACCTGGCCGCCGAAGAAGGCAAGACCGCCGAGGAATACCTGACCACGCTGGTGTCCGAGTTCGAGAACGCCGATGGCGATGATGCCGGCGAAGGCGAAGAAGGCGAAGACGACAGCGACAGCGACAGCGATGCAGTGGCAGCCGATGCGGATGACGCCGCTGATGCGGCCGATGCGGACGCCGACGCTGACGACAGCGCGGCCGAAACCGCGCAGGACGACGCCGACGCCACCGACGGCGCCAAGAAAAAGAAGAGCAAGAAGGCCTGAGGCCAGCCGGTGGCCGTCTACGTCGACGATGCCGTGCACCTGTGGCGCGACCAGCGCTGGGCGCACCTGCTCGGCGATACCTTGGACGAGCTGCATGCAATGGCGGCGCGGCTGGGCATTCCCCGCCGCGCCTTCCAGAACAAACTCAGCGGCGCGCACTACGACGTGCCCGCCCCGCTACGCACCGAGGCGATCGCCCTCGGCGCCATCGCCATCTCCCGCCATACCGACCGCGCCCTGCTCAAGGCGCTGATCGCCAATGCGCGCGCACAGGCCCGGGGGGAGGTGCCTTGAGGAGGCGGGGATTGGGGAGTTGGGAATCGGGAATCGGGAATCGTAAAAGCGGTGGCTGGGGCCTGATTGGTAACCGCGCCTGATCGGTGGGTGTCGCTAGTCGCATGCCTGCGTCCCAGACCGCAATGACGTCACGCTTGTGTAGGAGCGCGCTTGCGCGCGATGGCGTTACCGGGAGAGCTTCATCGCGCGCAAGCGCGCTCCTACGAGACAGGGCTTCCGGCCTGATGCCCTCGACTGCCGGGCTTGCCCGCGCGCGCGCGTCGGAGCAGCAACCATCCAGACCGCAGCGACATCACGCTTGTGTAGGAGCGCGCTTGCGCGCGATGGGCGTTACCGGGAGAGCTTCATCGCGCGCAAGCGCGCTCCTACGAGACAGGGCTTCCGGCCTGATGCCCTCGACTGCCGGGCTTGCCCACACACGCACACGCATCGCAGCAGCAACCATCCAGACCACAGTGACGTCACGCTTGTGTAGGAGCGCGCTTGCGCGCGATGGGGCGTTACCGGGAGAGCTTCATCGCGCGCGAGCGCGCTCCTACGCGGCAGGTCTTCCGGCCTGATGCCTTCGACTGCAAGGCTTGCCCACGCACGCGCGTCGGAGCAGCAACCATCCAGACCGCAGTGACATCACGCTTGTGTAGGAGCGCGCTTGCGCGCGATGGGGCGTTACCGGGAGAGCTTCATCGCGCGCGAGCGCGCTCCTACGCGGCAGGTCTTCCGGCCTGATGCCTTCGACTGCAAGGCTTGCCCACGCACGCGCGCATCGGAGCAGCAACCATCCAGACCGCAGCGACATCACGCTTGTATAGGAGCGCGCTTGCGCGCGATAAGGCGTTACCGGGACCGCTTCATCGCGCGCGAGCGCGCTCCTACGCGGCAGGTCTTCCGGCCTGATGCCTTCGACTGCAAGGCTTGCCCACGCACGCGCGCATCGGAGCAGCAACCATCCAGACCGCAGTGACATCACGCTTGTGTAGGAGCGCGCTTGCGCGCGATGAGGCGTTACCGGGAGAGCTTCATCGCGCGCGAGCGCGCTCCTACGCGGCGGTTGGTGGCGGTCTTCGTGGATGCTCGGCATGCTCGCCACATCACACCCAAGGCGCCGCGCCGCTGCACAGCCTGCATGATCCAGCGCCAAGCCACGCTTCCACCCCGCCACAGCGCGCGTCCCTAAGCGCCCCACACTGCAACAGCCCCCGGGGACCGCTCTTGCGAATCCCCACTCCCAAATCCCGAATCCCAGCCCTTAGAACGCCTCATTCCCCAGCCGCACTTCCACGTCCATCAACGAGGTCAGTGCCAGCATCGCGTCGTCGTCGCGGCTGAGCGCGATCCAGCCGGCGTAGGCGTCGCCGCCGGTGTTCCAGTTCCACAGCGAATACCCGTGCTCGCGCAGGCGGTCGAAGGCCGCCGCCATCAGGTCGGGCACGCCCAGGCCGTTGGCGAAGTCTTCGTCATCCAGGTCGCCGCCCCAGTCGATGCGCAGGTTCCAGCGCGCACTGAGCTCGTCGATGGCAGCGATGAACGAATCGGTGTCCTTCCAGTCGACGTAAAACCCCGAGCGCCAGTCGATGGCGTCCTTCAGCGCCCACAACCAGGCATCGTCTTCGTCGTCCTCGTCCGCCTCGGCCTGCGCTTCGCGCCAGGCGTCGAACTGGCCCAGCGCGGTCTCTTCGTCGCCGGGATTGATCAGCACCAGCAGGTTCCAGACCCGCCCAGGATGATCGTCGACGTCATCGGCCTCCTCCAGATCGGAGGGCAGGCCGTCGTCGTCTTCGTAATCGGCGCTGTTGTCGGGCATGGCGGGTGTCTCACAGAAAGATTCAGCGTGAAGTGTGCCGCCTGACGCGCGCCATGCAAACCGTTACGCCACCCGCGGCCGCCTACAGGGGGCTGGTCATCGCCGCGCAGGCCCGTATCCTGTGCGGCCGAAGACGGTCATCCCGGTCGTCATGACGCCCTTTCCCATGAGCGATACCCCTCCCGATCATCTGGCCATCGATGCACGCAGCCCGTTTCACGATGCCGACGCCCTGAGCCGCGGTGTTGGCGTGCGCTTCAACGGCATCGAGCGCGACAACGTCGAGGAGTATTCGATCAGCGAAGGCTGGATCAAGGTCCAGGCCGGCAAGGCGCGCGATCGCCGCGGCAATCCGATGACCATGAAGGTCAAGGGCGAGGTGGTGGCCTATTACCTGGACACCAAGAGCGACGCCAAGCCTGCTGCCGAGTAAGCGCGGCTGACAAACCCCCGTCACCTTGTTCTATTGCAGAGCTGCTGCGCTGCGATTTGGCTGCAGGGCCCTTGCCCGCCCACCATCGCGGGAGACGCTGTCCGCACGTCCATGTCGGCGCTACGCGGCATCCATGCCGCGTCAGGTCCCGCGACGGTGGGCGGGTAAAAACCAGTCGCGATGGTCGGTGTGTATGGCTTTCAACGAAGCAACCAGCAGACGTTCTGGTGCGGTGCCCTCGTCGCTTGCGGGACCGTGTGGCGGCATGGATGCCGCCACCGAGCCCCCAGGGACGGGTTCACGGCGTGTCCCTCAAGCGGTGAGGGCACCGCGCCCTCGACCCACTCAGCGTTTGGTCTGGACTTCCGACGCGTTTGACCCGGACTTCCGTCGGCATCCAATGGTCGGTGTGCATGGCTTTCAACGAAGCAACCAACAGACGTTGGTGCGGTGCCCTCGCCGCTTGCGGGACCGTGTGGCGGCATGGATGCCGCCACCGAGCCCCCAGGGACGGGTTCACGGCGTGTCCCGTGAGCGGTGAGGGCACCGCGCCCTCGACCCACTCAGCGTTTGATCTGGACTTGCGACGCGTTTGACCTGAACTTCCGACGGCATCCACCAGGATGCGTCCGACAAAACCACTGCACTCACGCCTTGAGCCGATACCCACTGCGGAAGATCGCCGCCACCACGCCCAGGCACACCAGCAGGAACAGGAAGGTCATGCCGGTACTCACCGCGATGTGCACGTCTGCCTTGCCGTAGAAGCTCCAGCGGAATCCGCTGATCAGGTAGACCACCGGGTTGAACAAGGTGACCTTCTGCCAGATCGGCGGCAGCATGTTGATCGAGTAGAAGCTGCCGCCCAGGAAGGTCAGCGGCGTCACCACCATCAACGGGATCACCTGCAATTTTTCGAAGCCGTCGGCCCAGATGCCGATGATGAAACCGAACAGGCTGAAGGTGAGCGCGGTGAGCACCAGAAAGCCCAGCATCCACACCGGGTGCGCGATTTCGTAAGGCACGAACAGCCGCGCAGTGAGCAGGATCAGCAAGCCCAGCATCACCGACTTGGTCGCCGCCGCGCCCACATAGCCGATCACGATCTCCCACCATGCCACCGGTGCTGACAGCACCTCGTAGATGGTGCCGGCCCAGCGCGGCATGTAGATGCCGAACGAGGCGTTGGAGATGCTTTCGTTGAGCAGCGACAGCATCACCAGGCCGGGGATGATGAAGGCGCCGTAGCTGATGCCGTCGATAGCGCCCATGCGCGAACCGATCGCCGCGCCGAACACCACAAAATACAGTGAGGTCGACAACACCGGCGAGGCAATCGACTGGGTGAGCGTGCGGAACGCGCGCGCCATTTCGAAGCGGTAGATCGCACCGATCGCATGCAGGTTCATGCGCGCAACTCCGCGTTGCGTGCGCCATGCACCAGGTTGACGAAGATCTCCTCCAGCGAACTCTCGCTGGAATGCAGGTCCTTGAAATCGATGCCCTGCTCGTTGAGCCTGCGCAGCAGCCCGCCGATGCCGGTCTGCTCGGCCTGGGTGTCGAAGGTGTAGATCAGGCTGCTGCCATCGGCGGACAGCTCCAGCGGCAGATCGGCCAGCGCGGCCGGGATGGCCTGCAGCGGCGCCTGCAGGCTCAAGCCGAGCTGCTTCTTGCCGAGTTTGCGCATCAGCGTGTGCTTGTCTTCCACCAGCACCAGCTCGCCGCGGTTGATGACACCAACCCGGTCGGCCATGTCTTCGGCTTCTTCGATGTAATGGGTGGTCAGGATCACCGTGGTGCCCTGCTCGCGCAGCCGCCGCACCATCTGCCACATGTCGTGGCGCAGCTCCACGTCCACGCCGGCAGTGGGTTCGTCCAGGAACAGGATGCGTGGCTCGTGCGCCAGCGCCTTGGCGATCAGCACGCGCCGCTTCATGCCGCCGGACAGGGTGGAGATCTTGCTGTTGCGCTTGTCCCACAACGACAGCTGGCGCAGCACCGATTCCAGGTATTGCGGATTGGCCGGCTTGCCGAACAGGCCGCGGCTGAAGCGCACCGTGGCCCACGCCGTTTCGAACGCATCGGTGGCCAATTCCTGCGGCACCAGCCCGATGCTGGCCCGCGCGGCGCGGTAGTCGCGCACGATGTCGTGGCCATCGGCCAGCACGGTGCCGGTGCTCGGATTGACCAGCCCGCAGATGATGCTGATCAAGGTGGTCTTGCCGGCGCCGTTGGGGCCGAGCAATGCAAAGATCTCACCGCGCTGGATGTCCAGATCCACACGTTTGAGCGCCTGGAATCCCCCGGCGTAGGTCTTGCTGAGTCCCTGGATGGAAACGATCGGAGTCATGGGGTTCTGCACTGGAACGATCAGCGTCACAGGGTAGGCCGTGCGCCATGAAGATGGGAGGCGTAAAGATGGGATGGTGTCTCCCGACCGTTGTCAGCGCGTGCCTGTGCATAGCGAACGGGGCCGTTGGAGTGCGTGTCGCGAATGGCCGATGTGAGATGCAGGCGCGCATCTGTGCGCGAGAAGTTTCACCGGTACGGCTCCATCGCGCGCAAGCGCGCTCCTACACAGCCATAGCCGGACCGCCGCGCTGGGTTTTACGCTTACCGATTCTCGATTCTCGATTCTCGATTCCCGATTGACCGGCATCACCGGGAGAGCCCCATCGCGCGCAAGCGCGCTCCTACGCAGCAGAGGCAGCAGCGCCGCCCCGGCTTCTACGATTCCCCACTCCCGATTCCCAATTCCCGCGCACCGCAGGCGCGCTCACGCCCGCTTCCGCGACTCGATCAGATCCAGATTGCGCACCAGCCGGCGCGACAGATCGTCGGAGATCTCGCGGCGGCGGGCGAGCTTGAACAACTCGTTGCGCTCGGCCACCAGCGCGGCGTGGCGGAACTGCCGTAGTGCCTGTTCGAAGGCGCCCGCCTCTTCCGGGTCGGTTTCGGCCATGTCCACCGCGCCCAGCTTGCGCTGGTAGCGCTGGCTGACCTGGTTGGCGGCGGCGTTGTAGCGCTCGGCGTGCGCGCTGTCTTCCACCAACCGCTGGCGTAGTTTTTCCACCGCCTCCAGCGCCGCCTGCGAAGCGGCCTTCACCGCCAGGTCTTCCTTCAGCTGCTCGTCTTCTTCTTCGGGTAACTCCAGGCCACGCAGCAGGCGCGGCAACGCCACGCTGGCCACCAGCAGCGACACCAGGATCACCGAGGCGGCCAGAAAGATCGCCAGCTGCCGGGCCGGGAACGGCGAGCCGTCTTCCAGCACCAACGGCAACGTGAGCACGCCGGCCAGGGTGATCGCGCCGCGCACGCCGGCCAGCGACACCGCCACCACGATCCGCCATGGCGGGCTCACATGTGCCTCGCCACGCCGCTGCGCCTTGAAGAGGTTCCAACGCAGCGACAGGAACACCCACACAAAGCGCAGTGCCATCAGGCTGGCGCTGATGGTGGCCACGTAGACCGCCAGCCACCATGGATTGAGGTGCCCGGCCTCCTGCACGCTGCGCACCGCACCGTCCAGGATGCCCGGCAGCTGCTCGCCCAGCAGCACGAAGATGATGCCGTTGAAGGTGAACTGCACCGTGTCCCACACCGCCGAGCGCTGCAGGCGCATGTTGCCCGGCGCGTTGCCGGCCATTTCTACGTAGCTCATGGTGATGCCGGCGGCCACGGCCGCCAGGATGCCCGAGGCGTGGAAGGCTTCGGCCAGCAGGTAGGCGGCAAAGGGTGTCAGCAGGTTGACCAGGATCGCCGAACCGGGTTCTTCGCCGAAGTGGCGCCAGATCCAGGCCTGGATGCGGCTCAGCCCGAAGGTGGTCGCCACGCCCAGACCCAGGCCGGCCAGTGCCACCCACAGGAAGGTCAGCGATGCGGTCGCCACCGAGAAGGTGCCGGTGAGCACGGCAGCCACCGCAAACTGGAAACACACCAGGCCGGAGGCGTCGTTGAGCAGCGACTCGCCTTCCAGGATGTGCATCAGCCGCTTGGGAATCTGCACCTTGGAGGCGATCGACGACACCGCCACCGGGTCGGTCGGCGAGATGATCGCCGCCAGCGCGAACGCCACCGCCAGCGGCATCGCCGGGATCAGCCAGTGGATCAGCAGGCCCGCCCCGACCACGGTGAACACCACCAGCCCCAGCGCCAGTTCGAGGATGGCCGCCTTGTCGCGGAACAGGCCTTGTTTGGGAATGCGCCAGCCATCCAGGAACAGCAGCGGCGGCAGGAACAGCAGGAAGAACAACTCCGGTTCCAGCTCGTGTCCGGCATCGAACACACCGGAGACCACCGCGCCGAGCGCGATCTGGACCAACGGCAAGGGCAACGAGAACGGCAGGATGCGGATCAGGTAACCGCTGGCCGCGACCGCCAGCAACATGGCGAGGACGACATCAATCGAATGCATGCAAAACCCAGAAAAAAATCGGCCGCGTCGCGGCAAGGCATGTGGCACCGCAACACGGCACCGATGACGGAACATACCGCGTTTGCGCGCGGGGATGGAACCGCCGCAGCGCAAGGCCCGCCGGCTACACTCGGCAGCAGACGATTGCGAGGATGCGCCGATGCAGTTTCTGTTGCTGGTCTATCTGGATGCCACCTTGCTGGATACGCTGCCGGATGGAGAGGCCGACAGCATGATGCGGCACTGCTTCGCCAACGCCGATGTCATGCACCAGCAAGGCCAGCTGCTGCAGGCGCAACAACTGGAGCCGGCGACCACCGCACGCAGCGTGCGTGTGCGCGGCGGCGCGGTCCGCGTAAGCGATGGGCCGTTTGCCGAAACCAAGGAAGTGCTGGGCGGCTTCAACCTGATCGAGGCCGCCGACATGGACGAGGCGCTGCGCATCGCGGCCACCTTCCCCTGGGCGGCCACCGGCTGTATCGAAGTGCGCCCGGTCCGCGACATGCATGCGGTGCGGCGACAGGTGGGCGCACCCGAGGGCGATCTGTCAACGCGGCAGCCAAAAGCGGACTCAACCTGCGTTCGGTAAGACGGCATGCCCATGCTGGCCTTGTTGCCTGTCACGTGGTGATCGCCTACGGCGATGACGAGACCTGAAGACGCCAGGTGGATCGACCACACCGCCAGGCGGCAGGCGCGGTCTGCAGGGCCAGCGGCGCCATCGTGCTGACCCCGCTCAAAACACTCACGCCACGGCGGGAGTCACGCGTGGGGAGCGTGCTTGCTCGGCCGCTGCTTCGTCGGCGCAGTGGCCTGGACCGGGACGATGAAGGTCGCTTTGTGCAGTTTCAGCTCGGAATCGTAGTGAGCCACCGTCACCTTGATCGTCTTGGGTTTCTTCTTGAAGGCATAGGGCCACTGCGCTCCAAGCATCTGCTGCCCGAGCTTCTGACCCTGCGTATCTTCAACAAGCTTGATCCGCACGGGATAGTTGCCGACGCCGCCATTGTTCGCGTCGTTCGCGTCGACTACATCGAAATGGGCTTTTGAAAACCCAAGAGTCGAGGAACTGCCCTTGAAGTTGGCGCTGTCGTCGAATCCAATGTTCTTGTAGCTATAACGCAACAACAGAACATATGTTGGCACCCACGACCCACCGCCTGCATCCACAATCCTCACCTTGGCAGTGCGCGCAGAATTGATTGTGAACTGCCACTCGCCCGGAACGACCCACTGCTGACCAGGCTGATAGATGTCGCTAGCTGTACCAGCGGCCTCCACCGATGGCTCGGGAGCAGCAGCTGCCTGCGCGGTGCCGAGCAGCGCCAATGTACTTGCGATCACGCAGGTGACGAGGGTGAGCCGATTGAATCCCGATTTTACACTCTTCATGTGCTGCAGCCCTTCCCGGTTATCCATCCAAATGACGAGGGTGTGGTACGACGCGTCTGCTTCGTTGAATTAAATTAAGCATTACGTCTACCCATCCATAACGACGATGATCTATTGAAGCGAGATTACACGACACACTTCCCATTAACCCGTTGCCGGCACTTGAATCTTCATCGTTATTTACACAGGCTTCACGTCATTTTAAAATACTTCGCCCAGGCAATTTCACTATCGATATTCATTATGAACGAGAAGCTCGCCAACCAACTTAAATATCGCTAATTGCGAACCCTTGCATTTCTGATGGGTGCTGGCCGGCGAAACCGACGTTGCGATAAACGTTTTATTTCCTACCTCGCGCCTGCTGAAGCGGGCGATGTGTTGCAGTGCCGCACATCGGCTTGCTGAGGCACCGGCCGCCGCACAGTGTCTGCATTACTAGGGTAACGCTCGCCACAAGACTCGAGTGTGCAGATCTATTTAGAGCGGCTAACAAAACGTAGCGAGCAGCCGTCAGGTGGGTGCGGACGGCGCGGAGGAACCGGAATGTACGTGGGTACATGCCGATTCCGAGCACCGGCCGCGCCCGCCTGGCGGCTGCGCAGTCGTTTTGATAGCTGCTCTTAGACCGCGTGATGCATCCGCGCTGCATCCTGCCGCGTATCAAGGTCTACGATTGCCATCCAGGTAATCGCTCACTCAAAGGATCGATGCCTCATGAAGACCTCATTACAGTCGCTTGCCATTGCCACCGCCATTGCCCTGTCCAGCGCCGTTGCGCCGGTCTACGCCGCCTCCAACCCCATGGTGGGTGGCGCACCGATGCTGGTCACCAAGGACATCGTCGACAACGCCGTCAATTCCAAGGACCACACCACCCTGGTCGCCGCAGTGAAGGCGGCCGGCCTGGTCGACACGCTCAAGGGCCCGGGCCCGTTCACCGTGTTCGCGCCCACCAATACTGCGTTTGCCGCATTGCCGGCCGGCACCGTGGACACGCTGCTCAAGCCCGAATCCAAGCCCACGCTGACCAAGGTGCTGACCTACCACGTGGTGGCCGGCAAGGTGGACGCCGCCTCGCTGATCGCCAAGATCAAGGCCGGCGGCGGTAGCGCCACGCTCACCACCGTGCAGGGCGAACCGCTCACTGCAAAGCTCAACGGCAAGAAGGTCACCCTGACCGATGCCAAGGGCAACACCGCCACCGTCACAACGGCCGACGTCATGCAGAGCAATGGCGTGATCCACGTGATCGACAAAGTGCTGATGCCGTAATCGGCATGCCTGTGCGGCTGATCACCGCTGCTTGCCTGCGGTGATCGACCACGCGCACAGGCGGTTTTTCAGAGCGCGTTGCACTGCTTCATGTAGGAGCGCCCCGGCACGCGTGACGCGTCACTGGGATGCCTGATTGCGTGCTGGGGCGCTCCTACGCCTGTGCAGGCCTTGCGCCATGCGGCACCGTTGTGACGATCCAGTCGCTCCAGGTGCGGCTCTCGCGGGCTGCGACATCACCGCGAAGCGGCGGTGACGGAACGGCCGGTATTCACGCCGTTCCCTTGGTGTCGTTCGAACCGCGACACCGTGCGCGTGCGTTTGCACGCGCATTTTTTTGCACCGACACCGGCAATTACGCTGGCGGTGCCTGCAACAGCTGGCCCAGATCCGCGACAAATCCGCGGTAGCCGGCGTCGCGCGCCGACGGCGTGCCCTGACGCAAGACCCAGGATGGATGCACCGTGGCCAGCACCGGCGTGCCATCGTCCAGGCGCTGCCATTGCCCGCGCTCCTGCATCAAGCGAAAGCCCGGCCCCAGTACCGCCTGCGCCGCCGTCGCGCCCAGGCACACAATCTGTGCGGGCCGCAACTGCGCACGCTCGGCCTGTAACCAGCCATTGCACGCCTGCACATGGCTGCGTTCGGGATTGCGATGCAAGCGGCGCTTGCCGCGTTGCTCGAAACGGAAATGCTTCACCGCATTGGTGACATAGAAACGCTGCCGATCGATCCCCAGCTCGCCGAGCGCCTGATTGAACAAGCGCCCGGCCGGGCCCACAAACGGCCGCCCGCTCAGATCCTCTTCGTCGCCCGGCTGCTCGCCGATCACCATCACCGCCGCGTCGTCCGGCCCTTCGCCGAACACCGTCTGTGTTGCCGGCTGCCATAGGTCGCAGCGCCGGCAATCGCGCGCGGCCACGCGCAGCTGCGCAAGACTCTGCGCAGCCACGGCTGGTAGCGCCGCAGGCGCTGCGGGTACCCGTCGCCGCACCGGCTCGGGCGCGCGTTCGGCCATCTCGCGCACACGCACGCCGGCCTCGCGGATCAGTTCCGGCAGCAGCGTGGCCTCGGGCAGGTTCTTCCAGTATTTCTGCGGCATTTCCTGCCGCATCATGGTGGGATTGAGCCGCGCCGGATTGAAGATGTGCGCGTAGTAAGTACGCCACAGTGTTTCCTGCGCATCGTCGGCGGGCACCTGGTTGCGCGCCGCGCCCTCGCCAAACGTCAACGCTTCGCCATCCCAGCGCACGCTGCGGTACGGCGTAAGAATCGCCCAACGCATGCCGGCAAACCGCCGCGCAAAGAACGGCGCCACCCGGTCCAGGATCCAGTGTTCGGGCTCGAACCAGGCCACGAACTCTTCCTCCTCACCCGGCAAGCGCCGGAAGCGCACAAAGGCCTTCATCTTGTGCGAATCGCGCTGCACGGCCTTCTGCCACTGCATCACCCGATGCACATCCACATCGGTGGCCCGCTCCAGCAACGCCCGCTCACCGGACGCAATCCGCCACAACAACCGGTACAGCACCGCATGCCGCTGCACATCGCGATGGCACAACACCGCCGACGCCAGCTGCAGAAACTCCGCAGACACCCGCGGCCCCGCCACCACCGCCGGCAAATCCAGCACCCCCTGCCCCATCAACAACCCACCCTGCGCGCCCCCATTCCAATCCACCGCATCCGGCCCCACCTGCGCACACCACCCCGCCCGCGCCAACGCACGCCATGCATCAAGACTCCAACCTGGCTCAACTTCAGCGCTAAACATCGCTTGCACCTGACCTCAAGATTTCCGATCTCGCCATCGCTCTACTGGCGGCACTCTCGTTGCGTTGTTGCGATTTTTCGCGGGCTTTTGCGGTTATTGCTGCTCGCTTGTCGCAGTTGATTTTGCTGCACCAAGTCGCCTTAGAGCGAGCCGAGCACCGCAGCCATACGTGGCCGAAGAGGCGCCCTGTTTGAGCGCAGCGAGTTTGGGCGCCGTGCCGCGTATGGGGAGGAGCGCAGGGCACCGGTGCGGCTGTATCGCGCCGGATCGCGTCAGGCGACAGCGGTTTTGGTTACTTTTGCCAAGACAAAAGTAACCCGCGCCGCAAGGCGTGGAAGCTCTTGGCGCAGGGATTCGGTGGTGGGAATTGGGGATTCGTAGAAGCAATCAAGAACTTCCAAGTCATGCGTGCGGCCGTACCCTCATCCGCCCTTCGGGCACCTTCTCCCGACGGGAGAAGGCACAGGCGTCAATCGAACAAACTTGCCTGCCGCGGCGCAGGCGCCAACTGCGCCCGCAACCGCGCCGGGTCATCCAACCGCTGCCGCGGATGATGATCCAGCACACTCACAAACGGCAGCAGCTTCTTCATCGGCACCCGCAACCGCGCCAGATCGCCCACCCGCAACCGCGCATGCCGCCGCGACAACAACAACCGCTCCACGTTGCGGGTCCCCAGGCCAGGCACCCGCAACAACATTTCGCGCGGCGCCTGATTCAAGTCCACAGGAAACCGCTCCGGATTGCGCAGCGCCCAGGCCAGCTTCGGGTCAACGTCCAGATCCAGCATGCCGCTGGACTGCGACGGCGCGATTTCTTCCACGCTGAATTCGTAGAAACGCAGCAACCAATCGGCCTGATACAGCCGATGCTCGCGTTGCAGCGGCGGTGCCTGCAGCGGCAGCTTGGAGGAGGCATCCGGGATCGGGCTGAAGGCCGAGTAATACACCCGGCGCATCCGGTAATTGCCGTAAAGATTGTGGCTGGTGTCCAGGATGCTGCGATCGTTGGCACCGTCGGCACCGACGATCATCTGCGTGCTCTGCCCGGCCGGCGCAAACCTGGGCGGCTTGGCGCGGCGCACTTTCTCGGCCTTGCGCTCCAGCTGGTTTTCTTCGATGCGCCAGCGCAGCTCGCCCATCGCCGCGCGGATGCCGCCCACGCTCTTTTCCGGCGCCAGCTGGGTCAGTCCCTGCTCGGTCGGCAATTCGATATTGATGCTCAGACGATCGGCGTAGCGGCCGGCGGCAGCCAGCAATTCCGGCGACGCATCGGGGATGGTCTTGAGGTGGATGTAGCCAGCGAAGTGATGCTCCTCGCGCAACTGCCGCGCCACTTCCACCAACTGCTCCATGGTGTAGTCGGAATTGCGGATGATGCCACTGGACAGGAACAGGCCTTCGATGTAATTGCGCTTGTAGAAATCCAGCGTGAGCGTCACCACTTCTTCTGGCGTGAAGCGCGCGCGGCGCACGTTGCTGGACACCCGGTTGACGCAGTACGCGCAATCGAACACGCAGAAGTTGGTGAGCAGGATCTTCAGCAGCGACACGCAGCGGCCGTCGGGCGTGTACGAGTGGCAGATGCCCATGCCCTCGGTACTGCCGATGCCCCCGGTGCCGAGCGAATTGCGCTTGTTGGCGCCACTGGAGGCGCAGGACGCGTCGTACTTGGCGGCGTCGGCGAGGACAGCGAGCTTGTCGAGGAGTTTCACCCAGACAGCATGCCGGTTTGCGTCTCACTCCGTGAGACTGGCGCTCTGAGCCGGTGAACCCTTCAGGGCTGGCGCGCCATGCAGCGCGCCGCGCCTGTTCACCTCATGCGGCACCACCGTGATGCGGCCCTGCGTGGAGCCCGCCGCTCACGCAGCGCGGCGCAGCGCTTGGTAACGATGGCCATGCGGCAGCCATCCAACCACTGAGTCGATCTCACGCACAGCAACCCCGCACGCCCGATTACGCAGCCACCGGTTGGTCCACCGCCGGCGCACCATCGAAGCGGTAGATATCCATGCCGATCAGGCCCTGATCGATGCCGGCGTCGATCCGCTGCGCACCGAGCCGGTCGCCACCGGCCGCGCCCATGGCCACGTACAACGGCAACAGATGCTCGTCGGTGGGATGCGCGCGCGCGGCATGCGGTGCCTGGCGCCGGTAATCGAGCAACGCGGGTACGTCGTCGTCGGCCAATCTGCGCTCGGTCCAGTCGATGAACGGGCGCACATACGGTGCCTCGCGCTCGGCGCTATAGCCCTGATGCAGGTCGTGCAGGTTGTGGGTGATGCTGCCCGAGCCGATCACCAGCACGCCTTCCGCGCGCAGCGGCGCCAGTGCGCGGCCCACCGCAAACTGGTGGGCCGGGCCCAGTTCCGGCTGGATCGACAGCGGCACCACCGGGATGTCGGCCTGCGGGTAGAGCATGCGCAGCGGCACCCAGATGCCATGGTCGAGGCCGCGGTGCGGGTCCTGCTGCGGATGCAGGCCAGCCAGTTCCAGCAGGCGCGTCACCTGCTGCGCCAACGCCGGGGCACCCGGAGCCGGATACTCGATCTCGTACAACGGCGGCGGGAAACCGCCGAAATCGTGAATGGTGACGGGCTTGGAGGCAGCACCCACCAGCGGCCGCCGTGCCAACCAGTGCGCGCTGGCCACCACGATCGCGCGTGGGCGCGGCAGGCCCTGCGCCAGCGTGGCCAGTTGCGTCCCCAGCTCGCCCGGCCGCAGCGCGGTCATGGGCGAGCCATGCGAAATGTACAGCGAGGGCAGGACGGACATGGGCGAACTCCGGGGCGGCGCCGGTATGGCAGCCAAGGTACACAGGGTATGCCGTGCAAAAATCGGATAAACCGCGCCAATTCGGATAAATTATTGCGATTACGGCAACAATCGACCGCCAATGGATACCCTGGATGCAATGCGCGTGTTCGTGGCGGTGGCTGAGCGCAGCGGTTTCAGCGCCGCCGCCGATGCACTGGACCGCTCCACCGCCAACATCACCCGGCAGGTGGCCGCGCTGGAACAACGGCTGGGCACCCGCCTGCTCAACCGCACCACCCGGCGGGTCAGCCTGACCAGTGCCGGCACCGCCTATTACCAGCGCTGCCTGCAGCTGTTGGCCGACCTGGACGACCTGGAAGCCACGGTGGGCGCGCAGGCGCTGGCGCCGTCCGGGCTGCTGCGGGTCAACGCGCCGGTGAGTTTCGGCATCGTGCAGTTGGCCGCCTTGTTGCCCGGCTTCCGCGCGCGTTTCCCACAGGTGGAACTGGACCTGTCGCTGTCCGACCGCCTGGTGGACATGGTCGAAGAAGGCTTCGATGTCGCGCTGCGCATCACCCGCCAGCCCGCGCCCACCCTGATTGCCCGGCAGCTGGGCACGGTGCGGCTGGTGCCCTGCGCAGCCCCGGCCTATCTGGCACGCGCGGGCACCCCGCAGCATCCGGCCGATCTGGCCGGCCACGAATGCCTGCTCTACCACTACGCGCCCACCGGCGACGACGTGCGCTTTCACGGGCCCGACGGCGATATCGACGTACGCCTGCGCGGCGGCCTGCGCGCCAACAACGGCCACGTGCTGAGCGCGGCGGCGGTGGCCGGCCAGGGCGTGGTGATCCAGCCGGATTTCCTCGCCGACGAGCACATCGCCGCCGGCCGTCTGGTGCGCATCCTGCCCGACTACCACCTGGCCGACATCGGCATCTATGCGGTGTACACCAGCCGCAGCCACCTGGCGCCAAAAGTGCGCAGCTTCATCGATTACCTGGTGGAACACATCGGCGCGCCGGCCCCGGGCCTGGCGGCCTCGGCAACAGTTCGTCCCGCCCGCGGTCATTAATCTGCACGCTGGCGCGTGCTTCCATGGGGGCTTCCCTCACCCCAGGAGTGCACATGACCAAGATCGCCATCGTCTATTTCAGTGGCTACGGCCATACCGTCAAGCAGGCCGAGGCCGTGCACGCCGGTGCCGCCAGCGTTGGCGAGGCCACGCTGTACCGCATCGACCAGGACGGCAACCTGCCCGACGAGGCCTGGGAAGCGATCGGCGCGGCCGATGCCATCATCTACGGCAGCCCCACCTACATGGGCGGGCCGGCCTGGCAGTTCAAGAAGTTCGCCGATGTCAGTTCCAAGCCGTGGTTCACGCAGGCGTGGAAGGACAAGGTCGCCGCCGGCTTCACCAACTCGGCCTCGGTGAACGGCGACAAGTACGCCACCATCCAGTACTTCTGGACTCTGTCGCAGCAGCATGGCCAGGTCTGGGTCGGCACCGGCCTGCCGCCGTCCAACACCAAGGCGCACGGCCCGCAGGACATCAACTGGACCGCCGGCTGGGGTGGCGCACTGGCCATCTCGCCCTCGGATGCATAGCCGGAGGAAGCACCGCGCAGCGGCGATCTGGAAACCGCCAAGTTGCTCGGCAAGCGGGTGGCTGAAATCGCCGCCAAGCTCAAGGGCTGATCCAGTGCAGGGCCAGGCATGTGCTGTGTGCATGCCTGGCCTTGCGCGTAGTCCGTTGCGGCGTTGATTGTGGCGCTGCACGCAGGTTGTGACGTTGTAAGTGCGGGTGGTCGCGCGTCGCGCGGTAGCCGGCCTGCAGGCGGAGCGTTTGCAGTTGTTGTGCACGTGCGCCGCAGCAGTCAATGGCACGCAAACGAGAAATGCAGGGTGTCGCTGTAGACCGATGGCGCTGTGCGTACGTCGCGGTCATTGCGGACTTGATGCACTTCGCTCGCGAAACGTCGCCACCGCACACTGCCGTTCGACCTCTGCCACAGTGATCGCGCAACACGCCTCCACAACCGCAACACCAAGGGCTCAGCGCGCGCGCATGCAGTGCAGCTGTCACCTACATTCACCACACGCACCTGATTGACACCCGCGTCCGATGTCCACGTTGGGCACGCCCGATCAACGGGCCACGCCGCACTAACACCCCGCGCGCGATCCTGCCGCCCTCTCACCCCTGCACGGAGTTTCCCCAACCATGCACACCCGCTCGCTTGGCCGTTCCGGCCCAACCGTTTCCGCCCTGGGCCTCGGCTGCATGGGCATGAGCGCCTTTTATGGCGATCGCAACGACGAGGCCGGCTCGATCGCAGTGATCCACCGCGCACTCGACCGCGGCATCAGCCTGCTCGATACCGCCGATATGTACGGCCCGCACACCAACGAAGTGCTGGTCGGCAAAGCCATTGCCTCGCGCCGGCATGAAGTGTTCCTGGCCACCAAGTTCGGCATCAAGCTCGATCCCAACGACCCATCCGTGCGTGGCATCGACGGCAG
Source organism: Xanthomonas sp. NCPPB 2922 (assembly GCF_041520885.1). NCBI lineage: Bacteria > Pseudomonadati > Pseudomonadota > Gammaproteobacteria > Lysobacterales > Lysobacteraceae > Xanthomonas > Xanthomonas sp. NCPPB 2922. The sequence continues at coordinate 183,757 of NZ_JBGOFY010000002.1, read as the reverse complement.
CCCGGCCTACGTGCAGAGCGCGTGCGAGGCCAGCCTGCGCCGCCTGGGCGTGGAGCACATCGATCTGTACTACCAGCATCGCGTGGACCCGAACGTGCCGATCGAAGACACCGTGGGCGCCATGGCGCGCCTGGTCGAGCAGGGCAAGGTGCGCTTCCTGGGTCTGTCCGAAGCCGCCGCCGACACCATCCGCCGCGCGCACGCGGTGCACCCGATCACCGCCGTGCAGACCGAATATTCGCTGTGGTCGCGCGAGCCCGAAGACAACGGCGTGTTCGCCACCGTGCGCGAGCTGGGGATCGGCTTCGTGCCGTATTCGCCGCTGGGGCGCGGCTTCCTGACCGGCGCGTTCGCTTCGCCGGACGACTTCGATGCCGACGACTATCGCCGCCATTCGCCGCGTTTCCAGGGCGAGAACTTCACCCGCAATCTGCAGCTGGTGGAACAGGTCAAGGCGATCGCGACCGACAAGGGCGTCACGCCCGGGCAGCTGGCATTGGCCTGGGTGCTGGCGCAGGGCCAGGACCTGGTGCCGATCCCGGGCACCAAGCGGTTGGCCTATCTGGAAGAAAACATCGCCGCATTGGACGTGGCGCTGATGCCGGACGAGCTCGCCCGCATCGATGCGATCTTTCCGCCCCAGGCAGCGGCAGGCACCCGCTATCCCGAAGCGATGATGGGCGCGGTCAACCGCTGAGCCACACCACGCGTCCGCAGACGCTGCGGACGCGTCAGCTCACGCCATGGCCCGCGCATCCCCTGCACACTGCGCGGGTCCTTAGGCCACCGAGTGCAACTGCAATGCTCTCCTGCGTGATTCCCGCCCATGACGAGGCCGCGTTGATCGGGCAGACGCTGCAGTGCCTGCATGCCTGCGCGCAGGCCATGCAACTGGACTACGAAGCCATCGTGGTGGCCGATGCCTGCAGCGACGACACCGCGGCGATCGCGCGTGCCAACGGCGCTAGCGTGATCGAGGTGGAGTTGCGGCACATCGCCGCCACCCGCAATGCCGGCGCCCAGGCCGCCCAAGGTGATCGCCTGCTGTTTCTGGATGCCGATACCCAGGTGAATCCGCAGGTGATGGCCGCCGCGCTTGCGGCACTGGATGCCGGTGCGGTGGGCGGTGGCGCGCGCGTACATCTGCATGGCAAGCGCGTGTGGGTGGAGCGCATGGCCCAGGCCGTGTTCGGCTGGATCTTCCGGCTCAGCGGCATTGCGCCAGGCTGCTTTTTGTTCTGTACCCGCGCGGCATTCGCCAGCGCCGGCGGCTTCGATACGCGCTACTACGCCGGCGAAGATGTCGCGCTCAGCCGCAGCCTGGCGCGCTGCGGGCGTTTTGTGATCCTGCGCCAGACCGTGCACACCTCCGATCGCAAGCTGCGCAGTTTTTCCAAGCGCGAGCATGTGGGCTTGCTGTTGCGGTTCCTGTGGCGCGGGCGGCGCATGTTGCAGACCCGCGACGCGCTGGGCTTCTGGTATCAACGGCGGCGCTGAACCAGGCGTGTCCGCAAGACCCGTCCTCACGCGAACCACCCGCCAGAGCCAGGACGCGACTGCGCCAGAGACCTACACTGCGAAGTCTGTTCCGGTTTCGAGTTGCACCGCATGGTCTCTTTGCACCGCCCTGTCCTGATCGCCGCCACCATGGCCACGCTGCTGGTCACTACCGCCTGCCACCACGATGGCGGCACCTCGGCGGCGAACAATGCCAGCAAGGCGGCGCCCAGCACTCCGCAACTGGGCGACTTCGGTTTCGATGTGGCCGGCATGGACCGCAGCGTGGCGCCGGGCGACGACTTCTTCGGCTACGCCAACGGCACCTGGGTCAAGACCACGCAGATTCCGGAAGACCGCTCCAGCTTCAACAGCTTCACCAGCATCACCGTGAAGACCGAGCAGCACAGCCGCGACATCATCGAAGGCGACGCCGCCAACGACCGCGTCACCGGCGAAGACAAGCAGATTGGCGACTACTACGCCGCCTACATGGACGAGGCCGGCATCGAGGCCAAGGGCGTGAGCCCGGTGCAACCGGCCTTGGATGCCATCGCGCAACTCGAGGACAAGCAAGCCTTGGCGCGCACCCTTGGCGGGCAACTGCGCGCCGATGTGGACCTGCTTAATTCCACCGATTTCTACACCGACCGCCTGTTCGGCCTCTGGGTGTCGCAAGACCTGCATCATCCGCAGCGGTATGTGCCGTACCTGGTGCAAGGCGGCCTGGGCATGCCCGAGCGCAGCTTCTATCTGGATGGCGGGCGCATGGCGCAGATGCGCGAGGCGTACTGCGCCTACATCGTCAACCTGCTCGAACTTGCCGGCATTGCCGATGCCGCGCCCAAGGCCGAGCGCATCCTGGCGCTGGAAACCGCCATCGCACGCGTGCATGCCAGTGCCGAGCAAACCAACAACGTGCAGGACGGCGCCAATGCCTGGGCCCAGGCCGACTTTGCGCGCAAGGCACCCGGCCTGGACTGGGGCGCATTTTTCGAAGCCGCCGGGTTGAAGGCGCAGCGCGACTTCATCGTCTGGCAGCCGCAGGCGGTGACCGGACTGTCGGCGCTGGTGCAGTCGCAGCCGCTGCAGACCTGGAAGGACTACCTGAGCTTCCGCGCGCTCGACCGCGCTGCGCCGTACCTGTCCAAGCCGTTTGCCGACGCGCGCTTCGGCTTCTATGGCACCACCCTGGAAGGCACCCCGCAGCAGCGCCAGCGCTGGAAGCGTGGCATCGACGCCACCAACGCCGCGTTAGGCGAAGCGGTGGGCAAGCGCTACGTGCAGAAATACGTCAGTGCGCAGACCAAGACGCGCGCCGAAGCGATGGCCAAGAACATCATTGCCGCCTTCGGCAAGCGCATCGACGCGCTGGCGTGGATGAGCCCGCAGACCAAGCAGCACGCCAAGGCCAAGATCGCCGGGCTCACCGTGGCCGTGGGCTACCCGGACACCTGGCGCGACTACAGCGCGCTCGAGGTACGGCGCGATGATGCGGTGGGCAATGTCGAACGTGCCGAGCTGTTCGAGTACCGCCGCAACCTGGCCAAGCTGGGCAAGCCGGTGGATCACGGCGAGTGGTACATGCTGCCGCAGGAGGTCAACGCGCTGAATGTGCCGCTGGAAAACCGCCTGATCTTCCCGGCCGCGATCCTGCAGCCGCCGTTCTTCGACCCGGCCGCCGACGATGCGGTGAATTACGGCGCGATCGGCGCGGTGATCGGCCATGAAATCAGCCACAGCTTCGACAATATGGGCGCGCTGTTCGATGAACATGGCGAGCTGCACAACTGGTGGACGCCGCAGGACCTGAAGAAGTTCGAGACCGCCAGCGACGCGCTGGCCGCACAGTTCGGCAGCTACAAACCATTCGAGGATCTGTCGGTCAACGGCAAGCTCACCCTGGGCGAGAACATCGCCGACGTGGCCGGCCTGGCCACCGCCTACGACGCGTATCAGCTGTCGTTGCAGGGCAGGCAACCGCAGACACTGGACGGGTTCACACCAGACCAGCGCTTCTTCCTGGGCTTTGCACAGGCCTGGCGCGGCAAGTACCGCGACGAGGCACTGCGCAACGCAGTGCTCACCGACGTGCACGCACCCGGGCGCTTCCGCGCGCAGACCGTGCGCAACCTCGACGCCTGGTACCCGGCCTTCGAAGTGACCCAGGGCCAGCAGCTGTATCTGGCGCCGGAGCAGCGCGTCAAAATCTGGTAAGCGCGTTGCGCCCGTGCGCGCCAACCCATCGTAGGCTCTCACCGCCAGACTTCACCAGCGCGCCCCACCCGTAGGAGCGCGCTCGCGCGCGATGGGCATTACCGACAACGCGTAAGCAGTTGAGAACAAACTGCGCCGCAACTGCAAAGCCTGCTTACCGTCATTCACGCCGCCCTACCGCACGCTTTCACCGCCAGACGTCGCCAGCGCGCCTTACATGTAGGAGCGCGCTCGCGCGCGATGGGGCGTTATCGAGAACGCCTAAACCGTTGAGAACACCCGCGCAGCTACTACGCTGCAACTGCAAAGCCTGCTTACGCAGCGCCACCTCACGCTTTCACCGCCGGACTTCACCAGCGCGCCTCACCCGTAGGAGCGCGCTCGCGCGCGATGGGCGTTACCGAGAACGCCTAAACCGTTGAGAACACCCGCGCAGCCACTCCGCTGCAACTGCAAAGCCTGCGTACCGTGATGCCGTGCAATAGCAGATTGTTCGCAATGCCGCTGCGATTGCGACGCACAGCGAAGTCCAGGGCTTTAAAGCTGACGTAACAAGGCGTGCGTACGCCATCGCGGCAAGCAGCCTTGCAGGCCTACGCAGTGCTCGCCCGGTGCCTGCACAGAAGTGAACGGCCGGCGTGTGATCGGTAAGGCCCATCGCGCGCGAGCGCGCTCCTACGGGAGGCGCGTTCGTATGGATGCGCGCCGGCGCGAAAGTCCGTGACGATGAAACGTGATACGACGCGCCTGCGTCTATGCGACCGCCACAGCGTCATCGGGCCACTGCAACAACACCGCAGACGGCAGCTGCATGCGGCGGCAGGCTCGCGCAGACAGGCCGTCGCGCAGCGCGGTCCGGAACAGCGGCGACAGCCGGCGCAATAGACGCGCCGAGGCGCCGGCCTGGCGGCGCTGTATGCTGCTCAGCTGCAGCATGTCGCTGGCCCAGTCCGGCAGCAGGGCGTTGCCGGCGCCCAGGAATACCCCGCGCGACAAACGCGCTGCCGGCACCGGCAGCTGGATGCTGGTCAGCACCTCCAGCACCTCGCGCGAGCGCGCGTCCATGCGTAGCTCGCCGCGCACCTGGGCGAAGTACGCCGCCACCTGCGCTTCGCTGGCGGGTACATCGGTGGCGCCCAGGCCTTCGGCCACACGGCGCGCTTCGTCGTAGTAGCGGTCGGCGATGTGCGCCGGCACGTCGCGGCAATAGCGGCGGCAGCCCTGCAGGAAGCCGTAGGCTTCGGTCACGTGCACCCAGGTCAGCAGCGCCGGATCGTCGGCGCGGTACGCCACGCCGTCGGCGGTGTGGCCCACGATGTGGCTGTGGATGGCGCGGACGCGCGCGATCAACCGCTCGGCCTCGGCCTGCGGGGCATAGGTGGTGCCGGCAACAAAATTGGTGGTGCGGCGCAGCCGGCCGACCAGATCCGCACGGAAGTTGGAGTGGTCGTAGACCCCGGCCAGCGCGCGCGGGTGCAGCAGTTGCAACATCAGCGCGCATAGCCCCCCGGCGAGCATGCCGGGGAATTCCGCATGGATGCGCCAGGTGACGCTGTCGGGGCCGAACAGCCCGGCGTCGCCCAGTGGCTGATCGTATTCGATGCTGCTCTGGCCACGCGGGAAGGCATCCAGCACCCAGCGACGGATCTGTGCAGCGGCGGGGGCGGTGAGCGTACGCAGGACGGCAGACATGCGCGCAATGATACGCGGCTTCCCTGCAAGACCATGTCGCGATGGCTGCCGCTCACGCATCCTGTACTTCTGCCACGGCAGAGTCGGAACCGGCCAGGCATTCCTGCGCAGTGTGCAGTGCAGCACGACGGCAGGCGCCACCCGTGCCGCGCCGCACTAAACCGCCGTAAATCAGGCGTTTTGTGCGCGATGACGCAGGACGGCCCGGCCGGTGCAGGGCTCAGCCATTGCCAAGCCGCGTGAAAGTGCTAGAACTAGGGCATCTGGCACCTGCCAGTCGCAAGTCGCTCGTACCAGCCATCCGTCAGGAGCTCGTCATGATCGCATTGTTCAAAGGTTTGGGCCTGCTGCTGCAGGACAACGCACTCCACCGACTCCCGTTCGACGAGCAGGTTGCGCACTGGCGTGACAAGACCGACGCGCAACTCGACGAAGAGGTCGACCTGCTCAGCGTGGCAAAGAAACAGTGGGTGATCGCCTCGATCATCGGCTGGCAGACGGTTTCGCTGATCCTGCTGGGCGTGATCACCCACCAGCTCTGGCAGAACGATTACCACCTCACCTTCAGCCGCATCGTGATCATCTTCACCTCGTGGGCGTCGATCCTGTTCGTGATGTGGTACATCGCCGACCTGTTCGACCACAGCGCCGGTTTCGAGCGCTGGCTGCGCGCCTTCAACTCCCGCGCGCGCGTCACCCCCGATGCCGACACCGTGGAATGCGTGGCCGATGCGCTGGACATGGCGCGCCGCTACCCGGAAGTGCTGCGCTACAAGCAGGAAGTGACCTCCAAGCGCGAGCTGCGCCACGAAGACATCGTCAACATGCGCGAAATGGGCCGCCTGCGCCGCTATACCGAACTGCTACGCGACCTGGACCGGTTCGATGGCGCGCCACGGCTGGTGGTCAACGCCTGAGGCGCGCCGCGTGAGTGCAACGCCCACCTGCGTTGCACGAAAGACACCGCACCACACGCTCACGCAACACCCCCTTCAAAACAAAAGGCCAGTGCACGTGCACTGGCCTTTTGCGTTTCTCCATTCAGCGTGCAACCGCATGCGCATCACCGCACGGGTGCACCGCGGCACTGCCCCTCAGGCGCGCGCTACCGCCTGCTCCACCGACGGGGTGCGCCAGCCGCTGCGCACGCCCCAGATGTAGAACACCAGCCCCACTGCGGCGACCACCGCCAGGTCGGTGCCGTAGCTCAGGTAGCCATGGCCGCCGAAATCGGTACTGCCGGCCCAGGACAGCAGTGCCACGATCGGCAGATAGCACACCATCCACGCCGCGCCCTTGAGGTTGCGGCGCAGGTCCGGCCAGCCCTGCTTGGCCTGGTAGTAGCAGTACACCGGCAGCGCCACCACCATCAGCAGGATGATCTCGCCGGTCAGCGGCCAGCGCGCCCAGTACAGCAGCTCGGTGGCCATCACGAACGCCACGCCAGCCAGGATCGGCAGGAAGGCGATGCGCAGCGGGCGGTGCATGTCCGGTGCGTGGCGGCGCAGCGCCATCGCGCTGATCGGCCCGGTGAGGTAGGAAATGATCGTCGCCACCGAAATCACCGCCGCCAGCGTGCCCCAGCCGCGGAAGAAGAACAGGAACAGGTAGGACACCGCCAGGTTGAAGAACATCGCCATGCGCGGCACGCCCCACACCGGGTGCAGCTTGCCCAGCGCGGCCGGCAAGGTGCCGTTCTTTTCCATGCCGTAGACCATGCGCGCGGTGGTGGCGGTGTAGGTGATGCCGGTGCCGCTGGGGCTCACGAACGCATCGATGTACAGCAGCATTGCCAGCCAGTGCAGGTTGACGATGATGGCCAGCTCGGCAAACGGCGAACGGAAATCGATGCCGTGCCAGCCGGCCTTGGCCAGCAACTCCGGCGGCACCGCGCCGATGTAGGCCACCTGCAGGATCAGGTACACCACCGTGGCCAGCGCGATCGAGCCCAGCACCGCGAACGGAATGCTGCGCCCCGGGTTGCGCGCTTCGCCAGCCAGATTCACCGGGCTCTGGAAGCCATTGAAGCTGAACACGATGCCGGCGGTCGCCACCGCGGTGAGCACGGCGGCCAGGTCGATCACATGCGCATCGCCGTGGATGCCCACGCTGAAGTTTTCGCTATGGAAACCGCTGGCGATCAGCGCCACGCCGGTCGCTGCCGGCACCACCAGCTTGAACACGGTGATCAAGGTGTTGGAGCGCGCGAACAGCTTCACGCTCCAGAAGTTGAGCAGGAAATACACCAGCACCAGCACCGCCGAAATCAGCAGCCCCGGCACCGACAACTCGCCTGCCCCGCCGGGCGCCTGCACGTACAGGCTTTGCGCCCAGGGCCACGGCCAGGAGGCCATGTATTGCACGGATGCCTCGGCCTCGACCGGGATCACGGAGACGATGGCGATCCAGTTCGCCCAGCCGGCGATGAAGCCCACCAGCGAGCCGTGCGAGTAGTGGCTGTAGCGCACCATGCCGCCAGACTCTGGGAACATGGCACCGAGTTCGGCATACGACAGCGCGATGGTGGTGATGATGGCCGCGCCCAGGATCCAGGCCCAGATCGCGCCGGGGCCGGCCAGGCCGGCAGCGCGCCAGGCGCCGAACAACCAGCCGGAGCCGATGATCGAGCCGAGCCCGGTGAGCATGAGGGCGAAGGGGCCGACATCGCGGCGCAACGAGTGTTCGGACATGACAGGCCTGGCAGTAAGACGCCGTGCAACGGCAACAAGCCGGCAATTCTCGCAGATGCGGCCGCTTGCCGTCAGTGCGTATTCAGCAGGCGTGCGTAACGCGCTGCCGCATTGCTGCCGATGGTTTCGCAGTGGCAGGGCTGCTCAGGGCAACCGCTGCAGCGCGCGCGTGGCACATCGGCAGCACCATCAGCCGTGGCAATCCGCCCCGGGGGCGCTGATGTCCACACAGGTGTGCGCCTGCCCGCTCACGCCGCGTACGGCGCGCTCCTGGCCCGGCGCCAGGGTGAAGCGGTCCAGCGTCTGCCGGGCGCAGGCCGCAGCCTTGCCGGCGCCCGCCGCTGGGCCGGCGCACTGCTCCACGTACACCAGGTAATGGCATTGCCCGCTGCTGCTGGCCAGGCAATGCATGCTCAATTCGGTGGCGGTGGCCAGGGTCTTGCTGAAGAGCACATCGCGGCCCTCGCTGGTGGCGCGGGTAATGGACGTGGTGCCGTTACGTTCGTGGCAGCCGGCCAGGGCCAGCAGGCAATACACCAGGGAAGCGAGCAAGCGCATGGCGGCAATCCTTTCAGTCGATGCGGTACGGCGGAAGACGGGGTGCGGAGCTCACATGCCGCGAAACAGGCTCATGAAGGGCTGGCTCACGGTGAGCGTTTCGCTGCGGCCGCGGAGCGCCAGGCGGCCCTTGCCGCTGTCGTCGCGCACCACCGAGGCCACGGCTTTCATGTTGACGATGGTGGAGCGGTGGATCTGCTTGAACACGTGCGGGTCAAGCACGTCGAGCAACTCGCGCAGCGGCGTGCGCAAGATCGCCTCGCCGGCGGCGGTCATCACCGTGGTGTATTTCTGGTCGGCCTGGAAATAGGCCACCTCATCCAGGGCGATCAGCCGCGTTTCGCGGCCGCTGCTGGCAGTGAGCCAGGCCAGTGGCGGTGGCGCACTGGCCGCGGCCGGGCGTGCGGCTAGGCGCTGCAGCAGCGATTCCAGCATGGCGCCATCGGGCTGGCCGGCGGCGGCGCGTTGTTGCACGCGCTGCCAGGTGGCCTGCAGCCGCTCGCGGTTGATCGGTTTGAGCAGGTAGTCCACCGCGCCCTGCTCGAACGCATCGATGGCGTACTGGTCGTAGGCGGTGACAAACACCACCTGGGTGCGCGGGCTGACCTCACGCATCGCGCGTGCCACCTCGATTCCGGTGAGCCCGGGCATGCGGATGTCCAGGAACACCACATCCGGTTGCTGGGTGGCGATGGTGTCCAGCGCGCTGGCGCCGTCTTCGCATTCGGCCACCACCTGCAGCTGCGGGCACACCTCGGCCAGCAGCGCGAGCAGGGACTGCCGCAGCAGCGCTTCGTCTTCGGCGATCACCGCACGCAGCGCGCTCATGCCTGCACCTGCGTGTGTGCGGCGGCAGTGCTGGGCAGCGGCGGTGGCGCCGCGGCGGTAGATGCGGATGCGGGCGATGACACCGCCGGCAGCGGCAAGCTGATAGTGGCAGCCACGCCACTGGGGAAGTTGGACACGATGGCAAAGCTCGCCTTGCCGCCGTAGATCAGCTGCAGCCGCTCGCGCAGGTTCTTCAGGCCGATGCCGGTGCCGTGGCTGTGGTTGTTGAAGCCCTGGCCGTCGTCGGCCACGGTGAGGGTGACCTGGTCGTCCTGGCGACGCGCCAGGATCCATACCGTGCCACCGCCGGGCTTAGCTTCCAGCCCGTGCTTGATCGCGTTTTCCACCAGGGTCTGCAGCATCATCGACGGCAGCTGCAACGTGCGCAGTTCGTAGGGCACTTCCACCTGCAGCGCCAACCGCGTGCCCATGCGGATGCGCAGGATTTCCAGATAGGCCTGGGTGCGTTCGAGTTCTTCGCCCAGGGTGGCGATGGCACCGTCGGCGCTGGGCAGCGAGCTGCGCAGGTACTGGATCAGATGGCCGATCATGATGTCGGCGCGCGGCGGGTCGGTGCGCGCCAACACCTGCGCGCTGGCCAGCGTGTTGTAGAGAAAATGCGGCTCCACCTGCGCATGCAGCAGATTCAGGCGCGCCACCGCCAGCTCCTTTTCGATCACCGATTGTTCGGCTGCAGCCTGTTCGTCGCGGCGCTGCTCGCCGACCCGGCGCACCACCGCGCGATTGATCGCCTCGGCGTTTTCATAGTTGCTGCCCTCATCCACCGCGAACAGATCCACCCAGGCGCCGGCATCGGGCTCGCACAACAGCGTGACGCTGCTGGTGCCCTGCCCTGGGGTCACCGTCACCAGTACCTGGTTGCGCTTGATCGCAAAGCGCGCAAACAGATTCCAGCGCGAGGGCTGGCGCCCTTCGTACGGGTCGATGCGGCGCACCTTGGCACGGATCAGCAAGCTGCCCGGTGCAGGCTCCACCTCCTCCACGCGCGGCAGGGCGCGCACCGCATCTTCGACCACCGCAAAGGCGGCCTGCGCATCCAGCGGAATCTCGATCTGGCGGCGTTGCCGGCTCGACAAGGCATCGTGGTCCAGGCGCCCGGCAATCAAGCGCACCCGCCGCACATGCGTGATCGAACTCATCAAGGCCATCACCATCAGTACGATGCTGATTGACCCGAAGAACGAGCCTGCCGAGCCGAACAGCTGCGCCCACATGATGCCGGCCACGATCAGCGCGGCGGCCCAGGCAAACACGATGCGGACAATCAGGAACACGCTGGCGGACACGGCAGATGGCTCGGAGGGTGGACGCGGCGAGCATAGCCGGCACGCGGCGCGCGCAATGGCCCAGGCGACGAATGGGCGCAAACGCGCCCTCAATTGCTGGTTCGGCGGAGCAAACCCGCAGGCGCCGCGCGCGGACGGCGGCAGCCTGCGCGGTATGCTCGCCGCCTGCCGTCCACTGCACCGGGAGCCACATGCATCGTCGTCATTTCCTGCAAGGCAGCGCCGCCGTGCTCGCGCTCGCATCCAGCGGTGGCTGGGCGGCAACGCGTACCAGCCGCAACGCCTTGGTGATGCCATCGGCCCCTGGCGTGGCGCCAGCGCCTGCCGCGCAGCCGGTCGGGTTCGCTGCCACGCCGCCGCTGGCGCCGATCCGCGCATCGGTCGATCGCATCATTGCGGTGAATGGCTGCACCCGCCCGTTCCGCGCGCAGGGGCCACGGATCGAAGCCGAGCGCATCGGCCGCAAGACCGTGGTGCACAACTACGGCCATGGTGGCAGCGGCTGGTCGTTGTCGTGGGGTGCGGCCGAGCACGCCTTGCGGTTGGTGCGCAGCGCCGATGTCGATGTGCGCGAACTGGCAGTGATCGGCTGCGGTGCGATCGGCCTGACCACCGCGCTGGTAGCGCAACGCGCCGGCCTGCGCGTGCGCATCTACGCACGCGAGCAGCTGCCGGATGTGCGCTCGTTCTATGCCACCGGCGTGTGGTCGCCGGACTCGCGCGTGTGCACCAGCGCCGAGGCCACCGCGGCCTTCCGCACCCGCTGGGAGGAGATGGCGCGCATCTCGTTCCGGCGCTACCAGACCCTGCTCGGCCTGCCGGGCGAGCCGATCGAATGGCGCGATGGTTATGCCTTGTCGGACGTGCCGTTCGACCAACGCATCGCCTCGCCCGAAGCGCACGAGCCGGACTATCCACCGCTGGAACGCGACCTGCTCGGCGACCTGGGGCCGCACTCCGAACCGGTGGCCGCCGGCGCGCATCCGTTCCCGGTGCCGTTCGTGCGCCGTTACAGCCAGCTCACTTTCAACCTGAGCACCTACGCACGCTTGCTGATGGATGATTTTCTGCTTGCCGGCGGCGAGCTGCACACGCGCAGCTTCGACAGCCCGCGCCAGTTCGCCGACCTGCGCGAGAAGTGCGTGATCAATGCCACCGGCTACGGCGCGCGTGCGCTGCTGGGCGATGAAAGCGTCATTCCGATTCGTGGGCAGACCGCGCGGCTGATTCCGCAACCGGAGGTCACCTATGGGCTGGTGTGGCGCGGCCACAATCTCAACGTGGTGCCGCGTCGCGATGGCATCCTGGTGCAGTCGCAAGGCCCCAACGACTACAACAACGCCGATGGCGCGCCGGACCGCGCCGCATCGGAAGCGGCGGTACGCGAACTGGCGCGTCTGTTTGCCTAAGAGCTGCTAACAAAACATAGCGAGCAGTCGTCAGGTAGGTGCCGACAACGCGGAGTAACTGGCGTGTACGGGGGTACATGCCGATCCCGCGCAGCGGCCGCGTCCGCTTGGCGGCTGTGTAGTCGTTTTGATAGCTGCTCTAACGCCACTTAGAGCCGCTAACAACACGTAGCGAGCAGTCGTCAGGTGGGTGCGGACAGCGTGGAGTAACTGGAGTGTACGGGGGCACACGCCGATCCCGAGCAGCGGCCGCGCCCGCCTGGCGGCTGCGCAGTCGTTGTGATCGCTGCTCTAACGCCACTTAGCCCTGCAGCGACGCCTGCAGGGCACTGGCCAAGGCCGCATCGCCGCTGACCAGGTCTTCCCAGCGCAGCACCACGCCCTTGCGCTTGCCCTTCTCCACCAGCTTGAGCGTGTCCGGGTCGATGGTCAGCGTGTAGGTCTGCTCGCCGATGCGCAGTTCACGGCGCAGGGGTTTATCCAGTGGCGTCATTGCGGTGGTCCGTTGTGCAGGAAGCTCTGTTGTAGCGCACCGGCGAGCAGGCCGGTGCAGACGCCGCGTCGACGCCGCGTTCATTGCCGCTGTACGCAGCGTGCTTAGCCTCGTGCGTGACCACTGACGAGGAGGCTTGCATGCCGACATTCTTCTCTGCCAGCGCACTGACCCGCGGTCGCCGTGCCCCATGGCCATGCCCCGCCCCGCCACCTGCGCACCCCTGCAACAGGCGCATACGTCGGCCGGGCATGGTGGACCTTGCCGTCAGAGCACGCTCATGAGCACGCAGCGCTCTGCCCTGTTGATCGTGGACATGTTCAACCGCTTCGATTTCGATGGGGGCGAGCAACTCGCCCATCGCGCGCAAGGCGCCGCGCGCAGCATCGATGCACTGGCCCAGCGTTACCGGCAGGCACAACGGCCGGTGCTCTACGCCAATGACAACTTCGCCGACTGGCATGCAGACCTTCCCGCGTTGATCGCACTGGCCTCGCAGGCGGATGCGCGTGGCTGCGAGATCGCCCGCCTGCTCACACCGTATCCGCAGGATTACCAGTTGCTCAAGCCCAAGCACTCGGCGTTCTTGAACACGCCGCTGGCGCCGCTGCTGAAGGACCTGCAGGTGGAGCACCTGGTCATCACCGGCGTGGCGCTGGATGTCTGCGTGCTGGCGACCGCCATCGATGCCGCTGCGCATGGGTTCGCTGTGAGCGTGCCGCGCGATTGCGCCACCGCCGAAACCGACGTGCGCGAAACCTGCGCGCGCACGATTCTGCAAGACGGCTTCCACGCGGCGTTGGCGCGCTCTGCGTCGATCGAACCGGCGTGATGCATCGATGGGCCCCATCGCATTGCGCGGACTGAACAGGCCGCCATCGCACCGGGTTCACCGCATGCACCAATCGTCCTAACACTCGGCTGATTAGCGTAGGCACCACGCAACGACATGACCGCAGAGATCCAACGATGACGACGATGCAATCCAGGGAACGCTTGGTGAAGTGGCTGCAGGATGCATACGCCATGGAAAAAGAGGCCGAAACCATGATGGCCGCCATGGCATCGCGCATTGAGCACTACCCCGAACTCAAACGCCGCATCGAGCAGCACGTGCAGGAAACCCAGCAGCAGTCGGCAGGCGTGCAGCGTTGCCTCGAATTGCTCAACGGCAGCATCCCCACGGCCAAGGGCATGCTGAGCAGCCTGATGGCCAGCATGCATGCGGCCGGCAACTCGATGATGACCGATGAGGTCACCAAGGGCGTTGGCATCAGCTATGCCTTCGAGCATATGGAAATCGCCTCGTACCGCGCTCTGGTGGTTGCCGCACGCATTGCCGGCGAGCAGCAGGTTGCGCAGATCTGCGAAGACATCCTGCAACAGGAAATCGAGATGGCCGAATGGTTGATCGAGCACCAGGAAGCCATCGTCGTCGCGTTTCTTGAACGCGAACAACTGGAAGGCGTCACTGCCAAGCGTTGACCCACCCATCCCCTTAGTCCACCCCGAAAGGAGCCACTCATGGCGATCAAAACCGTTGAAGAATTGTTTGTCCACGAACTGTCCGACATCTACAGCGCCGAGAAGCAACTGACCAAGGCGTTGCCGCGTCTGGCCCGCGCCGCGACCGAGCCCAAGCTCAAGCAGGCCTTCGAAACGCATCTGGAAGAAACCCAGGGCCAGGTCGAACGTATCGACCAGGTGGTTGAACTGCTCAGCATCAAGCTCAAGCGCATCAAGTGCGCGGCGATGGAAGGCCTGGTCGAAGAGAGCCGTGAGGTCATCGACTCGATCGAAGCCGGCCCGGTGCGCGATGCGGCCCTGATCGGCGGCGCGCAGAAGGTGGAGCATTACGAGATTGCCTCGTACGGCACCATTGCCGCGCTCGCCAAGCAGCTCGGCTATGCCGATGCGTTGAAGCTGCTGCTGGAAACGCTGGAAGAAGAAAAAGCCACCGACGAAAAGCTCACCCTGCTCGCCGAACAGGGCGGCAACCAGAAAGCATCCCAGGCCAGCAAGGCGGCCTGATGTTCCGCGCGGGGCGGCCCTGCCCGCCCCGCGTTTCCTGCTGACCCCCAGCAGGTCTCCCTCCGCAAGCCAGCCCCGCGTCCTGTCCGCTCTTGCAGTGGCAGTTGTTGCCTGGCGCCAGTCATGGAGCGAAACCCATGTTCATGCATAACAAGCGTTTGATGTACACCGTTCGCGTTGCCGAGCCGAATCCGGATCTGGCCACGCTGATGCTCGAGCAGTTTGGCGGACCGCAAGGCGAGCTGGCTGCGGCCATGCGCTACTTCACCCAGGCGTTGGGCGAGGACGATCCGGGCCGCAAGGATCTTTTGTTCGATATCGCAACCGAAGAATTGAGCCACCTGGAAATCATCGGCTCGATCATTGCGATGCTCAACAAGGGCCCGAAGGCGGTGCTCTCCGAAGGCATGGAAGAAGCCATGGAGATGCGCAACATGACCCAGAACAGCACCAGCCATACGCAGCAGATTCTCTACGGTGGTGGCCCTGCGCTGGTCAATTCGGCCGGCGTGCCGTGGACGGCCGCGTACGTGGATTCCATCGGCTGCCCCACCGCCGACATGCGCTCGAACATCGCAGCCGAGGCACGCGCCAAGCTGGTCTACGAGCGCCTGATCAATGTGACCAACGATCCGGGCATTGTGGATGCACTGCGCTTTTTGATGACGCGTGAAGTGGCGCATCAGAAGTCGTTCGAGAAGGCGCTGTATTCGATCGAACCCAACTTCCCGCCGGGCAAGCTGCCAGGCGACCCGCACTTCACCGACAAGTACTACAACATGTCGCAGGGCGAAGGCGACATGGTCGGCCCGTGGAATGCCGGCGAGCAGTGGGAAGTCATTGCCGACCGCGAGCAGCAGGCCGCAGTGGATGGCGGCGACGGCCTGGCCACGGTGGCGCTTGATGCCACCCAGACCAAGGCGCTCGATGCGATGTCGCTGCGCCTGCTGTCCAACCCGGAGCTGGACCGCGTCACTGGCGCAGACCTTGGCGCCGGCCCGGGCGCCGGTTCCACGACCGGTGATATCCAGCGCTGATCCCACCGCGCAACCGCGCATGACTGCCCGGGCCGTTCGCGGCCCGGGCGTTTTTGCTCACCGCACGACACAGGAGTTGCCATGAACGACAAGCCCAAACTGGAGACCCACGACGAACGCCAGTCGGCGTACCGCGGCGACGGCGGCGATGCGTCCGTCGACGGCCGTGGCCGGCAGGATCCTTCTGCCGCTGCCACCGCTGATGCCGCACCACCGCAGAATGGCCAGCCGCAAGCCTATTACCCGCGAGGGCATGGCCACGGCGGTGGGCTCGGCGAAGGCGAGCCGGACGGGCATGCCGAGCGCGACGGCCAGACCCAACCCAACTTTGGCCAGAGCGGCACGTATGGCAAGCAGGACCATCAGCAAGCCCAGCAACGTGCCCGCGCAGATAGTGATGGCGAAGGCGACGACACCTGACTTCGGTCATGTCGGGACGACATCGCTGCCCACTCGGCATCGTTGTATCGGTTTCGCAGAAACACCAAGGGGCGCAGCGCGCCCCTTCTTCATGTGCTCTGCTACGCGCCTGGTGCGCAGGTGATCAAGCGCGCAACAGCGGCGCCGGGCGTCCTTCCGCTGCCCATTCGGGGCGCACGCCGGCCGCTGCAGCGCAACGCTCCAGGCGCCAAGGGCTGAGACGACGCATTGCCTCGTGGCCGCTGAGCTGCAACCACTGCGCAACATCGCCATCGATACACAACGGCCGGTGCGTGGGCATGCTGGACGACGAGGCCACCAGCAACGAGAACCCCATCTGCAGGCGGCCGCCGATATCCATCACATTGCGCAGCCCGGCCGCGTACAGCGCGCGGTTGTCCGGGCTCAACCAGGTGGCCGCTGTATTGCCATCCACCGAGGCGGTGCACACGAACCCGCATAACGGAATCGCGCAGCGCTGGGTTTCCCAGATCGCCAGATCCACACCGCCCAGCCAGCTTGGCTCCTGCATGTGCAGCGAGCGTTGCTGACCGGGCGCACGGCGGCCGAAGGTGGCACGCTCCTCGCGCTTACCGCCGCGGTCGGCGACCAGAATGTCGGCATCGGCACCCACGCCGACCTCGACCCATGCGTTGCTCGCCACCCTGGCGGACAACTGAAGAATGCGCGTAATCATGACTGCTCCACTGTGCGAATCGCGGTGACACACACAGCTACGCAAATAGCGCGCCAACTATTTGACGACCGCATGCCTGCGCAATGTAGTCATGCCAAGGCCGCCAGGACGCCGTCTTCAAAAATTTCTCACATCACGCCGCAAGAACTGCATCGGCGCGCAAGATTTTCCATAACGCAGGCGTATGGAAACGCCTGTGGTGTAGCCAGCGAGCGCATCTGCATCAACGTTTGAAGCTGTGTTGCGGACGCATCTCTACGTGTGCAAGAGATGCGCAGCGCATGCACGCCAGTGCGACGGGTCCGCAGCAAGACGATCGAGCAGACTCAGGCGATGCATCGCACATTCACCGGCACTGGCTGTCGCCACCCACGCCGACAATCACGCTGATTGGTAGACCGACGCGCTGCATGCGTGCTGAAACAACGTGCACGTGACGCAGCGCAATGACACGCACTGCGCCGCGGCACTGTCCTCGCATTATTTTTCTTGCTGCCAACGGCGGCCAGGCGCCGTGGAAGGGCAAGACTGCGGGAGCGGCGCACTGCGGCACGTCTGGGCGCAGCATTGGCAACCGCGCCGCACAGCTGCGCTTGCCCCTTTCACCGCCGGCAACGCGGAACAAGACGCGGAACCGCGCCTTCGCCACGCCTGCTGCATTGCCGCCAGCGACGCCAATGCAACGCACAGCGTAGGAGCGCGCTTGCGCGCGATGTGACTTACACGCAGCGCCGCCGCCCTGCAGGGACGCGACACCAAACCCGCATCCCTTCGCCCCAGCAACGTGGGGCGCTGCCCTCAGTCGTCTACCGACGTCAGCGGCAGCTGGATCTCGCATTCCAATCGCGTGTCGCTGAGCTCGTAGCGGGTCTGCGCGCCGTGGCTGTAGGGCAACGCCTTTTCGATCAGGCGCCTGCCGAAACCGCCCTCGTCGGCGCGGTTCGAGCGCAGCTGCAGGCCGGCGCCCTCTTCCACCCACGACAACACCAGCCGTGCCGGCGCGTTCTCGCTGGTCTCCACCCGCCAACGGATGGTCAGCGTGCCGGTGTCCACCGCCAGCGCACCGTACTTGCGTGCGTTGGTGGCCAGTTCGTGCAGCGCCAATGCCAGGGTCTGCACGGTGGATTTGCGCAAGGCCACGTCCGGCCCGTCGAGGATGATGCGGCGCTGATCGGGCTCGGCACCGAGCGCATCCAGCTCCATGCGCAACAACGCGCCGATGGTGGCCGGCGCATTCTCTGCCTGCGAGAGCAGCCCCTGCACACGCGAGAGCGCGGCCAGCCGGTCTTCGAACTTGCCGGCGAACTCGTCCATGGTGCCGCTGCTCTGCATGGTCTGCGTCGCCACCGACTGCACCACGGTGATGAGGTTACGGGTGCGGTGCTGCAGCTCGGTCACCAGCACGCGCTGCTCTTCCTGCAGGCGGCGCAGGTTATCCGACTTGGTGGAGGTGCCCAGCCATTCCAGCACATGCCCATCGTCGTTGCGCACCGGCGCGCTGCGGGTATGGAACCAGCGGTAGCCGCGCTCGGCCGCGTTGTAGAGCCGGTGCTCCACATCCAGCCCGCCACTGGCCGGGCAGTCGCGCCAGGCATCCATGGTGAGTTCGCGATCGTCCGGGTGCACCGCTTCCAGCCAACCCAGCTCGCGGCTTTCCTGATCGGTCTGGCCGGTGTAGGCCGACCATTGCGGGCTGGACCAGGTCCAGCGGCCGCCATCGAGCGAGCGCCACACCAGCTGCGGAATACCCTCCATCAAGGTGCGCAGGCGTTGCTCGCTACCGCGCAGCGCATCTTCGGCACGGGTCAGCGGGGTGACATCCATGAAGGTGATCACCGCCCCGCCGATGAAGTTGTCCACCGTGCGGTACGGCAGCACGCGCACCATGTAGCGTGCGCGCGTGGTGGGGTTTTCCACCTCGCGGTCGAGCACCGCCAGCGTGCGGATCACCCGGCGCACATCGTCCTGCAATTCCTCGTAGGCCACGCGCATCTTGATGTGGCTGATCGGGCGATGGATATCGCTTTCCACCAGCGGCACGATGTCGGTGACGGCCGGGGTGAAGTTGGTCACGCGCAGTTCGTTGTCCAGAAACACCGTGGCGATCTGGGTGCTTTCCAGCAGGTTCTTCAGATCGCTGTTGGCATGCGCCAGCTCCTGCACGCGATGCGCCAGCTCGCCGTTGACGGTAGTGACTTCCTCGTTGACCGACTGCAGCTCTTCCTTGGAGGTCTCCAGCTCTTCATTGGCGCTTTGCAGCTCTTCGTTGAGCGACTGGTATTCCTCGTTGGAGGACTTGAGCTCCTCGTTGGTGCTCTCCAGCTCCTCGATCATCGCCTGCAAGCGTTCGCGGGTGATGCGCAGCTCGTTCTCCAGCACCTGCACGTGCTCGTTGTCGGAGGCAGGCGCGCGTGCGGCCGGTTCGGCCAGCTCGCGCGATTCCACTTCCTGGAACAGCACCACATAGCCACGCGGCACCTCCGAATGGGAGGTGGGTTCCACGAAGATGTCCACCGCCCAGGTGACCCCGTCACCACGCATCTGGATGCCCTTGACCTGCACCGGCGCATTCTCCGACTCCGCCCGGCTCAACGCCCCGCGCAGTTCCAGGCGCAGGTCGCGGTGCACCAGGTTGAGCAGGTTGAGGCTGGGCGGGCCACTGCCGGGGCGCACGAAGCGCCCGGCCTGCGAGGAGAAATGCATCACATCGAAGTGCTCGTCCAACACCGCGTACGCAGGCGCGTAGCGGTCGGCGATGCGCTCGCCCGCACGCACCAGCGCCTGGCTGGACGAACGCAAGCGCTGCACCGGCGCCGGCACCTTGCCCGGGCGCGCCGGCGGCAATGACGGAAAGGTGGAATGCAGCCGCGTCTCGGCATCGATCTTCTGGAACACGCGGAAGCTGCGCTCCACCGGTGCAAACAACTTGGCATGGCGCGAGACGTTTTCCGCATTGCCCAGGAACAGGTAGCCGCCCGGCTTCAACGCAAAATGGAACAGCGGGATCACCCGGTTCTGCAGTTCGGCATCCAGATAGATCAGCAAGTTGCGGCACGACACCAGATCCAGCCGCGAGAACGGCGGGTCCTTGACGATGCTGTGCTGGGAAAACACGCACAGCTCGCGCAATTCCTTGCTCACCGCGTAGGTGTCGCCTTCCTTGGTGAACCAGCGCTTGAGGCGCTCCGGCGCCACTTCGCCCACGATGCTGGACGAATAGCGCCCCACGCGTGCGGTGGCCAGCGCGCGGCCATCGATGTCGCTGGCGAAGATCTGGATCTGCGGCACCGACTCCAGCGTCTCGGCATGTTCGCGCAGCAGCATCGCCAGCGAATACGCCTCTTCCCCGGTGGAACACCCCAGCACCCAGACGCGCAGGTTGTCGCCATTCTGCTTGCCCTGGAATAGCCGCGGAATCACCTGCTGCTCCAGGAACTCGAACTCGCGGCGGTCGCGGAAGAACTGGGTCACCCCGATCAGCAAATCGTTGAACAGCAGCAACGGCTCGTCCTGGCGGCTGCGCAGTACATCCAGGTACTGGTCCAGGGTATCGACCTGCACCACCTGCATGCGTCGCTGCACCCGGCGCAGGAAGGTGGCGCGCTTGTAGCCGTGGAAATCGTGCCCGGTGGTGTTGCGCAGGATACCGGCGACCTGACTGAGCTGATTGCTCTCCGCGACGCTGCGCACGCCTTCCGGCACGGCATGCGCAACACCGTGATGCCGTTGCATGTGCGCGGAGATGCGTGCGGCCACGCGCGGCAGCGGCAGGATATCGTCGGACAATGCGGCCGGGCTGCTGGCGCTATGCAGGTCCACCCCATGCAGCGATGGATCGTCCACCACCAGCGCCAGCCCACCGCATTCCTTGATCGCCGCCGTGCCCAACGTGCCGTCGCCATCCACGCGGCCCATGATCAGGCCGATGACGTTGCCGTCCTGGTCGTGCGCCATCGAGACGAAAAAGCTGTCGATCAGGCCATGGTCGCTTTCGCCATCCAGCGGGCGCAGACGCAGGCAGCCTTCTTCCAGCGTGACCAGGGTATCGGCCGGCGGTAGATAAAACCGGCCTGGCTGCAAGCGGTCGCCGTCACACGGCGCCACCAGTTGCTGGGATTGGGAGCCAAGCAGGTCGCGCAGCCGCGCTTCATCCAGCAGCGCGCGGTCGCGCAGCAGCAGCATCACCGCCAGGTTGGCCCCGTTGCCGATAGTCTCCAGCAGCTCGGCCAGCCGCGTGGCATCCAGCCCGGTGGCGCCAACGCCTAGAATAAAAAGGGAGGAATGCACAGCGGCGTCGCTGTGGACGTCGCTGCGGAGGGAGGTATCGGTCATGAGAGTCGCATCAGCCAGCGACAACTGGCCGCCATAGAACGTAGATGATCGCGCAAACCGGCATCGCCTGCCATGACACCCCGCTTCTGGCCGCTGCATGTGCAGGTCTGACGCGCCCGCTTACGCATACCGTTAACCGACGTTGCGTACATCATGCGCTGCGCGACTCTCTACACCTTGTGTCTTACCGGAGTCATCCCATGCACGACAGCCCCCTGCGCGGCCGCCGCATCCTGGTGGTCGAGGACGATTATTTGCTGGCCGAATCGCTCAACGATCTATTGGCCGAGGCCGGTGCCAAGGTGGTGGGGCCGGTGGGCAACGTGCCCGAAGCACTGTCACTGGTGACATCGGGGATCGGCATCGATGGCGCCCTGCTGGATGTCAATGTGCGCGGCCAGGCGGTGTTCCCGGTGGCCGATGCGTTGCTGGCGCGTGGCGTGCCGTTTTCGTTCTGCTCCGGCTACGACCGCTACACGCTGCCGCCGCGGTATGCGCATCTGTCGTACTGCATGAAGCCCTACAACCCGCGCACCATCACCGCGCTACTCAGCAGCCAGCACGCGCCCGTCGAACATCACTGATCGGCCGTATCCGGCGCGGTTTCTGCGGGCGGCTGCAGCGCGCGTTCTTCTTCGCCCAGCTGATTGAGCAGCTCCACCGCGGACTGGTGCGCGGTGCGCAGGGTGTCCAGCGGTTTGGAAGGGGTTTCGGCGCGCAGCGAATACAGCGCGAAGCCCATCACATTGAGCCGGTTACGCAACTGATGCATGAGCTCGCGGCGACGCAGGTGGGCCGCATCGCTCACGCGTTGTCCTTGTCGCTCAGGCGGTTGTGCAAGGTGCGCACGCTGATGCCGAGTTCGCGCGCAGCCGCCTTTTTGTTGTAACGGGTGCGTGCCAGCGCCGCTTCGATCATGGCGTCTTCGGCCTGGCGCATGGTCCAGCCGGCCGGAATCAGCAGCCCGTCTTCGTCGGCCTGCGGCACGGTCTGCTCCACCTCGGGTGCGACGAGCAGGTCGCCATCGGTGCGCAGGTACAGGTAACGGATGAACGAGCGCAGCTCGCGCACGTTGCCCGGCCAGGTGTGGTGGGCCAAATAGCGCAACAGCGATTTGGTGGGCAACTTGCGCTTGCCATAAGTGGCGTTGAGCTCGTCGATCACGCGCAGGCCGAGCAGGCGCGCATCGCCACGGCGCTCGCGCAAGGGCGGCACCTGGATCGGGTATTCGTTGAGGCGATAGAACAGGTCCTCGCGCAGCACCGCCTGGTCGCGCTGCACGCGCTGGTGGGTGGCGGCCACCACGCGTGCATTCAACGGGATCTCTTCGCTGCCGCCCACGCGCATGAAGGTGCGCGACTCGATCGCCCGCAGCAGGTACACCTGCAGGCGCATCGGCATCTCGCCGATTTCGTCCAGGAACAGCGTGCCGTCGGCCGCCTGTTCCAAAAAGCCCGCATGGCGGCGGTCGGCACCGGTGAAGCTGCCGCGCTCGTGGCCGAACAGCTGGCTGGCCAGCAGTTCTTCCGGGATTGCGCCGCAGTTGACCGGCACAAAGCGCCCGCGGCGCCCGGACACGCGGTGGATGGCGCGCGCCACCAGGTCCTTGCCGGTGCCGGTTTCGCCGGTCACCAACACGTTCAGATCGGTCGGCGCCACGCGCACGATGTCCTTGCGTAACGCCACGATGCTGTCGCTGTTGCCGACGATGCCCAGGTTGCCCTGCTGCGCCTCGCGCAGCCCGCCCAGCACCCGCTCCAGACGCTCGGGGGCGAATGGCTTGGTGAGGAACTCGCTGACACCGAACTGATGCGCACGGCCTTGGGTCTCGCGCGCGTAGTCGCCGGACACCACCACGATCTGCGGGGTGTGGTCCGGGTCGAGCCGCTCGATCAGGTCGAAGCCGCTGCCGTCCGGCAGGCCGACGTCGACCACCAGCAGATCGGGGAAGTTGCTGTCCAGCCAATGGCTGGCTTCGCCAAGCGAATGCATCCCCTTGGCGCGGAAGCCGCTATCGGTGGCCAGCTCCACCACCTGATCGCAGAACTCCACGTCGTCGTCGATGATGGCGCAGGAAAGACGGTCCATAGGCGCTTCTGTCCGCAGTGACTAGTACATGTTCGGTTGAAAATTGTGACGACGGCGCGAAGATCGCAGCCTGTCATCCCCCGGTCCTTCACCCGCCGACAGCGGAACCATCCCACGCTTGCCCCCGTCGCGGCTAGAGCTCGCCAAGTCGCTTTCGGACGTTCGCCGGCCACAGCGGGTTCTACCAGTGCCAAGCGTCATGGTCCGGCCCGGTCGGCGTGCCAATCCCGCACACGCGCCGAGTACTGCAAAGGGTTGGGCCTGCGCGACCGCGAGAATCTGCGGCCGGTGGCAAGGAGCCATGGATCAGCTCGGTTGATTCAGAACGAAGCGGCAAGGATGCCAGCGGAGTCAGCGGCAGCCAATGCATCGTGACGCATCGGACTGAACCCTTCATGGGCTCCCGCCCGGGCGACTGACTTACCCACAAATTACGCACCGCGTGTCAGCACCATGTGTAGAAACCGCTCACGTGCAGCTGCGCGCAAGCTGCCAACACTGAGGCGACACAGGTGATGAGGTGTCCCATGAATGCACTTTCGGCGCAGCCACGCACTGCGCATCCGCGTGCAGATGTGCAGGCGGAACTGGCCCACTGGCGTGCCGAGCACCGCCGTGGCGAGCTTGGCTATTACCCGTTCGACGGCATCCCGGAGGCAACCATCCGCGCGGTCTGCGATGCCTGGAATGCGCATCCCCAGCTGACCGACCAGCAGGCGATTGCCGCCGTGCGCGACGCGTTGTGCCTGACGCCGGGCTCGATGAACGCGGTTCTGGCGGACTGGCTGGCCCCGCGCTGCCTGCGCCATCTGCGTCGTGGTTGAACGCGCGGCGCGACAGCGCCCGGCAGCGCGCGAACGCCGATCTGTGCAGCCGATCACGGTCGCGCCCGGCCAGGGCGCGGACCCTGTTCGCGCAGTGTTGCGTCAGCGCGGCGTACCTGCGCGCCAGGCGGGCGTGATGCCGACTGCGGTGCCTGCTGCGCTCGGCCGGCATGCCTGCTCGCGGCGTGCGGCCTGTGCCGGCGTCGCAGACAGCAGCGCCGGTGCGGCTGGCCTGCGCACGCCTGCTCAGCCCGCCCTCTAGGGAGATGTCTGTGGACGCGTTGCTGCTCTCTCGCATCCAGTTTGCGTTCGTGATTTCGTTCCATGTGCTGTTCCCCGCCTTCACGATCGGGCTGGCCAGCCTGTTGGGATTTCTGGAATGGCGCTGGCTGCGCAGCCACGACGACGTGTGGAAGCGCCTGTATTTCTTCTGGCTGCGGATCTTCGCGGTGTCGTTCGGCATGGGCGTGGTCAGCGGCATCGTGATGGCGTTCCAGTTCGGCGCCAACTGGCCGGAGCTGAGCCGCATCGCTGGCGGGGTGATCGGCCCGCTGCTCAGCTATGAAGTGCTCACCGCGTTCTTTCTGGAGGCCAGCTTCCTCGGCGTGATGTTGTTTGGCTGGGGGCGCGTGTCCGAGCGGCTGCACTTTTTCGCCACCTGCATGGTGGCCCTGGGCACGTTGGTGTCCACCTTCTGGATCCTCTCGTCCAACAGCTGGCTGCACACCCCGCGCGGCTTCCGCATGGTCAACGGCGTGGTGCATCCGGTGGACTGGCTCCAGATCATCTTCAACCCGTCGTTCCCGTACCGGCTCACCCATATGGCGCTGGGCTCGTTCATCACCACCTGCTTTGTGGTGGGCGGCGTGGGCGCGTACTACCTGCGCAAGCGCAAGCATGTGGACGCGGCGGCGCTGATGCTGCGGCTGGCGGTGGCGTTTGCCGCCATCGTGCTGCCGATCCAGGTGTTGGTGGGCGACCAGCACGGGCTCAACACGCTGGAACACCAGCCGATGAAAGTGGCGGCGATGGAAGCGCACTGGCACAGCGATGGCGACGGCAATGGCGTGCCGCTGGTGGTGTTCGGCGTGCCCAATGCCGATGCCGAGCGCAACGATTACGAAGTGGCGATCCCGCGGCTAGGCAGCCTGATCCTGACCCATTCGCTGGATGGCGAAATCGCCCCGCTCACCTCGGTGCCGCGCGAGGAGCGCCCGCCGGTGGCGCCGGTGTTCTTCGCATTCCGCATCATGGTGGGCCTGGGCATGGCCATGCTGCTGCTGGCCTGGATCTCGGCCATCGCGTGGTGGCGCGGGCGGTTGCACGCGCGCCCGCTGATCATTGCCTGGAACCTCATGTTACCGGCCGGCTTCATCGCGCTGGTGGCCGGGTGGTTCGTTACCGAGATCGGCCGCCAACCGTATGTGGTGTACGGGCTGCTCCGCACGGCCGATGCGATGGGCCCGCAATCGACCGCGATGGTGGCGGTGTCGCTGGCGGTCTACGTGGCCGGCTATGCCTTCGTGTTCGGCTGGGGTATCTGGTACCTGGCCAAGCTGATCCGCACCGGCCCGCAACCGCGCGGCGATGGCCCGGACGTGGCCAGCGGCGAACACACGCCTGCGCGGCCATTGTCGGCGGCCGATGAATCCCTGGAACAGGAGCACGCGCCATGGACTTGAGTTACTGGCTGCCGGTGGTGTGGTTCGGCGTGATCGGCTTCGGCGTGCTGATGTACGTGGTGCTGGACGGCTTCGTACTGGGGCTGGGCATGCTGGCACCGTTCGCACGCGACGAGCAGGAAGTGGACCTGATGATGAACACCGCCGCGCCCATCTGGGACGGCAACGAGACCTGGCTGGTGCTTGGCGGGGCCGGGCTATTTGCGGCGTTCCCTACCGCGTATGCAGTGATCCTCTCCGGGCTGTATCTACCGGTGCTGTTGATGGTGATGGCGCTGGTGTTTCGCGGCGTGGCGTTTGAATTCCGCTTCAAGGCGCATCGCTCGCGGCGGCTGTGGACGCTGTCGTTCATTGGCGGCTCGATGCTCACCGCTTTTGCGCAAGGCATCATCCTGGGCGCATTGGTGGAAGGCATGGCGTTGGACAACGGCCGCTACGTCGGCGGCGTGTTCGGTTGGTTCAGCCCGTTCACCATCCTCACCGGGGTGGCGCTGGTGTTCGGTTATGCGTTGCTCGGCAGCACCTGGTTGATCCTCAAGACCGATGGCCGCACCCACGAACTGGCGCGCCAGCTCACCCGCCCACTGGTGGGCGTGGTGGTGGCCTTCATGGTGCTGGTCAGCGCGTGGCTGCCGTTCCTGAGTTCGCACGTGATGGCGCGCTGGTTCGAACACGGCAATTTCTGGTGGCTGTCGCCGATCCCGGTGATCACCGCGGTGGTGGCGATGCTGCTGTGGCGCGCCGGCAACACCTCGCGCAACCATGCCTCGCCATTCCTGTTGACCCTGGCCATCTTCGTGCTGGGCTTCATCGGCCTGGTGCTGGGCATGTGGCCGTACCTGGTGCCGCCGAGCTACACCATCTGGCAGGCTGCAGCGCCGCCGTCATCGCAGATCTTCCCGATGGTGGGCTTGATCGTGCTGCTGCCGCTGGTGCTGGGCTATACCGTGTGGTCGTACCGGGTGTTCCGCGGCAAGATCGCTGCGGATGTGGGCTACCACCATCATTGATCAGCTGACGTGCGCGTTGCGTTTTCCGCCACATAAAAAAACGCCCGCAAGATGCGGGCGTCATTATTTGCACCGATGCGCGGCGGTCAACGCCGTTCGGAGCCGTCCGGGCGTTCGTAATCGTGCTCCGGGTCGGCCTTGTTGACGTCACGGTCTTCATCGGGCATGTCGTGCTCTTTCCATTTGACGTCCTCGTTGCGCCGCTCTTGCGGCGTGAACGGCTTCTTCTGGTCGTCTTCCGGACCCCACGGTTTTTTTGGTTCGGTCCCCATATGCACTCCGCTCTGGACACAGTTTTGTTGTGCTCAACGCTAGGCACGCGCGCATTGCCGAAGGGTGAAGGTGCAGCAGCGTTACGTGAAGGCAGCGCCCCTCAGCCACCGGTCTGGGAATGCGGTGCGGCCACCGGCTTGGATTGCGGCGAGTCCTTCTGCCGCAACCAGATGGTCAGCACCACCAACGAGAACACCGCCAAAAATTCGCTCTGCCAGTTCTGCATCGACTCGAACCAGAACGCGGCGTCGGTGAAGTGCTGCAGCAAACTGATCGGCGGCAGCCCCTGCTGCGCGCGCTCGGCCAGTTCCAGCCGCCAGCTTCCCAGCAGATGCAGCACAAAGCTCAGCAGGAACAGCACACCGAAGGCGATGGCCAGCGAGTGCTCGTACAGGCGCAACCATAGGCCGCCCTTGCGCACCAGCCAAGGGGTGCGGCCCGGTGCAATCTCTCTCGTTTCTTCATCAGGATCGAGCGGCCGCGATTCGGCCGAGCCTACCTGGCGCAGTTTGACGGTGAGCAGCACATACATGCCCATCTGCAGGAATTCGCTTTCCCAGTTCTCAAACAACGCAGAGATGAAGTGCCCGCTGCGCAGGTACTGGCCCAGCGTCAGGGTTGCCTGCCGCAACTGTGCCAGTTCCTCGTTATAGGCATGCAACCCCGCATACACCTGGGCGGCGATAAACAGCAGCGTCAGCCCAAGCAGACACAACGACAAACCATGACGACGAAAGATCATCTGTACGCTCCTCTGGCCGAAATTATTCGAGCAAGCACAGCAAAAACGCATGAATACTGCGTAGTGAACCGCCGCAATCAGCAGCGAGTGAGTGCCGCGCGGCGGTGTGCGTAGCCAACACACATCGCGGCGACATCGCCTATGCCCGATGTTTACTTCTGCGTGGCCACACTGACCGTCCAGCTTCCTTCCCCGTCAGGAGATCACCATGCCCGTGCCCAACTACCCGCGCCCGCCATTCAAGCCGCAGCAACAAGGCTTCCCCGGCAAGACCGACAAGATGGACCCGCGCCCGGATCACGGCGAAGACAGCTACGTGGGCCACGGGCAACTGAAAGGCAAGCGCGCGTTGATCACCGGTGGCGACAGCGGCATTGGCGCTGCCGTCGCCATCGCTTACGCACGCGAAGGCGCGGATGTGGCCATCGCCTTTCTGCCGGATGAGCAGGAAGACGCATCACGCATCGGTGCGTTGATCGAAAAAGCCGGCGTGCGCGCACTGCTGGTGGGTTGCGACATCAGCGACCCCAACCAGGCTGCGTCCTTGATCGACAAGGTCAACAGCGAGTTCGGCGGGCTGGACATCCTGGTCAACAACGCCGGCTACCAGAAGTACTTCCAAAGCTTCGAAGAAATCACCCTGGACGAGTGGCGCAAGACCTTCGATACCAATGTGCACGCAGTGTTCAACCTGGTGCGCTTGTCGGTGCCGTTGATGAAGGATGGTGGCTCCATCATCAACACCGCCTCGGTGCAATCCAAGAAGCCCACGCCGAACATCCTTCCCTACGGCGCAACCAAGGGTGCGCTGGCCAATCTCACCATCGGCCTGGCCGGCGTGCTGGCCGAAAAGCAGATCCGCGTCAATGCGGTGCTGCCGGGCCCGATCTGGACACCGTTCATTCCCGCCGGCATGGACGAAGAATCGGTGGAAAGCTTCGGCTCGCAAACGCCGATGGGCCGCCCCGGCCAACCAGTGGAGCTTGCATCGGCCTACGTGATGCTGGCCTCCGATACCGCCAGCTACACCTCCGGCACCTTGCTCACCATCTCCGGTGGTGCGGTCACGCTCTGACCGACACAACGCTTTTCCGCGTTCTACAACGCCACTCGCTCGAGTGGCGTTTTTGTTTGCGCATCACTGCATGTGCGCGCACATCAGACACTGCATCTGGCAGCCACGTCCGTGCGTGATTTTTCGGTCAAGGCCGCACTCGCGCTGCGCATACTTGCTGTTGCGTTTCTTCTAACGGCGCGATCCATACCGTAGACACCACTGGATCGTGATGCATGACCTCTTCCGCGTTGCCACTTCTTGCCGCAGGCACCACGCGGCGGTGAAGCAGTGCGCCTTGGGAATCAGGGCCATCACACATGCGCACCCGGACGTGCGATCCGGCGCAGCACGCGCCACTGGCTAGCTCGCGCGCCCGCGCCCCCACAAGGCCCACAGCAATGAGAATCCTGGTCACCGGCGGTACCGGCTACATCGGCTCCCACACCTGCGTTGAATTGGCGCGGCGCGGACATGAGATCTGCATCGTCGACAATCTGAGTAATTCATCCGAGCGCGTGCTCGATCACCTGGCCCACCTGATTGGCGCGCGCCCGGCGTTTCATTGCATGGACGTGCGTGCGCCCGAGCTTGCCGAGCTGATGCAGCGCGAGCGGATCGAGGCGGTGATCCACTTCGCCGCGCTCAAGGCGGTGGGTGAATCGGTGCGCGAGCCGCTGCGCTACTTCAACAACAACGTCACCGGCACGCTGGCGCTGCTGCGTGCGATGCGCACTGCCGGGGTGGCCAACCTGGTGTTCAGTTCGTCCGCCACCGTGTACGGCGACGAGAACACCAGCCCGATCGAGGAACGCGCGCCGTTGAAGGCGATCAACCCGTATGGGCGCACCAAGCTGATGATGGAAGAAATGATCGGCGACCTGAGCGCGGCCTGGCCGCAATTCAACGCCGCGCTGCTGCGCTACTTCAACCCGGTGGGCGCGCATCCCAGCGGATATCTCGGCGAAGATCCGCGTGGCGTGCCGAACAATCTGATGCCGTACATCGCCCAGGTGGCAGTGGGCCGCCGCGATGCGCTGCAGGTGTTCGGCGACGATTACCCCACCCCTGACGGCACCGGCGTGCGCGACTATCTGCACGTGATGGATCTGGCGCGCGCGCATGTGGATGCCATCGAATATCTGCACCACGAGCGCCGGGGGCTGGTGGTCAACCTGGGCACCGGCCGCGGCCATAGCGTGCTGGAAGTTGCCGCCGCATTCGAGCGTGCCAGCGGGCGGCGCATTCCGCTGCAGTTTGCACCGCGGCGCGATGGCGACGTGGCGGTGTATTACGCCAGCACCGCGCTGGCCAACCGCCTGCTCGGCTGGAAGGCGCAGTACGACCTGGAGCGCATGTGCGCCGATACCTGGCGCTGGCAGTCGCTGCATCCGGAAGGCTATGCGCAATCGCGCCTGGTGCGCCCGCGCGCCACCACACCGATGGGCGAACGCGTGGCGCCGCTGCGCAAGCTGCTGCCCGGCGCCAGCGATGGTCGCCGCCGTCACGAGCCCGCGCGTGCCTTGCTGCCCGCACACGGGCATTCCGGCGCCTGAGGCGCCATTCCCCTTCCCCCGATCGAGGACCTTGCATGAGTTGGGCTGGACACTTTCAATACGACATCGGCAAGAGCCGCCG
Source organism: Xanthomonas sp. NCPPB 2922 (assembly GCF_041520885.1). Taxonomy (NCBI): domain Bacteria; kingdom Pseudomonadati; phylum Pseudomonadota; class Gammaproteobacteria; order Lysobacterales; family Lysobacteraceae; genus Xanthomonas; species Xanthomonas sp. NCPPB 2922. Next base: position 153,238 of record NZ_JBGOFY010000002.1, on the reverse strand, counting down.
TGCCGTGCCATCGGCGACCACACCGCAGTTCGATGCCACACGCCCGACCCTGCTGTGCCTGTCGCACCTGCGCTGGAGTTTTGTCTACCAGCGCCCGCAACATCTGATGTCGCGCTTTGCGCAAGACGCCAACCTGCTGTTCTGGGAAGAACCCATCGCCTGCGACGAGCCCGAGCCCTGGCTGCAGGTGCGTGGCGAAGAAGGCGGCGTGCAGGTGCTGGTGCCGCGGCTGCCGGCCGGCTGTGAAGGCGACGCCGCCACGCAGGTGCAGCGCCAGTTGCTGGATGGCTACCTGGCCGAGCTGGGCGTGCGCGATCTGGTGCTGTGGTACTACACGCCGATGAGCCTGCGCTTCAGCGATCACCTGCAGGCACGCACGGTGGTCTACGACTGCATGGACGAGTTATCCGCCTTCCGTGGCGCGCCGCCAGAGCTGGTGCAGCGCGAACGCGAGCTGTTGCAGCGCGCCGATGTGGTGTTCACCGGCGGCTATAGCATCTGGGAAGCCAAGCGCGCCCTGCACGCCAACGCACACCCGTTCCCGAGCAGCGTAGACGTGGCGCATTTCGCCGCTGCGCGCACTGCGCAGGACGACCCACCGGATCAGGCCGACATCCCGCACCCACGGCTGGGCTTCTACGGCGTGATCGACGAGCGGTTCGATGTGGCGTTGCTCGGTGAGATTGCCGCGCAGCGCCCGCAGTGGCAGTTCGTGATGATCGGCCCGGTGGTGAAGATCGACCCGGCCGAGCTGCCGCGCGCCAGCAACATCCATTACCTGGGCGGCAAGACCTACGACGAACTCCCCGGCTATCTCTCCGGGTGGGACGTGGCATTGATGCCGTTCGCCTTGAACGCCTCCACGCGCTACATCAGCCCGACCAAGACGCCCGAATACCTGGCGGGCGGCTGCCCGGTGGTGTCCACGCCCATCCACGATGTAGTGCGCACCTACGGCGATACCGATGTGGTGCACATCGCCGAGACCCCATCTGCATTCATCGCCGCCTGCGCAGCCGCGTTGCAGGACAGCGCCAACCGCGACCAGCTGCTGGAACGCGCCGACGCGGTGCTGGGCGATATGTCCTGGGATCACACCTACGATTTGATGAAGGAGAAGATCACATGGACACCCTGAAGGCTTCCGGCGGCGCACCGCTGGCCACCGAGCGCAGCGGTGGCAGCCGCCGGCGTGGTTTCGATTACCTGATTGTCGGCGCCGGCTTTGCCGGCAGCGTGCTGGCCGAGCGCCTGGCCGCCGGCCTGGGCAAGCGCGTGCTGGTGGTCGACCGCCGCCCGCACATCGGCGGCAACGCCTACGACTTTCACGACGATGCGGGCGTGCTGATCCATCGCTATGGGCCGCACATCTTCCACACCAATGCGCAGCGCATCGTGGACTACCTGTCCAACTTCACCGAGTGGCGGCCGTACGAACACCGCGTGCTGGCGCAGGTGGGCGAGCAGCAGGTACCGATCCCGATCAACATGACCACCTTGAACGCACTCTACGGCCTGCAGCTGCGTAGCGAAGAAGAAGCCGCCGCCTTCCTGGCCAGCCGCGCCGAACCGGTGGCCGAGATCCGTACCAGCGAAGACGTGGTGATCAACCAGGTGGGCCGCGAACTGTACGAGACCTTCTTCCGTGGCTATACGCGCAAGCAGTGGGGGTTGGATCCCTCGCAGCTGGACAAGTCGGTGACCTCGCGCGTGCCCACCCGCACCAACGACGACGACCGCTACTTCACCGACACCTTCCAGCAGATGCCGCTGCACGGCTACACGCGCATGTTCGAACGCATGCTCGACCACCCCAACATCAAGGTCATGCTCAACACCGACTACCGCGAGATCCGCGACGAGCTCGACTACCACCAGCTGGTGTACTGCGGGCCCATCGACGAGTACTTCGACTATTGCTACGGCAAGCTGCCGTATCGCTCGTTGAAGTTCGAACACAGCACCGTGGATCAGGAGCAGTTTCAGGCAGTGGCCACGGTTAACTACCCCGCCGAGGAGGTCGCCTACACCCGCATCACCGAGTACAAGCACCTCACCGGCCAGCAGCACCCCAAGACCAGCATCACCCACGAGTATCCGTCTGCCGAGGGCGACCCGTACTACCCTATTCCGCGTGCGGAAAACGCCGAGCTGTACCGGCGTTACGAGCGGCTTGCCGCGGAAACGCCTAACGTCACCTTCCTTGGGCGGCTGGGCACCTACAAGTACTACAACATGGACCAAGTGGTGGGGCAGGCGCTGGCCTTGTACAAGCGCATCGAAGATGCCGAGCACAAGCGCCGCGCCGAACTCGCCGCATGAGGCATGACCGCGCTAGCCGGCAGCCATGTGCTGCCGGCCACTGGTTTGACGATGCGACGTGGCTCCGGCGCGCGTCGTGCAGCAGGATGTGAGATGCATACCCCCACAGTGTTCGACAGTTTCTTCATGGCCGGTTTCGAGTGCTCCACCCATCGCCGCCGCGATGGCCGCCGGCTCGATCTGATTGCCGGCACCCGGCACGACCGCTGGGCGGCCAACGACTACCGCGCGGTGGCCGCGCATGGCTTGCGCACCGTACGCGATGGGCTGCGCTGGCATCTGATCGAGCAGCGGCCCGGCCACTACGACTGGTCCAGCTTCCTGCCGATGCTGCATGCGGCGCAGGCCACCGGCACCCAGGTGATCTGGGACCTGTGCCATTACGGGTGGCCGGATGATGTGGATATCTGGCGCCCGCAATTCGTGGAGCGCTTTGCGCGTTTCAGCGCCGCGGTGGCGCAGTGCGTCAAGAACGAAACCGATGCGGTGCCGGTGTATGCACCGCTCAACGAGATCTCGTACTGGGCGTGGGCCGGTGGCGATCAGGGCCGCATGCATCCACTGGCGCGCGGGCGTGGCTTCGAGCTCAAGCACCAACTGGTGCGCGCGAGCATCGCCGCGATCGAGGCGGTGCGCAGCGTGGAGCCGCGCGCGCGCTTCGTGCAGGTGGACCCGGCGATCCATGTGGCCGCGTCCAACGACCGCCCCGGGCCACGGCGCGAAGCCGAACGTCTGCGGCAGGCGCAGTTCGAAGCCTGGGACATGCTGTGCGGCACGCAATGGCCGGGCCTGGGCGGCGCGCCGCAGTATCTGGACATGATTGGCGTGAACTACTACTCCAACAATCAGTGGTATCTGGGCGGGGCCACCATCGCGGCAGATTCGCCTGACTACCGCCCGTTCTCGGAGATGCTTGGCGAGATCTGGCAGCGCTATCAGCGCCCGATCGTGGTGGCAGAAACCGGCGCCGAAGGCGACCACCGCGCCCGCTGGCTCGATCACGTGGGCGGCGAAGTGGCGCTGGCGCTGCAGCGTGGTGTGGCGATGGAAGGCCTGTGCCTGTATCCAGTGCTCGACTACCCCGGCTGGGAGAACAACCGTCACTGCCCCACCGGGCTGCTCGGCTACGCCGATGCGGCCGGCGAGCGCGAGGTGCATGCCGAACTGGCCGCGCAGCTGCGCCACGAACAGGTGCGCTTCGGGTTCTCCGCACCACAGTTTGCCCTGGACGACATCGCCACATGAGTACCGCCGCCGCCGCGCAATCGGAGTTGCTGCCGGCCAGGCCGGCACGTTTTCTGTGGCACTACATCTGCCAACGTCCGTGGCACTTCGGTGGGCTGCTGGTGTTGATCATCGGCGCGGCCGGCTGCGCGGTCGCGGTGCAGTACGGCATGAAGCTGCTGGTGGATGCCATGTCCACCGATCAGCGCATCCAGGCCGATGTGTGGACGCCGCTGGGCCTGTTCATCGGGTTGATTGCGGTGGAAAACCTGTTCTGGCGGTTGGGCGGCTGGCTGGGTTGCCGCACCGTGGTGGCCAGCGTGGTGGATATCCGGGTGGACCTATTCCGCCATCTCACCGGCCACCCGATGCGCTATTTCACCGAGCATTTTGCCGGTGCGCTGGGCAACCGCATCACCGCATTGGGCACCGCCGCCGGGCAGATCTATGGCGGCCTGGCGTGGAAGATCCTGCCGCCCATCGTCGACTTCATCGGCGCCATCGTGGTGCTGTTCACCGTGGACTGGCGCATGGCCGCCACCTTGATTGGGTTTGTGGCGGTGGTGGCCGCAATCATCACCGGCTTCGGCATCCGCGGCCGTGCCAAGCATCAGCGCTTTGCCGCGCAGGCCGCACGCGTGGGCGGCGAGCTGGTGGATGCGGTGTCCAACGTGTGGACGATCAAGGCCTTTGCTGCACGCGACCGCGAGAGCGCACGCCTGGCGCAGGAAATCGGCCACGAGGCGGTCGCGCACCGGCGCAGCTGGATGTATGTGGAAAAGGCCCGCGTCATCCACGACATCTGCCTGTCGATCATGGCGGGCGGCATGCTGATCTGGGCGATCAGCGCCTGGCGCAGCGGTGCAGTGAGTGCCGGCGATGTGGTGCTGGTCAGCGCCTTGACCTTCCGCATCCTGCACGGCTCACGCGACCTGGCGCTGACCCTGGTCGACACCACGCAGCAGCTGGGCGCCATCGCCGATACCTTGCAGATCATCCTGCAGCCGCACGCCCTGCCCGATGCCGATGCACCGCTGGCGCTGGCCGAAGGCGACGTGCGCTTTGAAGGCGTGCGCTTTGCCTACCCGGACCGCCCGGCGGTGATCGAGGCACTGGACCTGCACATTCCCGCCGGGCAGAAGGTAGGTATTGTTGGCCCATCCGGCGCCGGCAAGTCCACGCTGATCGCCTTGATCCAGCGGCTGGACGATGTGGAATCGGGCCGTGTGTTGATCGACGGCCAGGACATCCGCAGCGTGAGCCAGGACAGCCTGCGCGACCGCATTGCCGTGGTGCCGCAGGAAACCGCGCTATTCAACCGCAGCATCGCCGACAACATCCGCTACGGCCGCCCGGAAGCCAGCGATGCCGAGGTCCACACTGCGGCACGGCACGCCTTCTGCGATGGCTTCATCCGCGAACTGCCGCAGGGCTACAACACGTTGGTTGGCGAGCGCGGCGTGATGCTGTCGGGCGGCCAGCGGCAACGCCTGGGCATTGCGCGTGCGTTCCTCAAGGACGCCCCGATCCTGATCCTCGACGAAGCCACCTCCGCGCTGGACACCGAATCCGAGGCAGAGATCCAGTCCGCACTGGACCACCTGATGCGCGGCCGCACGGTACTGGCGGTGGCCCACCGCTTGTCCACGGTGATCGGCTTCGATCGCATCGTGGTGCTGCAGGACGGGCGCATCGTCGAAGACGGCAGCCCGGCCGAACTGCGTGGACGCGGCGGCGTGTTCGACAGCCTATGGCAACGCCAGGCGGCGGGCTTCGAACAGCCGGTGGCGGAAGATGCGTGAGGGGCGGTATGGCTGTGCGCAGGCTTGCGTTGCTGAGCGTTGCGGGGCTTGAAGTAGACCTGCGTTTTTGAGAAGCGTGGCAGCAGCGCAAGCCTATATCCGAAGCGTGGTGCTGGGCACACGCAGACTTGTTCGGATCACTCACTCGAGACCCGGCGGCATAGGCAGGGATGCGAACGCGAAACGTTGCCCCGCCATCTCCGCCTTCGAGCGGCTTCTCTAGCATCAGCGAGTGCTGCTCGCAGCCCACCAAGCGACTGCGTGACTGAGTGATTGAGCGACGAGTGGGCCATGAAGAACCGATGCCGCATCGACTCGGGCAGAGCTTCCGCGATTGAATGCCAGCGGCTACCAGCTAGGTTCGCTGCCTGCGCTTTGGGATCGGTCTCGGTATCAGGCGACATCACGCTAAGCCACCATCAGAATCACAACAGCGCAGCAGATCGTCACATAGCCGAGCACAGGGCGAGTGCCGATATGCAGCAATCTCTCATGACTTTGGTGGTCGAACGAACACGAGGATATAAGAGGCAAGAACGTTCACGCCTCGTGGTGCGCACGCACGTGCAGCTGATCTGGATGCAATCGATGCCCTCGAATGCGATCTACCTACGCAAAAAGAACAAGGGCGACCGTGGCCGCCCTTGTTTCCCATCACATCCACTACTGTCAACTCAGCAGGCACCCGGCAACACTCACCTACAGCTCGGCCAGGCACAGCCTGCAAGCAGACATCACACACCGCTCAATGCGGCGGCCGATAATCCCGCAGCTTGGTGGTGACGTTGCCGACCTCCTCAACCGCAGCCCGCAGATCGTCTTCAGACATGCCCAATTCGCGGGCCCAATACTGCAGCTCCCATTCCTCGCTGATGCTCACGTGTTCCATGTCGGTGGGTTTGCGGTTTGCGCCTGCTGTGCTCATTGGCGTATTCCGTTGGCGTATGTCTGCCAGGTGCGCTGGTGGTCAGATCAATGCGTCTGCGTGCGCTTGGCCTTGAGCCCGCGCGCATGCTCCAGGTGTTCGGCAATCATGTCGCGCTCGCGCTTGAGCTCCTTGCCCAGGTCGCTGGAGCCCGGCTCGCTGCTGACCTGCGCGTCCAGCACGGCGAGCGCCTTTTCATGGCTGATCATCGATGCCTGCAGGTATTCGCGCTCGAACTCCTGTGCATGCAATCCGTCCAGACGCTTGCGCCCGGTTTCGAACTGGGCAAGCGTGGACTTGGCCTGCGTACTGCTGCGATCCGGCCCGAAGCGGCTGAGGTCGGTGAGTGCGGCGCTGTGCGCCTGGTCCATCTTGCGGGCGAATTCCAGCACCTCGCCCACCACGCCCTTGGTGACGGCCAGCTGCGCCAGGGTGCGCTCCTGCTCGTGGAACACCGACAACGCGCCGAGCGCCTGCGCGCGACCGCCTGCACCGTGTTGCGTATCGCGCTGGGCGTCGTTCTGCAGGGCACCGCGCAGCGGGTCGCCGTGCGGCGGCGTGCTGCCGTCCTGCTGCGTATCGCCCTGCTGCGTATCAGTCGCCAACCCCTGGCGGCGCTGCCAGGCCTTGTAGGCGATGACGCCCACGGCGCCAGCGGTCACGAGCTTCAAGATGCTTCCCATTGCGGTCTCCTGGAGAGTCTGGATTGTCGAAGATGGCCAGCGGCGCGAGCCGCTTACAGCCACCGTGCGAGTCGATCCAGCCTGCGAGCGGCGGGGTTAGCCACGCGTGACCTGCGCATCAACACCGCGTCGCTGCGCGTGCGCGTCCACATCACACGCACGCGCCGTGCTGACGTTTTTAACGCCGCCCCATCAACACTGCGCGCGTTGCCGCTGACCGCCGGCGCTCACGGAGAACTGCATGCTCGCCCTCAACTATCACGGCTCGCGCGATGTGCGGGTTGAAACGGTACCCGACCCGTTGCTGGTGGAACGCGACGACCTGATCCTGCGGGTGACCGCCACCGCGATCTGCGGCTCGGATCTGCACCTGTATCACGGCAAGATTCCCGACCTGCGCCCTGGCGACATTCTCGGCCACGAGTTCATGGGCATCGTAGAAGAGGTGGGCCCGGATGTCACCGCAGTGCGTCCGGGCGACCGTGTCGTGATTCCGTTCGTGGTGGCGTGCGGCCAGTGCTTCCACTGCCTGCTGCAGGAATTTTCGGCCTGCGAAACCACCAACACCGGCAAGGGTGCGGCGCTCAACCACAAAGACATACGCCCGCCTGCGGCGTTGTTCGGCTTCAGCCATCTTTATGGCGGTTTGTCTGGTGGGCAGGCGGAATACGTGCGCGTGCCCAAGGCCAACGTCGGCCCGCTGGTGGTGCCCGATGTCCTGCACGATGAGCAGGTGTTGTTCCTCTCCGACATCCTGCCCACCGGCTATCAGGCGGTGGTGGATGCAGGCGTCAAGCAGGGGTCCACCGTGGCCATCTTCGGCGCTGGCCCGGTCGGCCTGATGGCCGCGGCGTGCTGCCGCATGCTGGGCGCCGAACGGGTGTTCATGGTCGACCGCCACGCCTACCGGCTGGACTTCGCGTCGCGCACCTACGGTGTCATTCCGATCAACTTCGACGAGATCGACGACCCGGCCGACATCATCGTCTCGCAGACCGATGGCCGCGGCGTGGATGCCAGCATCGAGGCGGTGGGGTTCGAAGCCGAAGGCAGTGCGCTGGAAACCGCGTTGACCACCTTGAAGCTGGAAGGCAGCAGCGGCGTGGCGTTGCGCCAGTGCATCGCCGCCACCCGCCGCTGCGGCACGGTGAGCGTGCCCGGCGTGTATGCCGGTTTCATCCATGCCTTCATGTTTGGCGATGCGTTCGACAAGGGGCTCACCTTCAAGATGGGCCAGACCCACGTGCAGAGGCACATGCCCTACCTGCTGGAGCGCATCGGCAATGGCGAGCTCAAGCCCAGTGCCATCATCTCGCACCGGTTGCCGTTGGCCGAGGCCGCGCGTGGCTACGAAGTGTTCGACAAGAAGCAGGACGATTGCCGCAAGGTGGTGCTGACGCCCTGATCGGCACACGCATCCTGCAGAAAGCGCAACGGCGCGGTCCCTGAGGGCCGCGCCGTTGTCGTTCCTGCACTTGATGCTGAGTGACGCGTACAGCGCGCGTGGATTGCCTTAGATCGGCCAACAACGTAGCGCGCAGTCGTCAGGTGGGTGCGGATGGCGCGGAGGAATCGGCGTGTACGGGGGTGCCTGCCGATTCCGAGCATTGGCCACGCCCGCCTGGCGCTGCGCAGTCGTTTGGATAGCGGCGCTCAGTCCGGCGCCTTGGCCGGTACGAACGGCGAGACCGGATCGCTGGCCGGGAAGGTTTCTTCCACCGCTTCGTCCTGGCGCTCGTCCTGCTTTTTGTCCTCCTCGTGCGCCTGCTCGTGCTGCGTGTTGGCGGCGTGCGTGGACGGGGTCGAATGGGGTGTATTCATGGGGTTCTCCTGCAGGGCGGGTAGACAGACCCGCGTACTCGCACACGCTACGGCCGCGCATCGCCGATGGCAGTGAAAACCGCCTTCGCATGTGCTGCACAAACACAACGCGTTGCCGATTGACTGGAGCGTGGCGCTTGGCATCGCCGCCCTCCCAGCACGAGGCGATGGACGCAGCTGGCCTTGCCCGCACGATGCGGATCGACATCGGGACCCTGGCCGGCGCATTGCATGCGGAGCATGCAGACGCAGGACGCTGTGGAGTGCTGCATCTGTCGATCGGCACCCAAAGCGATCAACCGCAATGCGATCTACATCCACGCCGATATGTTCCCTAACGTGTCTGATACAGCTGCCGCCCGGGTACGGTTCACACCCGGATACGCCCAGGGTGTATGGTGCAAGGGCGGCCGGAGTCCGGTGTCGCCTCCTCATCTTTCTGGCCTTTTCCATCAAGAATCTCTGCGAACGCTGCGACGCCGTCTGTTGCCGGCTCACCGTCCTGGTCGATCCAACCGACCGCATCCCACACCATCTGACCAGCGTGACACCGGAAGGTTGGCACGTGATGGCGCGCGACGAGGAAGGCTGGTGCGTGGCCATTGATGCCGCGCGCATGTGTTGCTCCATCTACGAAACGCGCCCGGCGATCTGCCGTCGCTTCGTCATGTCCGGGCCGTATTGCCGCGACGTGCGTGCCACCTACGACGATCAACGCCGGCGGGGCATTCCCTTGACGCTCTACAACGCATGAGGATTTGCGATGAATAATTCCCGCCGCCAGTCGATGACCGTCAGCAACCAGCCGGGCAAGCCGCGCTTGTCCGAACAGCGCCTGGCCGCCGATCTGGAAGAATTCCAGAAATCCGGCGGTGCGATCGAGCGCCTGGGCGACACGCCGCTGCGCCGTGAAAAGAAGCGTGGCGCGCCGGAGACCCCGGCTGCAGCAGCTGCGCCCGCCAAGGCCGCCGCAGACGCGGACGCGGAATAAGCACGCCGCAAGACGACAGCCGGCCAGGCGCCGCTGTCGTGCCGTATGCGCGTTGCGGTTGAGGCGAGCAGTCGCTGCGCCTACCGATGCATCTGCTGCCTGCGCCGCACCACTGCCGCGCACGGTGCCTGTCACCAACATCAAGCGTTGAATCTCGCTGCAGGCTGCGCCGTTTCTGCTGGACGGCCAGCGGAAGTCCGCTGTACTTGGCACGACCAAGGCAGGCACAGCAGCTCAACGTCATCAAGCGCATTGCGGGCAAACAGTCGCGCAATGACCAAGCGAAACGTCAACGACAGCGGCTACGGCAATCCCCCCGCTCGCGCCGCGGAATGCCGGGTCGAACAGCGCCCTGCCCGCTTAGAGCGGCTAACAAAACGTAGCGAGCAGTCGTCAGGTGGGTGCGGACGGCGCGGAGGAGCCGGAGTGTACGTGGGTACATGCCGATTCCGAGCACCGGCCGCGGCCGCCTGGCAGCTGCGCAGTCGTTTTGATAGCTGCTCTTAGTCCTCCTGCCGCCGCAGCACCAGATACCGCCGCCAGTGCACGCCCAGCGCGTCATGCACATCGCCTTCGGGCATCGAATCATGCGGGCAGGCCAGATTGAGTTCGTGACGCCAGTGGATGCCGAACTCGCCGCCCGGCCACGGTGAAATCTGATATCCCTCGGGGATCAACAATTCCGGCGCCGAATCGGCCTGCAGCGTCTGCCCATCCTGCGGGCCGCCCACCAGATGCAGACGCACGCACCCTTCTCCTTCGTTCACGACCGTACTCCTCAACATGGCGGGACTGGTCGCATCCAGCGGGTTGGGGCGGCGCGCTGCGCAAACGGACGCATGCAATGGCAACGGTGCACTGCACGGTTGCCGAGCGACGCCCCGACTGGCAGCACCCGTGTTTCCACCAGCGCGCGCCATCGATTGCATGGAGTCTAGAAGCGGGCGCCGCAGGCAGGCGTGAACACTGCGGCAGCGTGGAGTGAGCCATGTGGCGGCAGCGCGCGCATGGCGCTACGCCGCAGCGCCATGCACGCTCGGCGGATTACAACAGCTGCGCGCGGCCGACCGCGCCGAGGCCTTGTGCCAGCGCAGCCATTTCGTTGGCCAGCGCGATGACATCGCCACCGGCCTGTGCGGCGGTGGTCATGATGCGTTGATAAGCGTCCCAGAAGTCCGGTCCACTGCCATAGGCGTCGTGGAACCCTTGCAGCTCCAAGACCAGCAGATCGGACACTTGCATGTCAGAGCGGTCCATTGTGTTTACCTCGTTGGGGAATGTCCCCGGCCCGCAGCTTGTACCCGTTCACCTTACAAAACCGGGTCCACCAGGCGACAGCGGCGGCGAACCTGAATTGGTTAAATTGCTGGCGTCGCGTGGCCTGAAACAGTGTGTCTGCGGCCGCCGACACCGCGATTCTGCAGCGCTTTTTGACACGGAGGACACATCCGCAGCAGAGCATGTCCATCCGCATTATCCAAATGCATTGTTGACGCTGCAGGCGCACTCAACTGTGGAACCAGTTGCATGGCCAGCAGGCACGCTCGCATCTGCTCGTAGTGCGAGCACTCGCCATGCGCGCTGCAGCTTCCCAAGCTACTGCTCGGATCTCGAACCGCCTGGCCACACATCTGCGTTTGGCATGAACGAATTTGCCGCTTCAAGCGCGTTGGCGAACACCACACTTGCCCACTCAAATGCAGCACGTCTAAACCCCGGTCAGGCGGGTGTGCCAGGACTGCATCTTGCGGCGGCTTCGTCGCAAGACAACTCCGGCAACACCTGCGACCGATGCAGATCACGACGCAATCAGCTCACTGCGCATTACCGCAGCACACCACGCGTAACCACCACTCATCCCGCCCGTCGCGGCAGTTGCGCCAACAACTTGTCCAGCGTAATCGGGTAGTCGCGCACGCGGATGCCGGTGGCGTTGTAGACCGCATTCGCCAGCGCCGGCGCCACGCCGGTGAGTCCCAATTCGCCCACGCCCTTGGCTTTCAACGGCGACATGGTCGGGTCCACCTCGTCGATGAAATGCGCCTCCAGATGCGGGATATCCGCATGCACCGGCACCTCGTAACCGGCCAGGTCGTGATTGACGAAAAAGCCCAGCCGGGTGTCCACCACCATGTCTTCCATCAACGCCGCACCCACGCCCATCACCATGCCGCCGATTACCTGACTGCGTGCAGTCTTGGGATTGAGGATGCGCCCGGCCGCGCACACCGCAAGCAGCCGGCGCACGCGGATTTCGCCGGTGTCGGCATCCACCGCAACCTCGGCGAAATGCGCGCCGAAGGTCTGCTGCGCGTACTGCTGTTTGAGCGTGCCGAACTCCATCGCGTCTTCGGCCACCAGCTCGCCGCCGGCGGCCGCCTGCGCCAGCGCAATGGAACGCGTGCCGGCGTGCACCTGGCCATCGGCAAAGCGAGCCTGGTCCACCGGCATGCCCAGGCGCTGCGCCACCGTCTCGCGCAGCTGCATGCAGGCGGCATACACGCCGGCGGTCACCGAGGCGGCGCCTTGCTGCCCGCCGGAACCGGGCGTTTCCGGAAAGCTGGAATCGCCCAGCCGCACCACCACCTGGTGCAGCGGCAGGCCGAGCAGCTCGGCCGCGGTTTGCGCCACGATGGTGTAGCTGCCGGTGCCGATGTCGGTCATGTCGGTTTCGATGGTCAGCGTGCCGCTGCGATCCAGCCGTGCACGCGCAGCGGCCTTGGAGATCGGCGCGCCGCGAATGGCTGCGGCCATGCCCATGCCGATCAACCAGCGGCCGTCGCGCACGCTGGCCGGCGTGGGGTTGCGCCGCGACCAGCCGAAGCGCTGCGCGCCGCTGCGCAGGCACGCGATGAAGGGCCGCGTGGAGAACGGCCGCTGCGGCTGTTCCGGATCCACCTGGGTGTCGTTGACGATGCGCAGCTGCACCGGGTCCATGCCCACGCGTTCGGCCAGTTCGTCCATGGCCACCTCCAGCGCCATCATCCCCGGCGCCTCGCCGGGCGCGCGCATGGCATTGCCTTCGGCCAGGTCCAGCACCGCCAGCCGCACCGCGGTCATGCGGTTGGCGCCGGCGTAGAGCGCGCGCGTGGACAGGGTGGTGGGCTCGCTGCGGCCGCCACGCAGATTGCCGGACCAGCTTTCATGGCCGATCGCGGTGAGCCGCCCGTCGGCGCCGGCGCCCAGCCGCAGGCGCTGGATGGTCGCCGGCCGGTGGATGGTGCTGTTGAACATCAGCGGGCGCTGCAGGGCCAGCTTGACCGGCCGCCGGGTGATGCGCGCGGCCAGCGCCGCCAGCACCAGATCCGCCTGTGCGGTGCCCTTGCCGCCGAAGCCGCCGCCGATGAACGGCGACAGCAGCCGGATGCGCTCCTTGGGCACGCCCAGCGCCTTGCCCAGGTCGCGCGTGCCCCAGTTCATCTGCTGGATGGCGGTGTGGCAGATCAGCTGCTCGCCCTCCCAGCGCGCGATGGTGGCGTGCGGCTCCAGCATCGCGTGCGCCTGGTCGGGCGTGCGAAAGGTGGCATCCACGGTGAACGGCGCGGCGGCATAGGCCGCAGCAAAATCGCCCTGGGCGGTCTGTGGCGGCCCGCCGAATGGCGCCTGTGGCGCCACCGGGGCGCTGGCCTGCTGGGCGGCGAGGTCGTACTGGCCGCGCTCACGCGCATAACGCACCCGCACCAGCGCCGCACCGGCGCGGGCCTGTTCAAAGGTTTTGGCCACCACCACCGCCACCGGCTGGTGGTAGTGGTCCACCTGCGGCGCGGCCAGAAAGCGCTGCACATAGAAGTCGCCGGTGCCCAGCGCGGGCACGTTCTGGTGGGTAAGCACCGCGATCACCCCGGGCGCGGCGAGTGCGGCGGCAGTGTCCAGTGCGGTGATGCGCCCCTTGCCGATCGCCGCGCCGAGAATGTAGCCGTAGGCCATCTGCCCGGGTTGGTCGTGCCACTCATAGGCGTAGCGGGCCTGCCCGGTCACCTTGAGCGGCCCGTCCACGCGGTCGACCGGCTGACCCAGCACTTTGAGCTGGTCGGCGGGCGTGGTGCCTGCGGGGGTATCGAACTTCATGTGGGTGCTCCTGAGGGGGACGGGCGGGCTGCGCGCCACCGCGCGCCTGGGCGCTGGCGAGGGCCTGGCACTGCCAGATCGGCCTGAATTGGCCGGCGCACACGGCGGCTCGGACAGCCGCCAATGCCTACCCGTTTGTAGCAAACGCAGGCGCCGCCCGGAGCCGGTTTCCCAGTATGGGGTCATGAACAGGCTTCATGAATCGACGGGATGCAGGCGCTGCGGGCGCTGCGTCTCCCTACAGCCGTTGCCCGCGCTGCGCCGAACCAGGCCCTGTCCGCAGTGCATGGCAAGGCGGCCGCCCGAATGTTCAGAGGAAAGCCCACCCCCTCCCATCTCCCCGCCATCTCCCCGCGCCCCGACGATTCCCCATTCCTGATTCCTGATTCCTGATTCCTGATTCCCGATTCCCGATTCCCCATTCCCCATTCCCCCTCCATGAACGCCACCGCCCGCCGCAGCGCCCGCCCGCCGCGGCGAAGGGAGCGGCTGTCATTCCCGTGTAAAATGCGCGGTCTTTGACCGGAAGAATGGCGAAAGCTCCTCCACGGGCGCCCCTCTCGGGCCCGGCGTTCATTCGCCTGCTCGCTCGCCTCACCGACGTCCACGTCGCGCAGTCCAACCACGCGCTGGCCGATCGGCTGAGCCAGTGGATCGACTGGACGCGCGCCGTTGCCGTGTCCAAGGCACTGGACGGCAAGCTGCCCGACGCCGAAACGCTGCCCGAGGTGAACGCCATCGGTGCCGACGACTGCGCGCGCCTGCGCACCACCCTGGCCACCAGTTGCGTGACCGAGCTGGACACGCTGCTCACCCGGCTGCGCAGCGAGGCCCGCGCCGCCGCGGCCGCAGGCGCCCCCGCAGCACTGGCCGACTACGCACCGTTCCGGCAGCACTACCTGGCCATGCAGCGCGGCATGCGCAGCACCACCGGCGATTTGCGCGGCCGGCTGCGCGACATGCTGGCGCAATCGGGCAACGGCGAGATGGCGCGCCTGGCCGAAGTGGACGCGGTGATGGAACTCACCCTCAGCCCGCGCGAGCAGAGCCTGCTGGCCACCGTGCCTACCCTGCTCGGCACCCATTTCGAACGCCTGCGCGCGGCCCACCACCCCGCGCAGGACACCGACACTGACACCGCACCAGCACGCCCCGGCTCGGATGCCTGGCTGGACGTGTTCCGCAACGATTTGCAGAGCGTGTTGCTCGCCGAACTGGAAGTTCGTTTTCACCCTATCGAAGGCCTGCTTGCAGCGCTTCGCACCCGCTAATTGGGACGTCATGTTCAGAACTCTCGTGTCCGTTTTCGTGTTTCTTGTCGGCCTGCTGGCGGTGTGCTGGGTCGGCATCGGTTACCTCGGCTCCAACCCGCTCGGCGCATTGGTCGCCGCGGTCATCGGTGCCTGCTACATCGCCGGTGCGCTGGAGCTGTACGGCTACCGCCAGGCCACCATTGCGCTGGAGCAGGCGCTCGAAGGTGTGAGCAGCGCACCCGCCGCGTTGGCCGACTGGCTGCAGACCGTGCCCGCCGGGCTGCGCAACGCGGTGCGCCTGCGTATCCATGGCGAACGCGTGGCGCTGCCGGCGCCGGTGCTTACGCCCTACCTGGTCGGCCTGCTGGTGCTGCTGGGCATGCTCGGCACCCTGCTTGGCATGATGGCCACGCTCAAGGGCACCGGTTTTGCGCTGCAGAGCGCCACTGACCTGCAGGCTATCCGCGGCTCGCTGGCCGCGCCGGTCGAAGGGCTGGCATTCGCGTTCGGCACCTCCATCGCCGGCGTTGCCACCTCGGCCATGCTCGGGCTGCTGTCGGCGCTGTGCCGGCGTGAGCGCCTGCAGGCCGTGCAACAGCTCGACCTGAAGATCGCCACCGCGTTGCACCCGTATTCGGACGCGCACCAGCGTGGCGAGACCTTCAAGCTGCAGCAGCAACAAAGCGCGCTGATGCCGGCCCTGATCGATCGCCTGCAGGCGCTGATGGCCAGCATCGAACAGCACAGCAGCGCCGCCGATGCACGGCTCACCGCGCAGCAGGCCGACTTCCACGCGCGCACCGAAGCCGCCTACCTGCGCCTGGCCGAGTCCCTGCAGCAGTCATTGCAGGCCGGTGTGGCCGACAGCGCCCGCGCGGTGGGCGATGCATTGCGCCCGGCGATGGCCGCCACCATGGCCGGCATCGCGCAGGAAACCACCGCCCTGCATGCGCGCATCAGCGACGCGGTGCAGCAGCAATTGGAAGGCATCAGCACCGGCTTTGCGCACAGTGCCAGCGCCGCCAGCGCGCACTGGAGCACGGCGATGACCGCGCAGGAACGTGCGCAGCAGGCGCAGACCGAACAGCTGCAGCACGCGCTCGCACAGATGGCGCAGCAGACCACCGCGCTGCAGGACAGCGTGGGCCAGGCCGTGCAGCAGCAGCTGGGTGTGCTGACAGACGGATTCGAACGCAGCACCAGCGCTGCCGCCGCCAACTGGCAGGCCGCGCTCACCGCGCAGGAACAGGCCCAGCAGGCGCTCACACAACAGCTGCAGAGCACCCTCGCACAACTCGCCGCGCAGACCACCGCCCTGCAGGACAACCTTGGCCAGGCGGTGCAGCAGCAACTGGCTGCGCTCAACGATGGCGTCGCGCACGGCACCGCCGCGGCGGCCGCAGGCTGGGCCGCGGTGCTGGCCGAACACCAGCAGTCCACCCAGGCGCTGAGCGCGCAATTGCAGCGCACGCTGGAGCAGATTGCCGAGCACAGCACCACGCTACAGGACGGCGTGGGCGAGGCGGTGCAGCAACAGCTCGATGGGCTGAGCACCGGCTTCGCCGCCAGCACCGCCACTGCCGCGCAGACCTGGACGGCGGCAGCGAGCGAGCAGCAACGCGCCAACCAGAGCCTGACCGATGCACTGCACACCACGCTGACGCACTTCGCCAGCACGTTCGAAGCCCGCTCCGAAGCCTTGGTGGATGCGGTGTCCGCGCGCCTGGAACAGTCCAGCAGCCAGACCGCCGATGCCTGGAATGCCGCGCTGGCGCAGCAACAGCAGGCCAGCGCGGAGCTGGCAGCTCAGCACCAGGGCGCACTGAGCGCAGCCACCGCCAGCAGCGAGGCGCATGCCGCCGCGTTGATCGGCACGCTGCAGCAGGCGCATGTTGACTTGCAGGCCGCACTGGAAGCACGCGACGACACCCGCCTGGCGCTGTGGAGCGAACGCTTCACCGCGATGAGCACGCGCCTGAGCGCGCAATGGGAACACACCGGCCAGCAGGTGGCGCAGCAGCAACAGGCCATCTGCGACACCCTGGCCGCCACCGCCAGCGAGCTCTCCACGCAGGCGCAGGCACAGGCCAGCGCCACCATCGCCGAAGTGTCGCGCCTGATGCAGATCGCCGCCGAAGCCCCCAAGGCCGCTGCCGACGTGGTGGCCGAGCTGCGCCAGAACCTCTCCGAAAGCATGGTGCGCGACACCGCGATGCTGGAAGAGCGCAGCCGCTTGCTCGCCACGCTGGACACCTTGCTCAACGCGGTCAATCACGCCTCCACCGAACAACGCGTCGCCGTCGATGCACTGGTCAGCACCTCGGCCGATCTGCTGCAGCGTGTGGGCAGCCAGCTCACCGAACAGATCGGCACCGAGACCAGCAAGCTCGAAGCGGTGGCCGCGCAGGTCACCGGCAGCGCGGTGGAAGTGGCCAGCCTGGGCGATGCGTTCGGGCACGCGGTGCAGTTGTTCAGCACCTCCACCGGCGAGCTCAACGACCGCCTGCAGCACATCGCCGGCGCACTGGATGCCGCGCAGGCGCGCAGCGACGATCAGCTGGCGTATTACGTGGCGCAGGCACGCGAAGTGGTGGACCTGAGCATGCTCTCGCAGAAGCAGATCATCGAAGAACTTCGCCTGCTCGATGACCGCCGCATTGACGCCAACGGAGCGCAGCCGGCATGAGCGATGAGATCGACCTCGATGGCGAATCCGCCGCACCGATCTGGGCCGCGTTCGGTGACCTGATGTCGGTGCTGCTGGGCGCGTTCGTGCTGATCCTGGTCGGCGTGATCGGCGTGCAGTTGCAGCTGTCCAGCCGCCTGGACGACGAGGTCAAGCAGCGCCAGGCCGAAGCGCAGCGCCGCAAGACCCTGGAACAGGCGTTGGCCGCACCGCTGGCCGCCGGCCGCGTCACCCTGGTCAACGGCCGCATCGGCATCCGCGGCAGCGTGCTGTTTGCGCTCAATTCCGACCAGCTGCAGCCGGAAGGCCACGAGGTGTTGAAGAGCCTGGCCGCGCCACTCTCCGAGTACCTGGTGTCGCGCGAAGAGATCCTGATGATCAGCGGCTTCACCGACGACCGCCCGGTGCTGGACAGCAACCGTCGCTATGCCGACAACTGGGAACTGTCCGCGCAACGTGCGCTCACCGTCACCCGTGCGCTGATCGCCGAAGGCGTGCCCGCCTCTTCGGTGTTCGCGGCCGCTTTCGGCTCGCAACAGCCGGTGGATTCCAATGCCGACGAAACGCGCCGCGCCAAGAACCGCCGTGTGGAAATCGCGCCGATTCCGCGCCCGTCGGCCACCACCGCTGCCGCTGCTGCACCACGATGAGCCGCACCGCGTCATCCACCCAGGCGCAGCTGGAACAGTGGCGCGCGCAAGGCGCCGACCAGCGCGACCCGGTGCGCTTCCATCTGATGCAGACCTTGCAGGCACGTGCCGCCACGCAGCCGCCGGCCGTGCGTCAGGTGCTGGAAGACAAGCTTGCCGCGTTGGTGACGGCCTATGCACAGGCGCTGCAGCCGGCGCCGGTCTCCATGCCCGTACCTGCGCCGGCACAACCAGCAGCCGCGCCCAAATCGCGCGCGCGCAACAAGCGCAGCGCCGCGCCTGCACCTGCACCGGTCTCCGCACGCCAGGCATTGAGCGAGCTGCTCACGCAGATGGCCGGCCACACCGCACTGCTCAGCGACAGCAGCACCGGCAATGCCGCGCATGCTCCGCAATTCCCCGAGTTGACGGCGCTGGACGACTTCCGCCGCACCTGGGCCACGGTGCGCACCGCCAGCCAGGTGCGGCAATCGCTGCAGGACGCGCCCGCCGATGCCGGCCCGCTCAATTCCAGCGTGCTGGTGCATCGGTGCATCAGCCTGATGCGCGAGCAAGCGCCCGGCTATCTGCAGCACTTCCTCGCCTACGTCGATGCCTTGTCGTGGATGGAGCAGCTGCAGCACGGCGGCGCACTGGCCACCGAAGCGCCGGCACCGGCACTGCCGGGCAAGAAACGCAGCCGTAGCGCGGCGCCGAGGCGACGCGCTTAGAGCAGCGATCAAACCGGCTGCGCAGCCGCCAGGCGGGCGCGGCCGGCGCTCGGAATCGGCACGTACCCACGTACACTCCGGCTCCTCCGCGCCGTCCGCACCCACTTGACGACTGCTCGCTACGTTTTGTTAGCCGCGCTTAGCCGCAGGAATGCGATGCGCGTGATGCACGTCGGCATCGCGTCGCGCGCACTATCTCCGTCGAGGCACTTTGAGTTCGGTGTCGCGTGCCGTGCAGCGCCCGCTAAAACGGCGCAGCGTCCTGCACGGCGACCGCGCAGCAGCCGAACGGGCGCGCACCTCAGAACCTCAGCCGTGCGCCCATCGTCCAGGTGCGCGGCGCGCCCGGATACACCCATTGTTCGCTGTATGAAAACGCGGCGTAGCGGCGGTCGGTGAGGTTTTCCACCTTTGCATACAGCCGCAGACGCTCGCTGAGGTCGTAATGGCCCACCAGGCGCCACACCGTGTAGGCCGGCAACACGAAGCCGGTGTTGCTGTCGACCGACCCCAGCCGCTCACCGGTGCGCGACACGCCCACCCCCACCGCGGCGCTGCGCGTGCCGCTCAACGGTTGCGCGTAGTTGACGAAGGCATTGCCGCTGACGCGTGGCACGTTCGGAAAGCGACGCCCTTCGGCAAGCCCGGTGCCCACTGCAGCGGTGCTGCTGCGGGTCACCTGCGAATCGGTATACGCCAGGCCCACCGAGGCGGCCAGGTGCGGGGTGAGCCGGCCCAGCAGATCCAGTTCTGCGCCTTCGCTACGCATCTGCCCCACCGGCAACGAAAAACTGGTGTCGGCCGGATCCAGGCTCAACACGTTTTCCTTGTCGATGCGGAACACCGCCAGCGTCGCTTCCAGGCCCTCGCCGGGCTGCACGTATTTCAGGCCGGTTTCCAGCGAGCGGCTCTTCTCGGGCGCGAAGCTTTGCCCGTTGGCACCCACGCCGCTATTGGGGCGAAACCCGGCCGCCGCACTGGCGTACAGCGACAGCGTGTCATCCACATGCACGGTGAGCCCGGCACGCGGGCTGATGACGCCGTCGGAGGCTTGCTGCGTGGTTGCGCGCAGACGGTTGGCAATGTCCTGCTGATAGTGGTCGTAGCGCACGCCGAGCAAGGCCTTCCAGCGCGCGCCCAGATCGATCTGGTCCTGTGCATAGACGCCCCACACCTGTTGTCGCTCGTCGGTATCGGTGATCGGCGCCAACCGCCCGGGTTGCGCCACGCCATAGCGCGGTGCCAGCACGTCGATGCTGTAGGGCGTGGCCGCCGAGCGCGCGCGCAGCTGGTAGCGACTGTCGTTGAAGCGGTTGCCATCGATGCCGAACAACACGTGATGGGTGACCTTGCCGCTGCCGAGCGTGCCCAGCAGTTCGGCGCGCGCGGCGATGTCGCGGCCCTGGTAGTCGCGGTAGCGGCGCTCGCGCCGCAGCGTGCGATCGTCGGCCTGCAGCGTCCACGGCTCGGTGGAAAAGCCGCGCATGCCACTGTCGCGATACGTGGCACCGCCCTGCAACGACCAGGTCTGATTCAAACCATGCACCGCGAACACCTGGTGGCCGGTGGAATGCAGATCGATGTCGCCATCGCCCGGCTCGCCCAGAAAGCGCGACGCCGGCAAGCGATTGGCATCGCCATCGATCGCGGTCACACCGCGATCGAACGGGGTGTGGATGCGCAGCAGTTCCAGCTCGTAGGACACCGTAGTGTCGGGCGTGGGCATCCACAGCAGCGACGGCGCCAGCAGCGTGGCGTCGCTATCGACCGTGTCGCGAAAGCTGTGCTGGTCCTTGTGCATGAGATTCACGCGGTAGGCCACGGTTTCGCTGAGCGGGCCGGTGCTGTCCAGCGCCGCGCGGTAGCTGTCAAAGCGCCCCGCAGACAGGTCCACGCTGTGCTGCGCATCGAACAAGGGTTTCTTGGTGACGATATTCACCGCACCACCTGGCTCGCCGCGCCCGTACAACGCAGACGCTGGCCCCTTGATCACTTCCACGCTCTGCGTGTTGGCGCCATCGCGCAGGCCGTTGTAACCGCGGCTGGCGTTGAAGCCGTTGACCATGTAGTCGGAACTGAAGTTGGGGTCGCCGGTGAACCCGCGGATCGAGTAGCTGTCCCACAGCCCGCCCAGGTTATTGGCCTTGGTGATGCCGCTGGCCATGTCCAGCGCGCCGGCCAGATCGGTGACGCCGGCATCCTCCAGCAAGCTGTGGTCGAGCACGCGTGCACTGATCGGCAGATCGCGCAGCGGTGCTTCGGTCTTGGTGGCGCCGGTCACCGTCAGTGCGCGGTACGGTGCGTAGTCGCTGCGTACTTGCACCGCGTCCAGGCTGCGCGCCTGTGGCTCGGCCGCAGTGGCCGGCGCGGCGGCGCAGGCGAGCACGCCAAGCAGCGGCAGCGCCGAGACAACGTGGCGGCGTGGAAGAAGACTGGACACGGGGCAGGACTCCTGAAAGACAGCCGCCTGTTGGCGGCTGTCGCGATGAAGGCACACGAAACATCGATGCAACGGTGATACGGGAATGCGCCGCTAGGACGCCGGGTCTGCCATTGCTTCAAAGCGCGGTGCGCGTGCGAAGTCGTCCCCGGTAAACGCGCGATCGCGGAACAGGAACCCGTAGTAGTAGGTGCGCAGTGCGCGGTGGTAGTCGCGGATGCGGTCCTGGTAGGCCAGCTGCGCCTGCAGATCGGTGCCGGCCAGACGCGTCAATGCGGCCTGCAGCGCCACCGGTGGCAACACCGCGGCTACGCGTTGCGCCAGCGCTTCGCGGCGGAGCAGGCCTTGCCGGTACGCGCTTACCTGCGGTGCCACCTGCGCATCGCCGTTGGCGTGGAAGGCGAAATACCACTTGTAGTGGAATGCATCGGTCAGCGGCGGCGAATCCGCCCACTGCGGATGGCGCGCGTAGAACGCCTGCATGGTGTGCTGGCGCGGAATGTCCCAGGCGTGGTTGACCGCTTCGCGCTGCAGCCGCGCAATCTCGGCGCCTTGATTGACCGGCACCGCCTGGTTGATCGCCACATGCGCCAGCGCCGGTGCCACCAGCGCCAGCACCACCCAGCACGTGGCCAGCGCAGTGGCATGCGCGGCCGGCCGCCATGGCAGCCGCCCCACCAGCACCGCCACCACCACCCAGAACAACAGGTAGGCGCAAGTCAGTGCCTGCACCGCCAGTTGCTGGCCCAGCGGAACGCCATTGAGCGTGGCGGCCACCGCAAACGGCAACGCCAGGCACAGCAGCACCGCCAGCGCACGCACCGTCACCCGCCGCGCCAGCAGCGCCGTGCCGGATCCGGGCAACGCCGCCAACATGCGCGCGCGCCCGGCCGCCTGTTCGCCCGAGCGCAGGTCGAACAACAACGCAATCACGAACAGCGGCAACAGGAACACCACCACGAATGCGTAGTCGAAGCGGCCAGCCAGCGCGAGTTCGGGGTTGTAGCTGTCGCCGTCATGGATCTGCGCCTCCAGGCCCAGCGCACGCACACGCAGGATGTACGGCGACACATCGCGCATGCCCACAGCAGCAAACGCCAGTGGCGCAGGCGGATCCCAGGTGGGATGGAAACTGTAATAGGCCGCGCTGCCGGCATCGTTGCTGCGCGCCACATACGCCTGCACCGCGGCGATGTCTTCCTGCTGCAAGGCCGCGATGCGTGCGATGTTGTGGCGCTGTGCCTGCATGAAGTGGTGCCCGGAAACCAGGCTGCACACGCACAGCAGCACCAGCAAGGCCAGCCCCGCCACCGCCGCGCGTGCACGCAGCAGCAATAGCCATTCGTAGCGCCACACGGCCATCAGCGTGCCACTCCCATGCGCCGCGCGGCCACCGTGACCAGGCACAGCGACAGCAGCAACCAGCCGGCGAGCAAGGCAAGGCTGGCACGCCCTGCGTGCAGCAACTGCGCCGTGGCCGATGGCTCGAATGCAAACACGGGAATGCGGTGCCAATGCGCGGCATCGATGCGCTTGCGCTGGTCGGCACCGGCATCCTTGGCGGTGTCGTCGGCCAGGCTCACCGCATTGGCCTGCAATTGATTGAGCTGCTGCACCAGGCCATAGCGATACCGCTCGGCCTGGCTGAGAAAACGTTCGTGCGCGCGCAGATCGGTCTCCGCCACCGTCATCGAGACCTCACGCAAGGCCACCGTGGGGCTGAGCAGCGCAAACATGCGCACCAGCAGATTCTGTTGCTGCTGGATCGTCGAATCGCGTGCCGCGTAGCGTTCGAACAGGCTGGCGGTCAGGCGTTCGCCTTCCAGTGCCAGCAGGCCCTTGTAGTTCACCGGCAGGTCTTCCACCCGCTGCACGCCGTACCGCGCCAGCACCTGTTGCTTGAACTGCGCAAAGTGCGGGTCATCGGGGTTATGGCTGTCGCCGAGCGTGCGCAAGTCGCGCTGGATCGCCACGTCCGTTTCCAGCCGCGTGGGCAGGCGATACGCGGCATTGGCGACATCCGGCGCCACCCGCGGTACCAGCAGGGCCAGCCAAACCCACAGCGCCAGCGCCACCAGCAAGGCATCGCGGCCACGCCGGCACAGCACCGACACCGTCAGCACCAACGCGCACCATGCCAGCAGATACGCCGCATACGACAGCACCAATACTGCCACCCGCACGCCCTGCCCCGGCAGCACCGCCACCGGCACCAAACCGACCAGCGCCGGCAGCAGGCAGGCCGCCGCCACTGCGACCAGGGCCAGGTATTTTCCGCTCAGTACTTGCATCCGCGTGGCGCCCTGCAGCAACACCACGCGCAAGGTGCCGGTTTCCTGTTCGCGGGCCACTGCGCCGTAGCCCAGGAACACCAGCAGCAGCGGCGCCAGCACCTGCAGCACGAACGCAGGCGTGAGTTGCCCGAAGCGCACCAGCAACGAGCTTTGCCGCACGTCGCCGAAATTGGCGGTGTTCTGGCGGTGGCCTTCCAGAAACATGCTGTTGCCGGTGAAGGCATCCACGCCGGCATCGAAGGCCGCCAGTGCCGGCAACGGGCGATAGATGAAGTGCCCGTAATGCACCACGCGGTGCGGGTGCCGGTCTGGCTGCGCTTCGAACGCCTGCTGCGCTGCCTGCTGCTGCCGGGTACGGAACTCGGAAACCTCGCGCTGATGCTGCGCGGCGGTCAGCGCGGCCACCAGCGTCAACGCCATCAGCAACACCAGGCCGATGGCCGCGGACCGGTTGCGTGCCATGTAGCGCAGTTCTTCGCGTGCCACCCACAGCACAGCACTCATGCGGCGCGGTCCTGCGGCCGCGCAAAGCGCGCATGCAGGGTGCGCACGTCGAAGCCGCTGTCACCGGCGCCGACTTCATCGACGATGCGCCCGTTTTCCAGAAAGCCGATGCGGTCGGCCACGTCCACTGCACCGAGTAGATCGTGCGTGACCATCAGCACCGCGCCGCCGCGCGCACGCACGCTGCTCACCAGCTGGTTGAAGTCGCCGATGGCGCGCGGGTCCAATCCGGAGGTGGGTTCGTCGAGCAACAACACCGGCACCTCGCGCAAGGTGGCCACGGCGATCGCCACCTTCTGCCGCATGCCCTTGGAAAAACCACCCAGGCGCTGCGTCCATGCCTCGCGCTGCAGCCCGGCCGCGGCTAGCGCAGTGCCAATCGCCTCCGGGCTACGCCGCTGCCCGGCCAGCGCCAGCAGGTAGTCGGCATTTTCCAGCGCGCTGAGGTGCTCGTAGAGCGCCACGTTTTCCGGCAGATACGCCAGGCGCGCCCGCGCCCGCCCGGGGTTGGCCACCGGGTCCACACCATCCACCTGCAATTGCCCAGACACCGGCCGCACAAAGCCCAGCAATGCCGACAACGTGGACGATTTACCCGCGCCGTTGCCACCCAGCAGCGCATACACGCTGCCCGGCGCCACCTGCAGGTGCAGCCCCTGCAATACCGCGCGGCCGCGGTAGGACACGTGGACGTCGACAAGGGAAATGGCAGAAACAGGCGGCGCGGCAGATGACATGGCAAGCGGTCATTACAAATGAATTGATACGTTATCACATTGCGGATGGCGCTCGTGGGGCCGGGCGATGGCCGCCTGATGCGTCGCCGGTGGCGCAGTGATGCAGCTGTTTGCGTTGCTCCAGAACACCGCTTTTTAAAAGCTCGGCGCGCGCCATCTGCATGCATTCGACCTGTAAAGCGGACGCGGCTGGCTTTGGAGCGACGCCCACCGGCCCGCCGGCACCACTGAAGCACTAGGAACTGCAATGTTATTCTGTTACGAAAAGTCGCTACATCGACACCGTATTCGTCAACGAGACCCAGATCACCGCATGCCTTCTCCCCAGCACGGCCGCTTGCCCCGCACCTCCACCCGCAACCCCATCGCCGGTGACGCCGCCACCGCGCCGCGCTGCCCCCCCGCCCGTGCCAGCCTGCTCGCGCTGACCTTGCTGGCAAGCCTGCACGCGTCCGCGCAGCCAGCCCTGGACACTCGCGCGCCGCTGCCGCCGGTACGCGCCTGGCATGGCGCCAGCGAGTCGCTGGTGATAAAGGCGAACGCCGAGTGGGCAACGCCGGCCGAACGCAGCGACTTCGTCAGCACGCCCAGCTATGCGGACACCCGCGCGTGGCTGAAGCGCCTGGTCGCCGCCTCGCCACTGTTGTCGCTGGAGGTGTTCGGCACCAGCAGCGAAGGCCGCGACCTGCTGCTGGTGCGCGCCCGCAAGGGAGCCGCCGGCAAGCCGGTGGTGCTGGCGCAGGCCGGCATCCACGCCGGCGAGATCGATGGCAAGGACGCCGGCCTGATGCTGTTGCGCGACATCGCGCAGGGCGGCAAGGACGCGCTGCTGGACCAGGTGGATTTCGTGTTCGTGCCGATCCTCAATGTGGATGGCCACGAGCAGCGCGGCCCGCTGGTGGGCGCGGCCCTGCGTGGCCCGCAGGGGGCGGGCTGGAACAGCACCCCGCGCGGCATCAACCTCAATCGCGACTATCTCAACCTCGAGACGCCGGAAGCCCGCGCGGTGGTGGCGCTGCTGCACCGGCTGGACCCGGCGCTGTACATCGACCTGCATGTCAGCGAGGGGCTGGATCATCAATACGACATCACCTACACCTTCGCCGGCTGGGGCACGTATGCACGCTCGCGCGCCACTGCCGGCTGGCTGCAGCAGCGCTTCACTCCGGCGGTCGATGCCGCGTTGCGCACGCAGGGCCACACCCCCACCATCTACCCCAGCCTGATCGACGAAAACGACCCGCGCTCGGGCCTGCGCTACTCGCCGGAAGGCCCGCGCTATTCCACCGGCTACGGCGACTTTGCCGGCATCCCCACCGTGCTGGTGGAGAACCACCGGCTGAAGTCCTATCGCCAGCGCGTGCTCGGCGACTACGTGCTGCTGGAAGCGGCGCTGCGCGTGGTGGCCCGCGACTCCGCGCGCATTGCCGCCGCCAAACGCACCGACCGCGCCGCGCGGCCCGCCGAACTGATGGTGGCCTGGGAGCGCCTGGAGCAGCCGATCGCGCAACTGCCCTTCAAGGGCGTGACCTACACGCGTGCGCTCTCGCCGGCATCGGGCCGGCAGGAGCTGCGCTGGGAAGGCCGCGATGCCACCTGGACCATGCCGGTGATCGGCTATCGCCAGACCCAGGCAGTGACGTACCCGCAGGCCTGGTGGATTCCGCCCGGCAACGCCGATGTGGTCGCGCGATTGGATGCCCACGGCATTCAGTACGAACGCCTGCAGCAGCCACGCCAGTTGCGCGTGGAGCGCACCCGCATGGTCAAGCAGTCCGGCAGCAGCACCCCGCACAGCGCGCAGGTGGAAGAAACCTTCGCGCCCGGCAGCATCCGCATTCCCGCGGACCAGCCGATGCGCATGCTGGCCGCCGCCTTGCTGGAGCCGCAAAGCAGCGACTCGCTGCTGGCCAGCGGCCTGTTCCGCCACGCCGGCAACCCGGACAGCGGCCTCTACGGCGCCGAGCTGGTGCGCTTCGCCGAACGCGTGTTGCAACACGACGCAGCCTTGCGCAGCGACTTCGAACGCAAGCTCGCCGATGACCCCGCATTTCGCGCCGATGGCGACGCGCGCCTGCAATGGATCTACGCCCGCTCGCCGTACGCCGCACTGAGCGGCTGGCAATACCCGGTACGGCGTGAGCTGCGCGAGTGAGCGGCCGCACTGCTGCCGCTGATGTGCGGCAGTGCCGGGCGAGGCTGTGTCACTGCATACAGCGCAGCGTGCACCACGCACGCTTGCAGGAAGGCGCACCTCACCAGCGGTGACGTCGCACGATACGTCGCTTCCAACGGATGCGCAGTGATCACCATGATCACCACATCGCCCGTAGACCGTTACGCCATCGGCCGCTGCACCACCGGCGCATGCTCGGCCATCAACGCAATCACCCAATCGATGAACACGCGGAGCTTCGCGCTTACGTGCCGGTTGGGCGGGAAGGCGATCGAGAGCGGCATCGGGTCCAGCTGCCAGTCCGCGAACACCGGCAGCAGCTCGCCGCGACTCAGCGGTACACGTGCCATGTATTGCGGCAACCACAACACGCCCATGCCGGCCAGCCCCGCGGCCAGGTAGGCATTGCCGTCGTCGCTGGCCACCACGTAGCGGCCGTGCACCTGCACGTGTTCGCCATCGCGCTGCATCACCAGTGGCCACGGCACGCCATCGCCCCAGCGCATGAAGCCTACGGTGCGGTGGGCGGTGTCTTCTAGCTCGCGTGGATGCGCAGGCATGCCCAGGCGTGCGAGATAGCCGGGCGCTGCATACACGCCCGCCTGCAGGTCACCCACGTGCCGCGCCACCAGCGATTGATCGGTGATGGTGCCGCCGCGCACCACGCAGTCGATCTGCTCGCCGATCAGATCCACGCGGCGATCGCTGGCGCCCATGTGCAACTGGATATCCGGATACCGCGCATGAAAGTCCGGCAGCGCGGGCATCAGGATCAGGCGCGCCAGCGGGCTGGGCACATCCACGCGCAAGCGCCCACGCGGCACGCTGGATGCCACCGACAAACTGGTTTCCGCATCGTCCATGTCGGCCAGCAAGCGCACCACACGCTCGTAATAGGCCGCGCCATCGGCGGTGACCGCCACACGGCGCGTGGTGCGATTGAGCAAGGTCACCCGCAGGCGCGCCTCCAGCTGTTGCACCAGCTGGGTCACCGTTGCCCTGCTGATCTGCAGGGTGTCGGCGGCCTTGGTGAAGCTGCCGGACTCGACCACACGTGCGAATGCCTGCATTGCATCGAACCGATCCATCGCCATCCTGCGGTCTGCTCAATTGTTTGGATTCTACAAATAGTCATGTGCGCTGGCAGGGATTTATCCGCCGCCGCGCGCTGCTTACTGTGGCTGCACGTTCGATGGGCACGTTGCCCACACAGGAGATACCCCATGGCAACACGTGACGCTGTTTTCCCCGCAGGCCGTCAGGCGCTGTATGAGCGCAACCGCTACTCGCCTGCTCTTCGTGCGGAGGGCCTGCTGTTTGTCTCCGGCCAGGTCGGCAGCCGCGACGATGGCTCGCCCGAACCCGACCTGGACGCCCAGATCGCACGGGCGTTTTCCAACCTCGACGCGGTGCTCGCCGCGGCGGGCTGCACGCGGGACGACGTCATCGACGTCACCTGGTTCATGGTCGACCCGGACACCATCTTCGACGCCGTGTTCAAACAGTGGGCCACGCACTGGGGCCCGCCGCCCTACCCGACCGTCACCGCTGTGGGAGTGACCTGGCTGTACGGCTTCCAGTTCGAGATCAAGGTGATTGCCAAGCTGCCGGAGCAGGCGGCTGCGTGATCACAAATGCAGGGGCCGCGTACGGCGGCCCCTGTATCGCCTCGGCGCTCAGGATGGTGATGACTGCGTTGCCACACTGCGTAGGCGCTCCATGCCCATGATGCGGAACACGCGCTCGGTCTGCGCCTCCACCACGGCGTTGATTGCCTCCGCACCGTAATCGGCAAAATCCACGGTGATTCGCAGTGGTTTGGCACCCACCGGCAAGGCCAGTACGCGGGCAATCGCATCGGCCACCGCCTGTACCGGCGCCGGCTGCGCATCGCGGAACAACCGGCGCAGGCCGGGCGAATAGTTGTCGAATTCCGGCTGCACGGCGGCATAGCCGTCCACCGCCTGGGTGTCCTGCGGATGCACCGCGGTCTGGAAGTGCGAGGTGCCATCCATGAAGGTGCCGGGCATGACGATGACGGTTTCGATGCCCAGCGGCTGCACTTCGTAGGCGGTCGTTTCGGCCACCGCATCGAGTGCGTACTTGCCGGCAACGTACGGCATCATGAATGGCGCAACGATGCGGGTGATGGTGCTGCCCACATACAGCAAGGTGCCGTGGCCCTGCTTGCGCAGCTGCGGCAATGCGGCGCGATTGAGCCGATGGGCGCCCACCGCGTTGGTGTTGAAACTGTCGGCCAACTGCTCGGCAGTGAACCCTTCTGCCATGCCGATATACAGATGCGCTGCGTTATGGATCACCACATCCAGATGACCGTGCTCGGCCACCACCTGTTCCACCGCGCGCTGGCAGGACGCCTCGCTGTGGATGTCCATGTCCACCACCCGCACTTGCGCGGCGTGCGCACGTGCGTAGTCTTCCAGCGCATGCCGGCGTTCCTTGCTGCGCCCGTCGGGGTCGCGCACGCCGGCATATACCACATAGCCCGCGCGCATGAGCGTTTGCGCCGTGAGCAGGCCCATGCCCGATCCGGATCCTGAAATCAGCACTGTCTTCATGTTGTCTCCGATGCAATGACGCCTCCGGATTGCGCGCAGGCTTTGCCACCGGCGCGGAGGCGAAGGCCGGAGCAGAGATTCAACGGTGCGTTGCGCTGCGGGTTGAAGCGGGTGTCTGGTCATGCACGCTGCAGCGGCGTTTCACTCTGCAGCGGCGTGTGGCTTCGTTACTCGCCAGTTTCACGATAGAACACCATGCCATCGTGATGCAGTTCATCGGCGGTGACGAACGTGCCATCGGCGGTGAAGCCGGTGTCGTCCCAATACTGGATCCGATTGCCTTCCACTTCATAGCGGCCTTGATAGGCACTCTTGCGTGTGCCGCGGGCTTCGTCGTAGCGGCCGGTGGGCAACAGCTCCTGACGGATGCGGCCGTCACCAGTGACCCACATGCCCAAGTACGGATGGTGTTGCATGAGATGCTCCAAGGGAGAAGAAGAGGCTGCGCTGCCGACGCCGGATGCATCGCCGCGCCATGCGCTGGTGGGCCCGCACAGCACGGCAGCGCCGGCGCCGATGGCCACCGCAACAGCGAGCTGCATGCGGGTATCGTTCATGGGCTGCCCACGCGTGCGGCCGTGTCCGGGATGCGTTGCAACACATCGGTGTAGTGCGGCAGATCCAGGAAGGCGTTGACCTCCACCACTTTGTCGTCGCGCATCCGCATGATCCACGCATAACGATTGCGGTACGGGACGCCATCGCGCGCGGTGGCCGCGCCTTCCCATTGCACGATCACATGCGCGCCATCGGCCCACAGCTGCCAGTGCAGCGGCCGCAGCGGCGTGGACAGGCGGCTGGCCAACGGGCGCACCGCTTTATCGACCAGCGCGTCGCGCCCATGCACGGTGCCGGCGAACGGGCCGGAGCCTTCGATGGTCCAGGTGACGTCGCTGGCCAGCAGCGTGTCGAACAACCCGCTGCCGCCGGCCGCCCACTGCTTGAACGCGGTATCGACCAGCTGCTTGTTGTGCGCAGCCATGCGCGAGGTGTCGTGCTGTGCGGCTGCGGCGGGGGCGGCCACGCTGGCCGCCTGTGCGCCGGGCAGCCACAGCACGGCCGCCAGCAGGACGGCAGGCAATGCGGTGTGTCTGCTCATGTGCGGTACTCCGGTGCTCAACGGCGCAGCTGCACGCTGCCGGTGCCGTAGATGAGTTGCTGCGCCATCGGCCGGCCGATGAACCGCTCGGGAAAGATCGGTGCCGGCGCGCTGGCGGCATCCAACCGCTGCAGTTGCGCATCGCTGAACGTCAGGCCGAGTGCACCGAAGTTGTCCAGCGCCTGCTCCAGCGTGCGCGCGCCCATCACTGGCGCAACCACCGCCGGGTTGCGCAAGGTCCACGCCAATGCGACCTGCGAGCGTGAGGCACCCAGTTCGTCGGCGACCTCGCCCACCACATCGGCGATATCCAGCGAGCGCGCGTTGAGATGCCCGGTGGAGGCAATCACGCCCTTGCGGCTGGCAGCCACCTCCGCGCCGTTCTCGTCGGACAGGTCTGCGCGCGTGTACCTGCCGGTGAGAATGCCGCCGCCCTGCGGCGACCAGGGCATGACACCTAGCCCCAACTCACGCGCCATCGGCATCAGCTCATGCTCGACCGTGCGTTCGACCAGGCTGTACTCGATCTGCAGGGCCACCAACGGCGACCAGCCACGCAGATCCGCCAGCGTCTGCAGCTGCGCCACGCGCCAGGCCGGCGTGTTGCAGATGCCCAGGTACAGCACCTTGCCGGCACGCACCAGATCATCCAGCGCGCGCATCACTTCATCCGGCGCGGTGGTGAAGTCCCAGGCGTGCAGGTACAACAGGTCGATGCGGTCGGTGGCGAGCTGGCGCAGGCTGGTTTCCACTGAGCGCATCAGGTTGAGCCGGTGATTGCCGCCGGAATTGATGTTGCCCGGCTCGCGCGCCATGGTGAACTTGGTCGCCACCACCACACGCTCGCGCTTGTCGGCGATCAACCGGCCCAGCATGCGTTCGGACGCACCGTTGGTGTAGTTCACCGCGGTGTCGATGAAGTTGCCGCCACGCTCGACATATGCATCGAAGATGCGCGTGGCGTCGGCTTCATCGGCACCCCAGCCCCATTCCTTGCCGAAGGTCATCGTGCCCAGCGCCAGCGGCGAGACGCGCAGACCGGAGCGGCCGAGCAAGCGATACTGATCCAGAGACGTTGCGTGCTGCATAGGAAATTCCTCCTGTTGAAGTAACGCGCGGTACTGCACTGCGCTGGGGAACACTGTGCTGCAGGCGTGTGCGGAGCCGGTAGCCGCATCCTCCGCAATCCTTGCCTGATCCGCCGAGCGCACAACCGGCCGCTCCACCGTGGCAGGCGCGACCGCATCGCAAGCGCGCAACCACATCAACGCGACCAACCTGTGCATCGCCGCGTTGTGGACACCCAGCACAACCGGTGGCGCTGCACGCCGCCGCAGAGGCTGCATTCCAGCGCTGTCTTCGCCCACACCTGATGCGCACAACGACACCAAGCGATCTCAGCGGTAAGTGTTGGTCGCCCGCATGGGGCATCACTGCAGAGCAGCGCAAGAGTGCCGTTGCAGCGGCTAGGATGGAACTGGCAAAACATGCCCAGCCGCCGGAAAAATTCTTATGAGCCATGACATCGCCTGGGAAGATCAACGCACCTTCCTGGCGGTTCTCGATACCGGCAGTCTCTCGGCTGCCGCGCGCCAGCTGGGCGTTGCCCAGCCCACCGTGCGCGCACGCATCGCTTCGCTTGAAGCCGCGCTGGGCACCACCTTGTTCACCCGTGCGATCACCGGCCTGATCCCCACCAGCGAAGCGCGCGGGCTGGAAGCGGCGGCCCGCACCATGGCGCGTGCCTCGGCGATGTTCGTGCGGCTGGCGTCTGCACCGCCCGGCCTGGTCGCCGGCACCGTGCGGATCAGCGTGTCGGACTTTGTTGGCGTCGAAGTCCTGCCGGCGATGCTGGCGCGCTTGCGCCAGATGCATCCGCATATCGTCACCGAGCTGGTGCTCAGCAACACGCCGGCGGACCTGCTGGAGCAGGAAGTCGATATTGCCGTGCGCATGCAGCCGCCCACGCAAGGCGCGTTGGTGGCGCGCAAGGTCGGTGCGATCGCCCTGGGCTTGTTTGCGCACCGCGATTACATCGCGCGCCGTGGCGCGCCGGCCACGGTAGAGGCACTGCTCGAACACGAGCTCATCGGCCCCGATCGCAACCGCGCCGACCTGAGCCTGGCCCGCGCCCTGCATCCGCACCTGCTGCGTGACCGCCTGGCCACCCGCACCGACAGCCACCCTGCGCAACTTGCGCTCGCACGTGCCGGCCTGGGCATTGCCATTGCGCAATGCCCGATCGCCCGCGCAGACCCATGCCTGGTGCAGGTGCTGCCCGAGGTCGCACTGCCCGCACTCACCACCTGGATCGTGACCCACGAAGACCTGCGCGATGTGCCACGCATCCGCGCCACCTTCAATCACCTGGTCACGTCGTTCGAACGCTATCTGGCAGTACCGCCTCAGGTCATGTCCGAGCAATATGCACCGGCCTGACGGCGCTACACACGCACCTCGGGCCGCCACGGCGCGGGCTCGGCAAGCAAGCGCGCCGCCACATCGCTCACGTGGTTGAAGCGATGCCGCTGGATGGCGTAGATCACGCCCAGCAAGACCGCAAATGCCAGCACTGGCAGCGGCACCACCGGCAGCGCCTGGACGAGCATCAGCGCCACCCACAGCATGCTCCAGTTGCACAGGCCCACGATGCGGATCTCGCGATCGCGCTTGTCCACCAACACCACGCCACGCATCACCGGTGCGTAGTTCGGCTTGAGGCGCATCCATACGCTTTCACGAAACGCACTGCTTGTTTCCGACAGCGGGTGGAACACCAGCGGCGCCCACGCGGAGTCATCCAGCGTCATCTCGATGCGGCCCAACGGGAAGTGTGCCAGCGCCGTTGCGGTGGCCGGAATGCGCCGCACGTACAGGGGCACGCCCCAGCGGCAGTACCAGCGGTTCCAGCACAGCATCAGCACCGCTTCGATCAACAGCAGCGCGATCAGCACGTACAGCATGGGTCCGTCCTGTGTGTGGTCCGGGCGGACCGTGTCCTGAGCATGCCTGAGCACTGGGCGCCCGTGCGGCTACACCAGGCGATGGCAGCGCAACGCTAACCGCTGCACCGGCTGGCGTACACCTGCACAGCCAGATCGAGCGGTGCTGCGTGGCGCTTGCAGCGGCCACCATACTGCATGGTATGTTTCGACCATTCCGCCCCCACATACAGCGAACGCAGCACATGGCCACGCACTCGCAGACCCTCGACATCTGGACGCAGCTAAGCCCGCTGCCTGCCGGCAAATGGCTGTTTTCCCGGCTGCTGTGCCTGAAGGCGCCCTACTTCGGCTCGATCTCCCCGCGCTTCGAAGTGCTGCGCGCCGGCCAGTGCGTGGTGGCCGTGCGCAAGCGGCGCAAGGTGCTGAACCACATCGGCACCGTGCATGCGATCGCCATGTGCAACGCGGCCGAACTGGCCGGCGGCACCATGACCGAGGTGACCGTGCCCGCCACGCATCGCTGGATCCCGCGCGGTATGGACGTGCAGTACCTCAAGAAAGCCACGACCGCGGTGGTGGCCGAAGCCCGCCCGCTCGACCCGTCACCTACTTTCGATGTGGCCAGGGAGTACCCGGTTGAAGTGCTGATCAAGGACACCGCCGGAGACACCGTCTTCCGTGCGGTGATTGCGATGTGGGTGTCGCCGAAGAAAGCGTAGCGGCACGCCGCCACGCCGCTGCACGCGCCACCCGCAATGGTCAGCCCTGCAACACCAGTGACCCGTCCGGGTAGCGCGCGCACAGAAAATCCACGAACGCGCGCACCTTGGGCGCGGCCAGCCGCCGCGAGGTGTGCAGCACCCACAGCGCCGGCGTCACGCCGGACACCGTTCCCCACTGCACCAGTTCCCCGCGCGCCAGCGGCTACGCGCTCAAGCGCGCGCGATTGCGTCCAGCCTGCTTTGCCGCGTAAAGCGCATCGTCGGCGCATTTCAATAGCCCGCTTGCATCGACCTCCTTGTTGAACGCGCTATAGCTATATGCCCCGACGCTGACAGTGACGTAGCCCTCCGGACTGTCGTCGTGCGCAATCTGCAGCCCACGAATACTCTCCACAATGCGCTCGGCTGCTGCCAGCACCGCAGCCTGGTCGCATGAGGGAAGTAACACAGTGAGCTCTTCTCCACCGTACCTGGCAGCGAGATTGCCAGCGCGCCGCGTGTGGTTCTTCAGCACATTGGCGATTGCCTTGATGCAGAGGTCGCCTGCAGGGTGGCCATAATAGTCGTTGTACCGCTTGAAATAATCGATATCGACCATGATCACGCCGAGCGGCTGCGATGTTCGCTTTGCGCGCTTGATCTCGGCGGGCAACACCACATCAAGCTGCCTGCGGTTCGCCAGACCAGTCAGGCTGTCCTGCATGGCAATGGCTTCCACTGCGGCATACGCCAGTCGCAGCTCATCTTCAACTTTCAGCGTTGTCTTTATCTGGCGCGAAATAAGGGTCGCAAAGAGGACTGGAATCGGAAGGATCAGACAGAGCATGATCAATGAGCCATACAAACTCTCGTACCACGACCCGAGAATTGCACGCTTTGACTTGCCGGCCAGTACGACAAGCGGATAGCGATTGAGGCGTTCGTAGCCATACATACGCTCCACCTTGTCAGTGATCGCAACCACCATGTGCACGCCCCGCGATGCATGCGGCAGGTACTTCGAAAAGATATCCCCCTTGGCGATATTTCTACCAATCATGTTCGTGTCGAACGGATGACGCACCATGATGGTTCCGTTTTGATCTGCGAGAACGATCACACCTTGCTCGTCCATTCTGAAATCGGCATAGAACCTACTGAAGTACTGCACGCGAAGAGTCACTAGAAAAACCCCGCCGAAGCTTCCATCCTTGTTATTGATTCGCCTGGACACCGGAATAATCAGCTCGCCGGTCGAACGACTTGCAATCACAGGGCCGACGTGCACACGCTCACCCGCATGCGCCTTGTGATAGTGGAAATATTCTCTGTCGGCATTGTTGGCTGACGCAGGAATTTTGTCCTTGTCGGTGACTATCCAGTTACCCTTTTCGTCGTAGACGAAGATTCCGTGCAATTGCGGAAGGCTGCGTACCTGACGCTGGAAGAGAAGATGGAGCCGATTCCTGTCGATGTTCTCGAATCCATCACCTTCGATTCGCTCCACCACGCTCATGGAGAGTATGTCAGCGTCCTTGATTGCATCATCCGCATGTTGCCCCACAGAGTGGGCAAGATTCTCAGTTGTGCTACGAGCCGCGTCCAATGCGGAACGGTATCCCGTCCATGTCTGGTAGGCGTTGGTGCCGACCATCAACAGGATCATTGCCGCCGCAAAATAGGGAACAGATCTTAGAATGACGCGTTGCCAATTGAAGGGAACTACCATGCGCTTCCCGCCCTATGAGGTGTGCCGCTCATGCATCTACTTGTCGACAGGAAAGGAATCTGAATCCGAAGAGGCGGCCTAACCCGAAACGCGCAAAGCCTAGAGTTTCGACCACGACGCACCCACGTTTTCTGGATAGAGAAGTGCAACAAAAGACGGTGCGGTTTGCGCATTCGTCACCACCTGCAGCCAGACCCGCTTGCCCGAGAAGCTGCCCGCGTTCAAGGTGACGGGAAGGACACCGCTATCGTGGGCGCGCGTTTTCAAGCTTAAGCGTTCGTCGGAATCGCCTTTCCAGAGTGCATTGGCGGAAGAAGCAAGCAACGCCGCCTTGGTCGTTCCCAATAACGCGCAACACGCTGCGTTGACAGCGACCAGCGCCTCATCGGCACCGAACACCGCCATGGCGATTGGCGAGAAGTCGAAGCCTATCTGCTTCGCATCCGCTTCCTGGTTCGATGACAGGTCGCTCTTCAAACGGCTAAAGACATAATGGCTGGCCTTTTCCGCCAGCTGATTCATCAACCGCAGCTCGTCCTCATTCAGCTCTTTTGGCTGGGCGTCGAGGGCGCAGAGGGTTCCTACGAGCAGACCGTTTTCACTGCGTAGCGGTATCCCTGCATAGAAGCGAATGTAGGGCGGTCCTTGGACGAGCGGGTTGTCCTTGAATCGAACATCGGTCAAGGCGTCACGCACAAACAGCGCCTCCCCCGCACCCACGGCATGTGCGCAAAACGACACGTCCCGCGATGTTTCGCAGACATCGAGACCGACTCTGGATTTGAACCATTGCCGGTCTGCGTCCACCAGAGAAATCAGTGCGGTGGACACCTGCAATTTCTCGGCAAGTTCGCGCGTGATCTCGTCAAAGACCTCTTCTGCCGCTGTGTCCAGGATATCGAGCTGACGCAGGAGGCGAAGGCGCGCCTGCTCATTCTTCGGATACGGTGCAATGAGCATAGTCGAGGACCAGGGAAGCAGTCTCGATCATAGCGCCCTGCAGACCGCCAGTGCTGTCGTGCTCGCTTGATAACAAAGACCGAGGAACCCAAGACGCATGCGGGCTAGGCGTGCCGGCCACGAAGCGCCTCTGCAGATCCGTCTCCGGCCAGGGCTGTGCTGTGCTCTATCAGCTTTGAATCTATCGCGACATCACCGCACGTATCGGAGTCGGCGTCAGCAGTGCGGGACGCGATCAAAAAACACAACCTCGCATCGTGTGGTGGGCCCACCAGGATTCGAACCTGGAACCAAAGGATTATGAGTCCTCTGCTCTAACCGTTGAGCTATAGGCCCTGCGTCGCGCGGCTCGTCGGTGCTGCATGCATCAGCTGCCCCAGAGTCGGCAAAGTTTACCTGCCCGGCTGCTTCGCTGTCTGCTGCGTCTGCGCTTACCTGAAAAAGCACAACCGCCCGGCTGTGCCACGCCCACAAAAAAGCCCAGCGGTTGGCTGGGCGTCTCTGCTGCGCATCGGACCTTCGTCACCGGCTGCTTCAGGCCAGCACTACAAGGCGCTCATTGCCGCACTTGCGTATTGCTGCACCGGTTATTCCGCTGCACTCGTGGTCCTCGGCAACAACCACCACTCACGCATCGGCCACTTCTTGCTGCGCATCCACCAGCGCGCGGCCGGTACGAAAGCCGTGCGCGATGGCGTCCTGGTAATTGTCGTACTCCACGTTCTGCTCGCTGATCCGTGGCAACCGTTTGCCGCGGGCAACGTACACATCCACCCATAGCGTCCACTTCGCACCGACAGACGCCTGTTCCACACGCACGCGGATCTCGCTGTCGCGGTAGGTGGTGGTTTCGAATCGGCTTTGCCTGCTCATGGTGGCGCTCTCGTGTCCATTCGATTAGCACGGTAGGGCGTGGCGCTAGAAAAATACGTGAGTAATCGGGAAACGCGTCCTTAATGTTGCGGGCCTGTGTAGCTTCGTGCGCGTGCCGTGAACACGCCAGGCTGATGTGATTAGCGTGCTGCGTTGCTTCTTGCGAACCGCAGCGCGTGGACACCCCCCATAACGCAACAGCCCCGCATGAGCGGGGCTGTTGTGGAACCGAAGTGCGCTGACCGCTGTGCGATCAGTCGATGTCCAGGAACGACCGCAGCTGTTCCGAACGGCTCGGGTGACGCAGCTTACGCAACGCCTTGGCCTCTATCTGGCGAATCCGCTCACGCGTGACATCGAACTGCTTGCCGACCTCTTCCAGCGTGTGATCGGTGTTCATGTCGATACCGAAGCGCATGCGCAGCACCTTGGCTTCCCGCGGGGTCAGGCCGGCCAACACGTCCCGCACCGTCTCGGAGAGATTGATGTTGGTGGTGTTGTCGATCGGGGACTCCACGTTGGTGTCCTCGATGAAATCGCCCAGATGCGAATCCTCGTCGTCGCCGATCGGGGTTTCCATCGAGATCGGCTCCTTGGCGATTTTCATCACCTTGCGGATCTTGTCCTCGGGCATGTCCATTTCCTTGGCCAGTTCCTCCGGCGTGGCCTCGCGGCCGAACTGCTGGAGCATCTGACGGGAAATGCGGTTCAACTTGTTGATCGTCTCGATCATGTGCACCGGAATACGGATGGTGCGCGCCTGATCGGCGATCGAACGGGTAATGGCCTGACGGATCCACCACGTGGCATACGTGGAGAACTTGTAACCGCGACGGTATTCGAACTTGTCCACGGCCTTCATCAGGCCGATGTTGCCTTCCTGGATGAGGTCGAGGAACTGCAGGCCACGGTTGGTGTACTTCTTGGCGATGGAGATGACCAGACGCAGGTTGGCCTCGACCATTTCCTTCTTGGCCTTGCGCGCCTTGGCTTCGCCATAGGCCATCGCACGGCTGATCTCCTTGATCTCGCCCAGGGTCAGGTAGTTCGCCTTTTCCATCTCGATCGAACCCTGCTGCTCGGAGACGATCTGGTCCTTGACGTCGCGCAGCGCCGACGACCACTTCTGCTTGCGCTTGAGTGCGTCTTCCACCCATTCCAGGTTGGTCTGGTTGCCTTCCCACGAACGGATGAAGTCCTTGCGCGGCATGCGCGCCACGGTGGTCGCCAGGTGCAGCACCTTGCGCTCGTGGTCCTTGATGCCGTTGACCACGCCACGCAACTGGGTGACCAGCGCATCGGTCAGCGGCAGCGGCAGCTTGAGTGTGGTGAAGATGGCGGCCATGTCTTCGCGCGCCTTGGCCACATTCTTGTGCTCGGCGCCATACTTGACGTAGGCCTTCTTGAACTTGGCGTACTCGTTGGCCAGGTTCTCCATGCGCGTGGCGACTTCCACCGGGTCCGGACCGGTCGGGCCGGCTTCTTCCTCGGCAGCGTCGTCATCGCCGTCTTCGTCTGCGTCTTCGTCGACCGCATCTTCGTCGACAGCCACCGGGCCGGCAGCGGCCAGCGCTGCGGCGGCAGCGTCGGCTTCTTCGATCAGGTCGTTGAAGCCGACCACGATCTCGGCCAGGCGCTTCTTGCCTTCCTTGTGCGCTTCGTAATCGGACAGCAGCAGCTCGGTCGACAGCGGGAACGTACCCAGTGCGGCCTGGACCTGGCTCAGGCCCTCTTCGATGCGCTTGGCGATGGCGATTTCGCCTTCGCGGGTCAGCAGCTCGACCGTGCCCATCTCGCGCATGTACATTCGCACCGGGTCGGTGGTGCGACCACCTTCGGTGTCCAGCGCGGTCAGCGCCGCGGCGGCTTCTTCGGCGGCAGTGTCGTCAACCTCGCGGTTGCCGGTGTTGCCATCGTTGAGCAGCAGGGTTTCAGCATCGGGCGCAACTTCATGGACATCGATGCCCATGCCGTTGATCATGCTGATGATGTCTTCGATCTGCTCCGGGTCGACCAGGTCGTCGGGCAGGTGGTCATTGACTTCGGCGTAGGTCAGATAGCCCTGTTCCAGGCCCTTGCTGATCAGTAGCTTGATGTCGGATTGCTGGGCAGGACGTTCGTTGGCCATGAGTGCTCGCGCCACCGGCTTTGAGATTGGAAAGAGAACCTAGCATTATACCAGCGTGAAGCCCGGTCTGCCGGAATCAAGACACGCAGCTGGTTGAGTGAGGCGTGCTAGGGCCTGAGAAGGAAGGTCACCGGGCCGTCATTGACCAGGTCGACAACCATATGGGCACCGAAGCGGCCGGTTTCCACCCCGCCGGAATGTTTTTCACGGCAGATCGCCACCAATTGATTGAACGCCCGTTCAGCCTCTTCTGGCGGCGCGGCGGTGCTGAAGCTCGGCCGCATACCGGCCTTGGTGTCGGCAGCCAGGGTGAACTGGCTCACCAGCAGCAGCCCACCACCGGTGTCGGCAAGTGAGCGATTCATCTTGCCGGCCTCATCGGAAAACACCCGGTAGCCCAGCAGGCGTTCGGCCAGGCGGCGCAGCTGTGGCGCGGTGTCGCCGGGCTCGATACCGATCAGGGCCAGCAGCCCGGGGCCAATCTGCCCGACCACCTGCGCATCGACCGCGACCGAGGCCCGGGTGACGCGTTGGATCAGTGCAAGCATGGGCAACACCTCAGTCAGTCGGGCGGCACGAGCATGCCGAGTGCGGCCAGTGCTGTCACGTACGGGTCATCGCCGGCCGCGCTGTTTAGAATTGCCCGGATGAAACCTGATGTCCGCGCCCGCCTGTTGTATGTCACCGCCGCCACCGTGAGCCGGCTGCCCTGGCCGTTGCTCAAGCGCGTGGCCGACACGCTGGCCTGGAGCTGGCGCAAGCTCGATGCCCGCGAAAGCCGCGTGGCGCGGCGCAACCTGGAACTGGCCTACCCGGAACTGGCACCGGCACAGCGCGCGCAGCTGCATGCGCGGATCCTGCGCTCCACCGCCCGGCAGACCCTGGAAGTGCTGCGTACCTGGACCCGCCCGCCGGCCGAGAACCTGGCGCGGCTGCAGCGCAATGGGCAGGAGCTGTACGACGCGGCGCTGGCGTCGGGCCGCGGGGTGATCGTGGCGGCGCCGCACTTCGGCAATTGGGAATTGCTCAATCAGTGGCTGTCCGAACGCGGCCCGATCGCCATCGTGTACCGCCCGCCGGACTCCGATGCCGTGGATGGCTTCCTGCAGTTGGCCCGTGGCGGCGACAACGTGCGCCAGGTGCGCGCGGAAGGCCCGGCGGTGCGCCAGCTGTTCAAGGTGCTCAAGGACGGTGGCGCGGTCGGCATCCTGCCCGACCAGCAGCCGAAGATGGGCGATGGCGTGTTCGCGCCGTTCTTCGGTATCCCGGCGCTGACCATGACCCTGGTCAACCGGCTGGCCGAGCGCACCGGCGCCACCGTGCTGTACGGCT
Source organism: Xanthomonas sp. NCPPB 2922 (assembly GCF_041520885.1). Taxonomy (NCBI): domain Bacteria; kingdom Pseudomonadati; phylum Pseudomonadota; class Gammaproteobacteria; order Lysobacterales; family Lysobacteraceae; genus Xanthomonas; species Xanthomonas sp. NCPPB 2922. The sequence continues at coordinate 111,606 of NZ_JBGOFY010000002.1, read as the reverse complement.
GGTGCGAGCGCGCCGGCGACGATCTGCAATTCGCCCTGCATGTGCAGCCGGCCGAGCCGGCGGTGGCGGACCCCGACCCGGTGCGTGCGGCCACCGCGCTCAATGCCGGCATCGAACAGATCGCCCGGCGCGACCCGGCGCAATACCAGTGGACCTACAAGCGCTACACGCTGCGCCCGCCGGGCAGCGGCGAGCCCAATCCGTATGCGACCGAGCGGCATCCGCATTGAAGTGCGGCGGGCTTGCGAGAAACGCTCTGCCTTGCGCGTGCTGAGCCAGCGCTTGGCCGCGAGCGTCGCATTTCAAAGACAGATCAGGCGCCGCAGCAGCGCCTTCCAAGTGCTCCCGGCCTAAGTCATCGCTACCAGGCTCAATCGTCGTGCGGGTCGCTCGGCGTGCTGAGAATGCGCTGATAGAACGCCAGGTCGAGCCAACGACCGAACTTGAAACCGGCTTCGCGCACGGTACCGGCATGGGTGAAGCCAAACTGTTCGTGCAGCGCGATGCTGGCCGCATTGCTGGCGTCGATGCCGCCGACCAGCACATGCACGCCACGCGCCTGCGCCGCGTCGATCAGCAATTGCAGCAAGGTGCGCCCCAGGCCTTTGCCGCGATGGTCGCGGTGCACGTAGATCGAATGCTCCACGCTGTACTTGAACGCCGGCCAGGCGCGAAACGTGCCGTAGCTGGCAAAGCCCATCAAGGTGCCATCGGCGTCTTCCACGCCAATCACCGGAAAGCCGCCGGCCTGCTTGGTGGCGAACCAGCCCACCATGCTCTCCGCCGGGCGCGGCCGGTAGTCGTACAGCGCCGTGGAATGGGCGATGGCATCGTTGAAGATGTCCAGGATCGCGCCGGCGTGGCGCGCATGGCTGCAGTCGACGATGTGCATGGCATCCAGGCAAAGACAGGGTGGACGGATTAAAAAGCATTGCCGGGCGATGAACAACGCGGCAGCGGTGCAACCAATGGTGGCCCTGCCTGCCACACAGTCCAGGTCCGCCACAGACGCAGCGTTCCATTCGCCCGTGGCTGCCGGCGCTTGCCGGGCACGCGACAATGGCGAAGGCAGGCAGCGTGTGGTTGCGCTGGTGCCCGCCTTGAAGCGGTCGTGGCAGTCCCCATTTGGAGTCGTGCATGAGCAGTCCCTCTCCCTCCCCCAGCGCGCAACCCTTCGGTGACCCGGCCGCGATCCGTTGCGAGCGCGCCGCCGCCGAATTGCGTGCCGGCCGCCCGGTACTCATCACCGATGCCCAGGGACACACCCGCGCCGTGCTCGGGCTGGACAGCAGCACGGCGCAGTCGTACATGGCCTTCGCGCGCGCCGCGCAGGGCCGGCATTACCTGTTCGTGACCCCCACCCGCGCACAGGTGCTGGGCCTGGTGGCCCAGCAGGGTGCGCGTGTGGCGCTGGTCAGCCACGATTACGACCAGCTCGCCGCACTCGCGTATCTGCGCGATACCCCGGTGCCCTCGCAGTGGACCCCGGGCGATGCGCTGGACGCCGGCGCGGTGGAGATCGCACGGCTTGGGCTGCTGCTGCCGGCGATGCTGGCGGTGGAGCTGCCCGGCGAGCAAGACCGCGCCGCCTTCGCCGGCTGCCAGTCACTGGCGCTGGACGACCTGGACAGCGGCTGCGCCACCTCGGCGGCGGCTGGCTACGAACTGGTCACCCGCAGCCCGGTGCCGTTGCGCGGCCTGGGCATGAGCGAGTTCGTGGTGTTCCGCGGTGGCGTGGCGCAGCGCGATCAGGTGGCGATTGTGGTGGGCCAGCCGGATCTGGGCAGTGCGGTGCCGGTGCGCGTGCATTCGTCCTGCCTCACCGGCGATCTGTTCGGCTCGCTCAAGTGCGACTGCGGCGACCAGTTGCGGCACGGGCTGGCCAAGCTCAAGGAGCTCGGCGGCGGCGTGTTGCTGTATCTGGATCAGGAAGGCCGCGGGACGGGCATCGCCTCGAAGATGCGCGCATACGGCTATCAGCACGCCGGGCTGGACACCATCGATGCCGATGCGCAGCTGGGCTTTGGCCCGGATGAGCGCCGCTACGGCAGTGCGGTGGCGATGTTGCGCGGCCTGGGCATCAGCCGGATCCGCCTGCTGACCAACAACCCGACCAAGGCCGAGCGGCTGCGTGCCGCCGGTATCGTGGTGGAAGACCGCATCCCGGTCACCGGCGACATCACGCCGGAGAACGAGCAGTACCTGCGCACCAAGGCGGCCCGCGCCGGCCACGCGCTGGATGTCGACGCGCTGATCCTGGCGGCCCAGTAAGCCGACTGCCGGGTGCGCGCCCGCGCGGCGCCCGGCTATGCTGGCGGACCGCTTCCCGCAGGCCCGCCGCGTGCACGACGTCCCACCCCCGCTTCCCGACGACCTCCACGCCACGCCCGCGCCGGCCGAGCCCGACACGGTGGACCACGCCCAATGGCAGCCGCTGCCACGCCGCGGCGCCTATGTAGCCGGGGTCAAGGGTGCGCTCGGCATGAGCGTGGCCTGCCTGTTCGCACTGGGCGTGTTCGGCGTCGCGCTGCAGGCCTGGCAGTACTGGCCGGCAATGGTGGTGGCCGTACTCCTGGCGGCCGGGCTGGGTGCGTGGCTGGCGCTCAAACGCCATCGGCTGACGCGCTGGAAGCTCGACAACCACGGCCTGGCCCTGCAGCGCGGCCACCTGTGGCAGAGCGAAACGCGGATCCCGATCACCCGCGTGCAGCATCTGGACCTGCGCCGCGGCCCGATCGAGCGCGCCACCGGCCTCACTACGCTGGTGGTGCATACCGCGGGCAGCCGGCTCAACGCCGTAGGGCTCTCCGGCCTGGACCAGCGCGATGCCGAACGGCTGCGCGACCGCCTCGCCCACCAGCTCGACCACGACGACGACGCCCTGTGAGCGCGATCGACGCGTCAACCGATGATGAGCAGCGGCTGCACCCGTTGTCGTGGCTGTTCGTGTTGCTGCAGCAGATCCGCCAGTTCCTGATCCCGCTGGCGGCGTTGATTTTGTTCGGCAGCCGCGATGGGAGCCGCGACTCGGCCGATCACCTGGCGACCGGCATCGTGATCGCCGTCCTGGTGGCCATCTCGGTGCTGCGCTACTTCACCTATCGTTACCGCATCGGCAGTGATGGCGTGGCGATCCGCAGCGGCCTGCTGGAGCGCAGCCGGCGCGACATCCCGTTCGCCCGCATCCACAACGTGGTGGTGCACCAATCGCTGCTGCACCGGCTGGCCGGCGTGGCCGAGGTGCGCCTTGAATCGGCCGGCGGGCACAAGCCGGAAGCGGAAATGCGCGTGTTACGGCTGGATCAGGCGCTGGCGCTGGAAGACCTGATCCGCCGCCGCGCGCACACCGCCGAGCCGGCCACTGCACACCAGGCGCCCGACGTCGGCACCTTGCTGCGCCTGCCCACCAGCGAGGTGATCCGCCTGGGGCTGATCTCCAACCGCGGCATGGTGGTGGTCGCCGCCGGCTTCGGGGTGCTGTACCAGATGATTCCGCGTCGCACGGTGTCCAACTTCGTCGAACACAACGGCGAACTGGCTTATCGCTATGTGGCGCAAATCCATCCCGGCACCGCCGTGACTGCGACGCTGGTGGTGCTCGGCATGCTGGTGGTGCTGGTCGCGATGCGGGCCCTGTCGGTGGCACTGGCAGTGGCGCAGTACCACGGCTTTCACCTGAGCGAATCCGAGCGCCGCCTGACCGTGGAACGCGGTCTGCTGACCCGCATCCGTAGCAGCGTGGCGCTGCGCCGCATCCAGTCCTGGACGCTGTACGAAAGCCGCCTGCATGCCCTGTTCGGACGCCGCCAGCTGCGCGTGGATACCGCCGTGACCACCGGTGACAACGACGGCGCCGCGCTGAAGGAACTGGCGCCGATCGCCGAGCCGCAGCGCTGCGACGCCCTGCTGCAGCAGCTGTTGCCCGACGTGGCCTGGCCACCTGCGGCGTGGCAGCCGGTGGCCACGCACTGCTGGTGGCGGCTGAGCCTGCCCACCGTGCTGCTGGTGCTGCCACTGACCGCCGTGCTGGCCTGGCGTTTCGGTGCGCAGGCGAGCTGGCTGCTGCTGTGGCTGCCCTGGAGCGCCTTCAAGGCCTACCGCCAGGTGCAGCGCATGGGTTACGCGCTGGATGCGCGCTACGTAGCGGTGCGTGGCGGCTGGTGGAAGCGCTGGTGGCGGCTGGCCGAACTGGACAAGTTGCAAGCGCTGCAACTGCAGCGCTCGCCGCTGGACCGGCTCTCCGGCACCGCCACCTTGTTGCTGGATACCGCCGGTGCCAGTGCCACCGGCCCGGCCTTGCGGCTGCGCTTCGTGCCGCTGGCCCACGCGCAGGCCTTGCAGACCCAGCTCGGCGCCGCGTTGGCGCGTCGCAAACTCCGCTGGTGATGGCGGCTTGCGATGGACGCGTTGGTGATCAGCGCCGCGACGGGCCCCAATAGCCAAGCGCGCGACGGATCTGCAGAGCCCGCCATTGCGCCCCCAGCGGTTTACTGCGGAGGCGGCCCATCTCGCCGGCGATGAAGTCTTCGGTGGCGGCGATCACGCGCTCGGACGACAGCCCATCGCGAAACGGATGGATCGCATCCGCGTACGTGGCTAGCGCCGCACGCAGGCCCGCCTCTGGCTGCAGCGCGCGCGCCAGCCACTGCGGCAATTCCTCGGGCTGCTGGAAATCCAGCATGTGCGGCTGCGGCACCCGGTTGCGGAAGGTCACCACCGGTTTGTGCTGCACCACGAACTCGGACACGATCGAAGAGGTGTCCGAGACCAGCACATCGGCAGCGCGCTGCGCGGCCATGACCTCTTCAGGCTCGACAAAACGCGCATTGGGCCCGGCCAGCGCGCGATAACGCTCGAACAGCGCCGGCGCACATTTGGGATGCAAGGTGAGCAGCCAGTAATGCGTGCCGCGTGCGATGTCCGCGGCAATCTGGTCGTACAACACCGGCGCGGCGCTCAGCCGCTCGGTAAAAGTGGAGCCGAACAGGATGACCGGGCGCCCGTCAGCCGGCGCGCGCAACGCGGCGCTGCGTCCGCCGTCATCGCGAAACACCGGGTCCAGTTTGGGCCAGCCGGTCTCGGCCACCGCGAAATGGCCTTCGCGCTGGGCCAATGCACGAAACGGGGCGGTGGTGGCCGGGCCCTGCGTGCAATACAGATCGAACAGCCCGCGCACCCGGAAATGCCCGCGGTTGTCTTCGCGTTTTTGCACGTTGAAGCCGTGAAACAGCTGCACCTTGGCGCCGGACACGAACGGCGGCACCCAGTTGGCGGCACTGAACACCGCACGTGGGCACAGCGCCAGCGCTTGCCGCAGGCCAACCTCGCGCACGCCCGGCACCTGCAGCCCGCGCGCACCATCTTCGAACCAGGCCGACACCGACTGGCCGGAGGCCTGTAATGCCTGCGCCAATGGCGCCAGAATAGGCAACGCGTAACGCTCCGTTGCGAACAGCAGGTATTCGGCCATCACATGTCCTCATCGACCGCCCCAGACGAACGGCCTCGCATTTCCGCCTGCATTATCGCGTTCAACGAAGCCGATCGCCTACGCGACTGCCTGACCTCGCTGGCGTTCTGCGATGAGATCGTGGTGGTCGACTCCGGCTCCACCGATGCCACTGCCGCCATTGCCAGCGCGCACGGCGCGCGCGTGCTGCATCGTGCCTTCGACGGCTACCGTAGCCAGAAGGCATTTTGCGTGGCGCAGGCCAGTCACGACTGGGTGCTGTGCCTGGACGCGGACGAGCGCGTGAGCGATGCATTGCGCGCCTCGATCCTCGCCGCGCGCGATGCCGGATTCAACGCGGCGGCCGGCTATCGCTTCGCACGCCTTTCCGAGTATTTCGGGCGGTTCCTGCGCCACGGCAATGCGTATCCGGACCGCGTGCTGCGGTTGTTCGACCGGCGCCGCGGCGGCTGGCGCGGCAAGCGCGAGATCCACGAAGCCGCCAGCGTGGATGGCACCGTGGCCACCTTGCGCGGTGACCTGATCCATCACCCCTACCGCTCGCTGATGCAGCAGCTCGGCAAGACCCAGCGCTATGCGCAGATGATGGCCGAGTACGACTACGCCCGTGGCAAACGGGCGACCTGGAGCAAGCTGGTGCTCGCGCCAGCGTGGCGCTTCTGGCGCGGCTATCTGCTGCGCGGTGGTTTTCGCGATGGCTGGCACGGGCTGATTTACGCCTACGTACGTGCCAACTATGTGCGCCAGAAGACCATCATGTTGTGGCTGTTGCAGCAGGGCCAACCGGTGCAAGACCCGCCGCGCGCACCTGATCAGCGCGCGGACTGAGCCACTGGCGATGCGGCAGTGGCATGCTGCTGCGCCTGACGCGCGGCCAGCCCCGCCAGGATGCCCACCATCGCCGCATAAAAGCTGGCCGAGACCTGATGGGCGAACATCGATTGGGTCAGCCCGCACAGCGCATAGCTGATCACGATCATCACCCCTGCCGCGGCCGGCCCACGAAATTGACGCTGCCCGCTGCGACGGTGCAAGCGCACGAACATCCACAGCGGCACGCCGTACACCGCGATCAGCAGCAGCAACCCGGGAATACCCTGGGTGGCGCCCCACTCGGCCAGATCGTTGTGCGCGTGGCCCAGATGGCAGCGCAGCAACCAGGTGTCGCCCGCGCACAGTGGCAGCTCGCGCATTGCATCATCGAAGCGCCCCACGCCCACTCCCGTCAACGGATGCGCCTGCAAGGTGTCCCAGGCCACGTGCAAGCGCTCGATGCGCGCACCGGCAGACGAATCGGCGTCGCCGACTTCGTAGCGCTGAAAATCACTTTGCAGCTCGCCGATGCGCAGCTGTTCGGTGAGCCCCGGCACGCTGAGCACCAGGCCAACGCACACCACCGCGCCGCCGACGAACGCCAGCAATCGCATGCGTGCGCTCTGCCAGGGCGCGCCCCAGACCAACACACCCAGGGTCACCAGCAACGACAACCACACGCCACGGCTACCGCTCAGCACGATCACCGCCACCGCAGCCACCGCCGCGCCCAGCAACCAGCGCACCTGGCCATTCGGGCGGCAGAAGATGGCCACCACCAGCAACATCAGCGCAATGTCGGCAAAGACAATCGCGTTGGTCCAGCCCTCTGCGCGCTCGGCACCGTTCATCACCTGCAATATCGCCACCAGCATCGCCGCGAACACGCCGGCCAGCGCGCCGCGCCACAGCCAGACCTGCCGCGGCTGCAGTGCATACGCCCACAGCGCTGCCCACGGCAGCACCAGAAAGCGCGAACGGTTTTCCACATCGCGTACGGAAGGCTCGAACAACACGATCGACAGCACCGACATCGCGATCACCACCGCGGTCAGGCCAGTCAGCACCCGCAACGACCAGCCCTGCGTGGCCAGGCCCGCGCGCAGGCTGCGCCACCCCAGCAGCGTGCCGCCCAGCAGGCACACGCCGAACGGCAGCAAGCCGCTGGGCATGTTCACCACCAGCGCCGTGAGCACGAACACGCCCAGCTCGGCCAATCTCAGCGCGGCACGCGATGCGACAGGAACGGCGGGCGACAGGGGCGGGTGCGGTGAGGGCAAGGAATTCATCAGGTGTGGGTGGCGAAGGAGGGGTGCAGCCGCACGGCGGCGGCAAAAAGGCAGGCCAAGCTAACGATGCGGCGCATGAATCGAGGCTAGACGACCATGCACTGCCTCATTGACCGCATCACGACTGCGCAGTTGCGGTGTGGACACCCTCACTCGGTGTCCAGGTTGCCCTGCTCCTTCGCTTCGACCACCTTCTCGGTCGCATTGGCCACGCACGGCCCGTGCACGGCACTGCCCGGAACCAGCCACCATTTGCGCCGGTTGGCCACGCCCACCACTTGGCTGGCAGTGCGATCGACGCAGCCCAGCAGCGCGGTCTCCTGCACCAGCAACCAGCGCTGGGCCGGCTGCTGCGCCTGCCAGGCCACGCCCTGCTGCAGCTGCGTCTCCCAGGGCACCTTGAAGCCGAACGTCTGCGCCGGCCGGTCGGCCATCAGCAGGTTCTGCTCCTTCCATGCCACCAGCCCGAGCTGCGCCTGCGGCCCGATCCGGCGCCCGGCCTCGCGCATCACCGCGCCGGCCGAGCTGGAGTCGTTGAAGATCGGGTAGCAGATCAGCCCGAACGCCACCCACCAGGCGCTAAGCAAGGACGCCACCGCCAGCGCGGAGCGTCGCACGCGCAGCAACAGCAGGCTGGCAGCGCCCCACAGCGACACTGCCAGCAGCACCCAGCCCAGCGGGTCGGTGGCTTCGCTGCCCACGCCGCGGCTGTCCATGATTTTCTGTTCGAAGCCCGGGTGGCCGATCAGCATCGCCAATCCGCCTGCGCCAAAGGCCACGGTCAACAGCAGCGCAAATCCGAACAGCACCCGCTGCACGCCAACGCGGCGCAACAGCCCCGGCGCCAATGGCGCCAGCGCCAGACAGAACATCGGCAGCGCCGGCAGGATGTAGACGTCGCGCTTGCCATTGGGAATGGTGAAGAACACCAGCACCAGCAGCCACCAGGCCAGCGGCAACAGGTAGCGCGGATCGCGTCGCCGCAACCGCCGCCGCCAGGCCGGCAGCGCCCAGGGCAGCAACAGGATCACCGGCAGCCACATCGTGGCCATGCCCTTGAGGTGGTACCACACCGGTTGCGCGTGATCCCACGAGTTGGCGTAGCGCTTGGCGGTTTGCCGCAGCAGGATGTCGTTGAGGTAGACGCGGTATTCGGGCTCGCCGGCGGTCAACGCGGTAACCACCATCGGCACGAACCACAGCAGGATCGCGACGAAGAAAAACACCGGGCCAAGCCAGAACCGCTTGTCGCGCACCCGGACCTGCACGCCCGGCCAGCCACGCAACGCGGCGATACCGGCCGGAACCAGCATCAGCAGCGCGATCACGCCCACGCCTTTGGTGATGACGCCCAAGCCTGCCGCAAACCAGCCCAGCGTCCACCAGCGCCAGGCAGGCCCCAGCAGCAGGTGTCGCAGTAGCCCGTAATTGGCCAGGGTGATCCAGAACACCACCAGCGGATCGATCTGCGCCTTCTTGGCCTGAAACGTGAAGTGCAGCGTGAACAACAGCATCCACGCCGCATAGGCGCCGACGCGCCGCGTCCACAGCCGCCGGCCCAGGTCGTAGACACAAGCCAGCGTGCCCAGCGCCGCCAGCAACGACGGCAGCAGGAACGCCACCCGCCAATTGCCCAGCAGCGTGTAGAACGCGGCCTGCAGCCACATCAGCATCGGCGGCTTGTCCGAATACAGCTCGTTGCCACGATGCGGGAACAACCAGTCGCCGCTCAGCACCATCTGTTTGGCGACCAGCGCAAAGCGTGGCTCGTCCGATGGCCAGGGGTCACGCAGGCCCAGGCCGGCGCCGATCACCAGCACCGCGGTGATGGCGAGCAGCCAGACATCTTTGGAAGCGCGGGTCTTGAGCATGGCGATGTCTACGAATGCGGATCAGGAAGCTTTTAGCAAAAGCGCGTAGAAAAAACCGTCGCACTGCTGTTCGCCAGGAAAGCGCTGCCGTCCCGCACCGGCGGCATGGCCGAATTGCGCACCCAGCGGCTGCGCCTGCGCATCGGCGGTGCGCTGGAGGAAGGCCTCAATCTGCGTCTGGTTTTCGCGCTTGAGCAGCGAGCAGGTGGTGTAAAGCAACTGCCCGCCCGGCCGCAAGGTGCGCCAGCAGGCGTCCAGCAGACGGGCCTGCAGGGCGCACAGCGCATCGATGTCGTCTGCCCGCCGATGCAACAGCACGTCGGGCTGGCGGCGCACCACGCCGGTGGCCGAACACGGCGCATCCAGCAGCACCGCATCGAACGGCTGCCCATCCCACCAGGCGGCGGTGTCGGCCGCATCGGCGGCGTGCAGGCGCACCGTGCGATCGGGCGCGGTCCGCTGCACGGTCTGCCGCACACGCTCCAGACGGCGCGCATCCACATCCAGCGCAGTGAGCTGCAGCTGCGGATAACGCTCGAGCAAGTGCGCTGCCTTGCCACCGGGCGCTGCGCAGGCATCGAGCACCCGCGCTGCGGGTGCCAGGGCCAGCGCATCGGCCACCTGCTGGGCCGAGCCGTCCTGCACCGACACATCGCCTTGCGCAAAACCGGGCAGCTGGCTCACCGGCACTGCAGTGTCCAGGCGCACGGCATCGGCGAGCACCGGGTCGGTGTGCGCGGTGATGCCCTGCTCGGCCAGCCGCGCAACATACTCGGCAGGGCTCACACGGGCGCGCTGAACACGCAGCCACATCGGTGCCATGCGCGCACTTTCCACAAAGATCGCTTCGGCCTGGTCGCCCCAGTCCGCGCGCAATTGCTTGCGCAGCCACGACGGCCAGCCGGCATCGTCGGCAACAGCGGGGAAGCCCTCGCGTTGCGCGCGCCGCAGCACCGCGTTGACCATGCCGGCCTGACGCGGGCGGCCCAGCGCGCGGCAGGCCTCCACAGTGGCCGACAAGGCCGCGTGGGCGGGCAACTGCAAGACATCCAATTGCGCGAAACCGGCCATCAGCAGCGCCTTGAGCTCGACATCGCGCGGCGGCAGCGGACGCTCCAACCATTGCCGCAATGCCACGTCATAGGCCGGGCGGCGGCGCAGCACCGCAAAGCAGATCGCTTCAACCAAAGCACGGTCGCGCGGATCACTGACGCCCGGCAACGCGGCGGTCAGCTCGGCTTTCAGCGAACGCCCCTGGTCGAACACCGCTGCCAGGATGCGGGCAGCGGCCAGGCGCGAGGCAACACCGGCTGCCGCGGTATCGGCGGCCATCAGCGCAGCGCCGGCAGGTCGCGCCGCGCGTTGAGGTAATCGGCGGCGGTGATCGCCTTGCCGCCTTCGCGCTGCAGCACCCGCACCCGCAGCGCGCCCTGGCCGCAGGCGATGTCGATGCCTTGCTTGCTGGCCGCCAACAGCGTGCCCGGCGCCTGCTGATGCGCCAGGTCCAGCGCCACCGCGCCATGCAGACGCACGCGTTCGCCAGCCAGGATCGCTTCGGCTACCGGCCACGGATTGAACGCCCGCACGCGCCGCGCCAATTCCTCGGCCGGCTGCGCCCAGTCCACGCGCGCCTGCGCCTTGTCCAGCTTGTGCGCGTAGGTCACGCCCTCGGCCGGTTGCGGCTGTGCGACCGGGCGGATGCCGGCACGCAACAGGCCCAGGCCATCGGACAGCACCTGCGCGCCCAACGCGGCCAGGCGATCATGCAATTGCCCGCCGGTTTCCTGCTCGCCAATTTCGATGCGCTGCGACAACAGCACCGGGCCGGTATCCAGGCCGGCTTCCATCTGCATCAGACAGACACCGGTTTCGGTGTCGCCAGCCTCGATCGCACGTTGGATCGGCGCGGCGCCACGCCAGCGCGGCAGCAACGAGGCATGCACGTTCCAGCAGCCATGCGTGGGCGCGGCCAGCACGGCCTTGGGCAGGATCAGGCCGTAGGCCACCACCACCATCAGGTCCGGCTGCAGCGCGCGCAAGGTGGCCAGGGCCTCAGGCGAGCGCAGCGTTTGCGGCTGAAAGACCGGGATACCGCGTGCAATCGCGTCCAGTTTGACCGGCGATGGCGTCAGCCCGCGGCCGCGGCCTGCAGGGCGATCCGGCTGGGTATACACCGCGACCACTTCATGCCGCTGCGCGGCTGCGCGCAAGGAGGCGACAGCGAAGTCCGGCGTACCGGCGAAGACAATTCTCATAGGGCTGGGATTTGGGAGTCGGGATTGGGGATTCGCAACGGCAGATGTGCTAGCCGGGACGGTGGCGGCATGGAACTGATAGATGGGGTGGACAGTTGCGCGGGCAGGTTTGGCGACTGGCGCCGAAAGCGGCATTGCCCGGCATCGATAGGCGCGGTGAGAAGCGGGAATTGCGAACAGCAATTCGATAACCGCGACGGGCAGCGGCTTATCCAATCCCGAATCCCGAGTCTCAAGGCTCTGCACACGCGGACTGGGGCAATGGCGATTCGACGACTCACGCCAAGAAACAGATCACACCAGGATCCGCGCCCGAAGATTTGAAACAGCGCACTCAAAGACCAGCAAGAACCCGCTTTTGCCAATCCCGGATCACAAATCCCCAATCCCGGCCCTCACGCCACATGCTTGCGCAGTTTGGCCAGTTTCTTGCGGACCATCTCGCGCTTGAGCGGCGACAGATAGTCCACAAACAGCTTGCCGTCCAGATGGTCCATTTCGTGCTGGATGCACACCGCCAGCAGGCCATCGGTGCTCAGTTCCTGGGCCTGCCCCTGGCGGTCCAGATAGCGCACGGTGATCGCATCGGCGCGACTGACATCAGCAAAGATGCCGGGCACCGACAGGCAGCCTTCCTGGTACACCTGCTCGCCCTGCCTGGTGACGATCTCGGGGTTGATGAACACCTGCGGGGCATCCTTCTCCTCGCTGACGTCGATCACCATGAAACGCTTGTGCACGTCCACCTGACTGGCGGCCAGGCCGATGCCGGGCGCCTCGTACATGGTCTGGAACATGTCATCGAGCAAGGTCTGGAACGCCGGGCTGACGACCTCGGCCGCATCGACCGGCACGGCCTTGGTGCGCAGCCGCGGATCGGGAAATTCGAGAATGGGGAGCAAAGCCATGGGATTACCCGTCAGGGAACACCGGCGCTGCGCCGGCAAGACGGCGTTATTCTAGCGCAATGCTTGCGTGGCGCCCCGGTTTCTGGACTATAGTGCGCGGACCTGTTGGGGAATCAGGCAAGAAGGCACTCATGTTGAACCGACTTCGTACGGTCGTCGCCGCGGCGATGCTGACCGTCGCGACCTACGCTGCCGCGCAAGCGGTGGGCGAACATCCAGATACCTATGTGGTCCGCAAGGGGGATACCCTTTGGGATATCGCTGGCCGCTTTCTGGAAAAACCGTGGCTGTGGCCGGAAATCTGGCAGGCCAATCCGCAAATCCAGAATCCGCATCTTATCTACCCGGGTGACGTGATCAGCCTGGCCTACCTGGACCGCGTCGCCAAAGGCACCGTACAGCCCGGCCCGCGCCAGGAAGCACCGATCAACGCCATTCCGCTGGCCGACGTCGAGCCGTTCCTGAAGAACCTGCGCGTGGTCGAAGACTTCGACGAGCTGCCGTATGTGGTGGGTCTGGAGGACAGCCGCTCGCGTGCCACCAAGGGTCAGCTGGCCTACGTGGTCGGCCTGGACGAGGCGCAGCCCGGTCAGCGCTACGCAGTGGTGCGCCCCACCGTGAAGTTCAGCCTGCCCAAGCACAACGAAGAGTTGGATGCGGCTGGCAACATCACGCAGGGCGCGGGCAACATCTGGAAGAGCTACATCGCACCCAGCACCCGCCGCGAGTTCCTCGGCTATGAGTTGACCCAGGTCAACATCGGCACGATCACCCGCAGCGCCGCCGCCGGCAATTCCAAGGCCGCCACCCTGTTGTTGCAGGACAGTGGCCGCGAAGTGAGGGCGGGCGATCGCATCATCGCGGTCGAAGCGCAGCCCTACGACCTGCAGTTCATTCCACATCCGCCGTCCGAGCAGGCGGTGCAGACCGAACTGCGCGTGCTGGCCATCGCCGATGCGTTCACCGCAGGCGGCACCCGCGACGTGATCGCCATTTCCGGCGGCGCCCGCGAGGGCATCGACAACGGCACGGTGTTCTCGATCTGGCGCAAGGGCCGCACGGTCAGCGACCGCGTGAAGCATTCGCGCTTCTCGCGTGCAGATGATGGGTTCAGCGGTCCGTCCAGTTCCACGGTCGGCCTGCCGGACGAATATGCCGCGCATGCGATGGTGTTCCGCACTTACGACCGGGTCAGCTACGCGCTGGTGATGGAAAGCGTCAAGCCGACCGGCCTGGGGTATTTCGTGAAGCATCCCGACGCAAAGTAACGGGAAAAATCCGACGCACCAACGCGACGGCGCCCGAGGGCGCCGTCGTCGTTTGCGGCCTACGCTGCCGGCATGGACCTGACCGAACCCGACCGCCGCGCCCTGCTCGCCATACTGCTGGCCGGCGGACGCAGCCCGCCACGCCGCGTCCTGCTGGACGCTTTCGATGCCCCCTCCCAGATCCTGGCTGCCGGCCCGGCCACTTGGCGGGCTGCCGGCTGCGACGCGCTCCAGATCGCCAAGCTGCAAACGCCTGACACTCCGACATTGGACGCTGCCTTGCGCTGGTGCGCGCAACCAGGCCATCACCTGATCGGCTGGCGGGATGCGGACTACCCTGCACTGTTGCGGCATATCGCCAATCCGCCCTTGATGCTGTTCGTGGACGGCGACCCCGCCGCGTTGTGGCACCCCTGCGTGGCGGTGGTCGGTAGCCGGGCAGCGAGTGCCGGTGGCCGCGACCATACGCGTCACTTCGCCGCCAGCCTGGCCAACGCCGGGCTCGGCATCGTCAGCGGCATGGCGGCCGGAGTGGATGCGATCGCACACGAGGCCGCGCTCGCCCGTGCCGACGGCATCACCGTGGCGGTGGTCGGCACCGGCCCGGACGTGGCATATCCGGTGCAGCATCATTCCTTGCGCGACCGGATTGCCGCGCGCGGCGCGGTGGTCAGCGAATACCTGCCAGGCACGAGCGCGGTGGCTGCGCACTTTCCGGCACGCAATCGCATCATTGCCGGGCTTGCGCTTGGCACGCTGGTGGTGGAGGCGGCGATGCGCTCCGGCGCCCTGATCACCGCCCGGCTGGCGGCCGAGGCTGGCCGTGAGGTCTTCGCCCTGCCCGGCTCGCTGCATAACCCACTTGCCCGCGGCTGCCACCACCTGATCCGACAGGGCGCCACGCTGGTGCAGGAGCCGGCGCAACTCGTCGAAGGGCTACGCCTGCTGTCCGGCGAGCTGGCCGATGCCTTGCGCCAACGCCTGACCGCCCCCACTGAACTGGCCAGGACGGTCCCGCAGCCCACCCCGCGGCGCTCCGATCCCGACTACCAGCGCTTGTGGCACGCCCTGGGCCATGACCCAACCCCTATGGATTCATTGCTCGAACGCACCGGATTGACGGCCGCCGCGCTGTCCTCCATGCTGCTGATCATGGAACTGGAGGGAGACGTGGTGACCGAGCACGGTCGCTATACCCGCAATCCCTAGTTTCTTCACCTCCACAGCGTCGCGCGACGCAGGCCGAGGGGCAATGAAAGAGAGCATTCTCGATGTACTGCTGTACCTGTTCGAACATTACTTCAGCGAAGATGCGGACCTGGTCCGCGACCGTGATTCGCTTCAGAACGGCCTGATCCAGGCCGGCTTCAGCCCTGCCGAAATCAGTAAAGCCTTCGATTGGTTGGACGCGCTCGCCGAGCAGCGGCCAAGTGTCGCGCGTCCGCATGTCGACGGCCCGGTGCGGATCTACCACGGCCCGGAGTTGGACAAGCTCGACGTCGATTGCCGGGGCTTTCTGCTGTTCCTGGAGCAGCACCGCATCCTGGACGCCGACCAGCGCGAGCTGGTGCTGGACCGCGCCATGGCGTTGGACCAGGACGAACTGGATCTGGACGACCTCAAATGGGTCGTGCTGATGGTGCTGTTCAACCAGCCGGGCGCCGAAGCGGCTTACGCCTGGATGGAAACGCAGATGTTCCTCGACGAGCCTGAACCCGTACACTGAAGGCAGAAGCCGCGACGGACGCGCGAGCGAGGGGACGGGGATGAGCAGTTGGTATTACGCCGATGGCAGCCGCCAGCGGCGTGGCCCGGTGGACGTGGAGGCGCTGCGGGGCTTGTACCGCGACGGCCTGATTGCGCTGGATTCGCTGGTCTGGCGCGAAGGTATGCCTCACTGGTCGCCGTTGGCTGCATGCGCCGCAGAATTGGGCCCACCGATCGCCACCGACGTGGCGTCATCGCCGCTGCCACCGCCGTTGCCGCCTACCGCTGTCGGCACAACCCCGCCGCGCCCCCCCCCTTTCATCACCCCCTCGTTCGACACCTGTCGCGGCCTCGCGTAACGGTGCCGGCTGGGCGATCGGGATTGCGGTCGGGTCAGTGATTGGCGTGGT
Source organism: Xanthomonas sp. NCPPB 2922 (assembly GCF_041520885.1). NCBI lineage: Bacteria > Pseudomonadati > Pseudomonadota > Gammaproteobacteria > Lysobacterales > Lysobacteraceae > Xanthomonas > Xanthomonas sp. NCPPB 2922. Next base: position 95,615 of record NZ_JBGOFY010000002.1, on the reverse strand, counting down.
TGGACTGGCATTTGTGTTCGGCATCGTCGCTGCGATCGCACTGCCGGCCTATCAGGACTACACCGCGCGCGCCAAGGTCAGCCAAGCCATTGGCGCGTTGGCACCATTAAAGCCGCAGATCGCCGAATTTCTGGAACGCGAAGGCCGCTGCCCGACCAATGACGACGCCGGCTTCCATCCGCCGGAACACTATGCGAAGGGAACGTTGGGCATCGTGCGCATCGGCCACTTCGACACGGCCCAGTGCGGCGTGGAGGCCTTGCTGCACATGCCGGACAACGCCAAGCTCGACGGCAAACCGTTGTGGCTGGACCTGGATCAGGACGCCAGCAGTTGGGACTGCAGTTCCGAGATCGACGACAAATTTCTGCCGCAGGATTGCCGCGGCTAGGCAACGGTTTTGACCAAGGGGACAGTATGACGCAGTGGTATTACGCCGACGCGCAGCGGCAACGCCAGGGACCGGTGGACACGGACACGCTCCGTGCGCGCCTGGAACAGGGCGTCATCGATCGTTCCAGCCTGGTCTGGCGCGAAGGCCTGGCGCAATGGGTGACGCTGGCGGAGGTGGCTGCCGAACTGGGGCTGGAGACGCCCGCCGCAACGCCCGAGACGGCATCGGTGTTCACGCCTGCGCCGATCACTGCAGATCCCTCGCCTGGCGCCGCGACCAGTGCCGAACCGGTGCCAGAGGCCGGGTTCACGCCGGTCACGCCCCAGACCACGCAGCCAGACAGCGTGTCGGCCGCGCACATTTCCACTCCCGTGGACGCCGGTAGCGTCGCCAGCTCCGCGCCGTCTCCTGGCGCCTGGTCGGCGCGTACTGCAGCCGAGCCCTCCGAACACCAGCCAGCCACCACCGCGTCCCCAGCCACACCGGCCCAGGCGACACCGTTGCCGGCCGCCTGGGACATGCCGGCGACCTCGCTCGGGGTTGCGCCGGTCGCGGACGCACCGATCGTCTACGCGGGCCTGTGGCGCCGGGTGGCCGCCAGCGTGCTGGACAGCTTCATCACCACGTTTGCGGTGTACCTGATCGTCATCCCGGTGGTCCTGGTGCTGTCGATCGGCCTGGGCGCCTCCAGCTCGTCGTCGAGCCTGGAGGGCGCGGGCGGCACGGTGGCGATCATGATCCTGGCCTATGGCATCGGCCTGCTGATCCCAACGATTTACTTCGCGTGGATGCAGTCCAGCCGCCACCAGGCCAGCCTGGGCAAGCTCGCCTGCGGCATCAAGCTGGTGAACGGCAACGGTGGCCGGGTCAGCTTCTGGCGCAACGTGCTGCGCTACCTGGCTTACATGCTGATCACGGTGCTGACGCTGGGCATCGGGGCGATCGTCTCGGCCTTCATGGCCGGCATGAGCGCACGCAAGCAGGCAATCCACGACAAGGTCTGCGACACCCTGGTGGTGGACCGCTGGGCCTACACCGACACGCCGGAACGCCAGCAGGTGGGCCTGGACACGGTCACCATCGTGGTGCTGGCGATCTACGCAGTGATGCTGCTGATCTCCATTGTGTTCGGCGTCCTGTTTGCGGTGATCGCCATCAACCAGAGTTGACAATCGCGGCGCTGGCCGCTTGACACGGCGGCGCTCGCCGTGATCTTTCTAATAAGAGAACTGAACGCCCGGGCACCTTCCCGGGCGTCGACGTGTGCGAAACAGCCGATCTGCTTCCCTCGACCGGCCAATTAGGCCACGCTACCTGCCCCCCGGGCTCCGCCCCAAGAATTTGCCACCATGCCCAAGCACCTGCTCATCGTCGAATCGCCCGCCAAGGCCAAGACGATCAATAAATACCTCGGCAAGGACTTCACCGTCCTGGCCTCGTATGGGCACGTGCGTGACCTGGTTCCCAAGGAGGGCGCCGTGGATCCGGACAACGGGTTTGCGATGCGCTACGACTTGATCGAAAAGAACGAGAAGCACGTCGAGGCGATTGCCCGGGCTGCCAAGAGCGCCGACGACATCTATCTGGCGACCGACCCGGACCGCGAGGGTGAGGCGATCAGCTGGCATATCGCCGAGATCCTGAAAGAGCGCGGGCTGCTGAAGGACAAGACGATGCAGCGGGTGGTCTTCACCGAGATCACGCCCCGCGCGATCAAGGAAGCCATGCTCAAGCCGCGCGCGATTGCCGCCGACCTGGTGGACGCGCAGCAGGCACGCCGTGCGCTGGATTACCTGGTCGGTTTCAACCTCTCGCCGGTGCTGTGGCGCAAGGTGCAGCGCGGGCTGTCGGCCGGCCGCGTGCAGTCGCCGGCGCTGCGCATGATCGTTGAGCGCGAAGAAGAGATCGAAGCCTTCATCGCCCGCGAATACTGGTCCATCGATGCGCACTGCCGGCATCCCTCGCAGCCGTTCAATGCGCGCCTGATCAAGCTGGACGGGCAGAAGTTCGAACAATTCACCGTCACCGACGGCGATACCGCCGAGGCGGCGCGCCTGCGCATCCAGCAGGCCACGCAAGGCGTGTTGCACGTCACCGATGTGGCCAGCAAGGAGCGCAAGCGTCGCCCTGCCCCGCCATTCACCACTTCCACGTTGCAGCAGGAAGCCTCGCGCAAGCTCGGCTTCACCACCCGCAAGACCATGCAGGTGGCGCAGAAACTCTATGAAGGCGTGGCGCTCGGCGATGAAGGCTCGGTCGGTCTGATCAGCTATATGCGTACCGACTCGGTGAACCTGTCGCAGGACGCACTGGCGGAAATCCGCGACGTGATCGCGCGCGATTTCGGCACTGCGTCGCTACCGGATCAGCCCAACGCCTACACCACCAAATCCAAGAACGCGCAGGAAGCGCACGAAGCGGTGCGCCCGACCTCGGCACTGCGCACGCCGGCACAGGTGGCGCGCTTTTTGTCTGATGACGAGCGTCGTTTGTATGAATTGATCTGGCGCCGCGCAGTGGCGTGCCAGATGATTCCGGCCACGCTCAATACCGTCAGCGTGGATCTGTCGGCCGGCAGCGAGCACGTGTTCCGCGCCAGCGGCACCACCGTGGTGGTGGCGGGCTTTCTGGCCGTGTACGAAGAAGGCAAGGACACCAAGAGCAGCGAAGACGAGGACGAAGGCCGCAAGTTGCCGCTGATGAAGGCCGGCGACAACATCCCGCTGGACCGCATCGTCACCGATCAGCATTTCACCCAGCCGCCGCCGCGCTTCACCGAAGCAGCGCTGGTCAAGGCGCTGGAGGAATACGGCATCGGCCGTCCGTCCACCTACGCCTCGATCATTCAGACCCTGCAGTTCCGCAAGTACGTGGAAATGGAAGGCCGCAGCTTCCGCCCGACCGATGTGGGCCGTGCGGTATCCAAGTTCCTGTCCGGGCATTTCACCCGCTACGTGGACTACGACTTCACCGCCAATCTGGAAGACGATCTGGATGCGGTTTCGCGCGGCGAAGCCGAGTGGATCCCGTTGATGGAGAAGTTCTGGGGCCCGTTCAAGGAACTGGTCGAGGACAAGAAGGATTCGCTGGACAAGACCGATGCCGGCAGCGTGCGCGTGCTCGGCGCCGACCCGGTCAGCGGCAAGGAAGTCAGCGCGCGCATCGGCCGTTTTGGGCCGATGGTGCAGATCGGCACGGTCGAGGACGAAGACAAGCCCACCTTCGCCTCGTTGCGGCCGGGCCAGAGCATCTATTCGATCTCCATTGAGGATGCGCTGGAACTGTTCAAGATGCCGCGCGCCCTGGGCCAGGACAAGGGCCAGGACGTCAGCGTCGGTATCGGCCGCTTCGGGCCGTTCGCCCGCCGTGGCAGCGTGTATGCATCGCTGAAGAAAGAGGACGACCCGTACACCATCGACCTGGCGCGGGCGGTGTTCCTGATCGAAGAGAAGGAAGAGATCGCGCGTAACCGGGTGATCAAGGAATTCGACGGCAGCGACATCCAGGTGTTGAACGGGCGCTTTGGCCCGTACATCAGCGACGGCAAGCTCAACGGCAAGATCCCCAAGGACCGCGAGCCTGCTTCGTTGACCTTCGAGGAAGTGCAGCAGCTGCTGGCCGACACCGGCAAGCCGGTGCGCAAGGGCTTTGGCGCCAAGAAGGCCACGCTCAAGAAGAATGCGGTGAAAGATTCCGCCAAGGAAGCCAAGGACGCGGCCAAGAAGACGGCGGCGGTGAAGAAAGTCGCCACCAAGACCGCAGCCAAGAAGGCGCCTGCGAAGAAGGCCGCCAAGAAGGCGACCAAGCGCGTGGTCAAGAAAGCCGTCAGCAAGGCGGCTGGCTGAGTCAGCGCATGCCGCACGCACCGGATCTTGACGCTGCCGTTGCCACTCTCGCCCGCGGGGGCGTCATCGCCTATCCCACCGAAGCGGTGTGGGGGCTGGGCTGCGATCCGCGACGGGAGGCGGCTGTGCTGCGCCTGCTGGAGATCAAGCGCCGCCCGGTGGACAAGGGCGTGATCGTGGTCGCGTCCGGGCTGGACGTGTTGCAGGACTGGATCGATATTGCTGCACTCGGCAGCGAACAGCTGACCGCGGTGCTGGCGCAATGGCCCGGCCCGCATACCTGGATCTTGCCGGTGACCGCGCAGGCGCCGCGCTGGGTCACTGGCGATCACGACGGCCTGGCCGTGCGCATCAGCGCCCATCCAGTGGTCGCGGCCCTGTGCAAGGCCTGGGGCGCGCCGCTGGTGTCCACCAGCGCCAACCTGGCCGGTGAGCCGCCCGCGCGCAGTCGCGCAGCGCTGGACCCGGCCCTGCTGGCCCGCATCGACGGCGTGCTCGACGGCGAGGTCGGCGGTCTGGCGCAGCCCACCCCGATCCGCGACGCCCGCACCGGACAGATCCTGCGCGACTGACGCTGGCGTCGAAACACTGCGCCGGTTGCTGCACGCAACCGCCGCCTGGGCGCGTGGTTACGCGTTCAGCGCGGGCCCTGCCGCCTCTTTGCCAGAGCCCATAACGCGCGCACACTGCGTGCATGCGCCTGATCCCGACCTTCCTGCTGCTGGCCGCCACGCTCACCGCGCAGGCCGCGCCTGCCACCGCCACCAAGCCCGATCCGAACGTGCGGATCTACCGTTGCGTCAGTAGCGCCGGCACCGTGGCGCTGCAGGATGCGCCGTGCAGCAGCGGCCGCCAGCAGGTGCTGGATCTGCAACGACCGCAAGACCCGCCACCGCAGCCGCCACGGGCGGCGCCGGTTGCCGCAACGGTCGCGCCGCCGCCGCGTGAAGTGCGCATTGTCACCGTGCAGCCGCCGCAGCCGATGTACGAATGCGTGACCGAGGAAGGCACCCGCTATACCAGCGACAGCCCGGAGGGCAATCCGCGCTGGGTGCCGACCTGGGGCCCGGCCTACGTGTCGGGTGATCCGTACCGCCGGCCGCCGGGCATCCGCCCGCCGGGGCCACGGCCAGCCGGTGCCAGCGGTGCGATCCAGGCCGGCGGTGATGGCGGGTACCGGGGTGGGCGCGGCGGCTATGGTGGCGGCGGCTACGGCAATGGCTACGGCGGCACGGTGATCGTGCCCTACGGCAATGTGCAGATCCGCGACGAATGCCACGCCCTGCCCGAGCAGGAAGTCTGTGCGCGGTTGGCCGACCGCAGATGGGAGCTGATCCGTCGCTACAACAGCGCCCTGCAGAGCGAACGCGTGGACCTGACCCGTGAGCAGCGCGGCATCGATGCGCGCCTGCAGCGCGACTGCGGCGGCGTATGAGCCGCTGGGGCTGGGTGATGCTGGTGCTCGCGTCCACCGCCAGCGCGCAGGAAGTGGCGATCTACCGCTGCACCGATGCGCAAGGCGCGCTGACGGTGCAGAACATGCCCTGCCCGAAGGGCGTGCAGCAGCAGAAGAAACTGATGACCGCCCCCGCCGCCATGCCGTTGCCGTCGAGTGCAGCGGCGCCGGTGTCGGCCCGTTCTGCGCCTGCCCGCGCGGCCACGCAAACGCCACCTGCAGCGGCGCCCGCACCGCAAGCACCGGCCGCTGTGCCGACGGCCACCACCGCCACCTCGTCACTACCACCGCCGCCGCTGTTCGAATGCACCGCGCACGACAATGGCCGCTACTTCACCGAAGAGAGCGAGCCGGCCACGCGCTGCCTGCCGATGCAGGTCACCAACCTGGCCGGCGGCCCCGCGCAGGGCGGCGGCAGCGCTTGCGAGGTGGTCACCGACCGCTGCGCGCCGGTGCCGGACCAGAGCCTGTGCGCGGCGTGGCGGCAACGCGCCGAGCAAGCCGAAGCCGCGTGGCGCTTCTCCGACGAAGCCCAATCGGCCGCACGCAAGCAGCGCTACGACCAGGCGCGGCGGGTGATGGACGAGAGCCGCTGCGCCGGCACGCCCGCGACGCCCTGAGCCACGCGGACACGGCGTATCGGCAGGCTTTAAACCGGTGCCAGCGCCACCCGATTGCGGCCCTGGTTCTTGGCCTGGTACAGCGCGCGATCGGCGCGCGCCATCACCGCCTCACGCACCCGAGCATCCTGCACCTGGCACTCCTGCGGCTGCAGCGCCGTGACCCCGATGCTCACGGTGATGCGCGCGCACGGGCTACCCGCATGGCTGATCGGCATGGCAGCAAGTCGCTCCTGCAGCCGCCGCGCAACCTCCGCCGCGCCGGGCAAATCGGTATCGGGCAGCAGCAGTGCGAATTCCTCACCGCCATAGCGGGCCACCACGTCCTCGCCGCGCGTGACCACGCTGCGTAGCGCGGCGGCGATGTCCCGCAGGCACTGGTCGCCCTGCGGGTGGCCGTAGCGGTCGTTGTATTGCTTGAAGTAATCGACATCCAGCATCAGCACCGACGCGCCGCGCGTGCCGTCGCGCACCGCCGGCAGCAGGCGCTCGAAGGCGCGATCGAAGCCGCGCCGGTTGGCCAGCCCGGTCAGGTGATCGTTGCGCGCGGCACCGAGCAATTGCGCATTGGCCTGCTCCAGCTGACGGTTGGCCTCGGCCAGCGCCTCGGTGGTTTTGGTCAGCCGCCACTGCACGCGCAGGTGCTCGCTGATGTCGGTCAACGCGGTGGTCAGCGCAATCAGCCGGCCCTCCAGATCGCGCACGCCGCGCACCCGCACGTGGTAGCTGCGGTCCTGCCAGTCGAACACCTGGTCGGGCACGTCGTGCCCGGCAGCGAGCGTGGCGAACGCGTCAGCCTGATCGGCCGCCGCTTGTGGAAACACCTCGGCCACGCGCATGCCGATCATCTCCTGCACGCTGTGCCCGGCGATGCCCGCCATCGCCTCGTTCACCGCCAGATAGCGCGCGGCATGGTTGATCAGGCACAACGCCACCGGCGCGGCGGCATACAACGCTTCCAGCTGGAACAGACGCTGATTGGTGGCGCTGTCGTCGGGGCCGCCGGCAATCGGCGTGACGTCGCGGTCGATGCCGCGATAACCGCGCAGCGCGCCCTGGGCATCGAACAGCGGAATTCCGCTGGTTTCCAGCATGACGGTGCGGCCATCGGCACGCACGTTGCGGTTGAGCAGGCCCTGGAACGGGCGACGCGCTGCCACGATTTCGGCAAACGCCACGCCCACGCGCGCCGCTTCGGCCGGCTCCATCAGATCGAACGGCGTGCGCCCCAGAATCTGTTCAGGCGTATAGCCCAGCAACCGCTCGCAGGCGCGCGAGCAGAAGGTGTAGCGCGCCTGCGCATCCACCTCCCAGATCCAGTCGCTGTTGTCGTGGACGATGTCGTGCAGGTGCGCAAGCGGATGCTGCGGCATGGGCGCGTCAGCCACGGCCAGCTCCGGCGTGCACCGAACAGAAGCTGCGGGCCAGCGGCGTTGCGCTAGAACCCATGACGCAGGAAGCCGCCATCCACCGCGATGCATTCACCGGTGACGTAGCTGGCCGCCGGCAGGCACAGGAAACCGACCGCGGCGGCGACTTCTTCCGGCTCCCCGATGCGGCGCATCGGCGTGCGTTCGATCACCTGTTCGTAGTAGTCCGGATCGGACAATGGGCCGGAGGTGCGCCGGGTGCGGATGTACCACGGCGCCACCGCGTTGACGCGGATGCCGTCCTCGGCCCATTCCACCGCCAGGTTGCGCGTCATCTGCTGCAGCGCCGCCTTGGTCATGCCATACGGCGCGCCGCTGCGCACATGCGTGATCCCCGACACGCTGCCCACGTTGACGATCGCCGAGGCGGCGTGCCGGGTCAGCAATGGGTGCGCATAGCGCGAGAGTTCGAACGCGGAAAACACGTTGGTTTCGAAGATGCCGCGCCATTCGTCTTCGGTGTAGTCGATGGCCGCGCGGGTGATGTTGCCACCGGCATTGTTGATCAGCAGATGCAAGCCATCGGCGTGATCTTCGACCCAATCCAGAATCGCGCGGCGCTCCTCGTCGTCGGAAACATCCGCGGCCAGGCCGTGCAGTTCGCGCTCGGGAAACTCTTCGGCCAGCTCGTCGCGGGCCTGCGCCAGCGCATCGGCATCGCGCGCCACCATCAACAGGTCGGCGCCGAAGCCGAGCAATTCGCGTGCGATGGCCAGGCCAATGCCGGCACTGGCGCCGGTGATCAGGGCGGTCTGTCCATCCAGCCGCCAGCGGTGCGCTGTCACGTGGGGGTGTCCTTTGAATACGCGGGAAACGGGCTGTGCGGTGCGGTTGGCACACGCATACGGCCGGGGCGTAGGATACCGCCACCCCGAGCGAGGTCACGACGATGAAGATCCACTGGGCCGTACTGGCCTGTGCCACGTTGGCGTTGGCCGCCTGCCAGCGGCCGCAACCCGCGCCGACCGAGCAGAAACCCGAACCGCAAGCCACCGCCCTGCGTGACCACATCCAGCAGCCGCTGGACAAGGCGCGCGGCGTGCAGGCCGCCACCGATCAGGCCGCCGCACAGCAGCGTGCAACGATCGACGCTGCGACGCAGTAACCGCTGAAAACGACAACGCCGGCACGAAGCCGGCGTTGTTGCGATTGCCTGCTTCGACGGGAGGCGGTATCAGAACCCGCAGAAGCAGTACGCCAGCGCCTTGACCGGCGTGCCGCCCGCCTTGCTGTCGTGCACGGCGTCTTCGACGAAGCGCAGCTGGGTGTCCACTTCCGGCAGCGAGCGTGCCAGCAGCGCACGCGCCATGCCCGAGTCGCTCAGCATCCACGCGCCCAGGCGGCTGCCTGCAAACCCGCTCATGAACTGCGAGAACGGCGTGGCGGCCTTTTCCACGTAGCGCACGCGGAACTTGCCCTTACTCAGCTTGGCGCGCGATGCCGCATCGGCCACCGCTTCCTGCATGCCGCCAAACGCGTCCACCAGACCATGGTCCTTGGCCTGCGCACCGCTCCAGACGCGGCCACGGGCAACCTTGTCAATGGCCTCCACCGACTGGTGCCGCGCCTGCGCCACCTTGCCGGTGAAGTCGGCATAGCCCTTGTTGATCACCGCCTGGATGACCTGGCCGGCAGCCGGGTCCAGCGGGCGGGTGATGTCGAAGGCGCCGGCAAAACGCGTGGTGCCCACGCCATCGGTATGCACGCCGATCTTGTCCAGCGCGCGGGTGAGGTTGGGCACCATGCCGAAGATGCCGATCGAGCCACTGATGGTCGACGGATCTGCATAGATGCGATCGGCATTCATGCTGATCCAGTACCCACCGGAGGCGGCCAGGTCGCCCATCGACACCACCACCGGCTTGCCGGCCTGCTTCAACGCGACCACTTCGCGACGGATCTGCTCGGAAGCGAACACCTCGCCACCGGGCGAATCCACGCGCAGCACCACCGCCTTGATTTCTTCGTCGTCACGCGCCTGGCGCAGCAACGCGGCAGTGGATTCGCCACCGATGCGGCCTGCCGGCTGCTCGCCGCCACTGATCTCGCCCGCTGCCACCACCACGGCCACCTGCGGGCGGCTGTCCATCGGCGAATGCTGGGCCTGCAACTGGGTGAGATAGCTGCCGAAATCGATGCTGCGGAAGCCGCCATCGGCATCGTTGTCGGCCACGCCGCGTTCGGTCAGCAAGCTGTCGACCTGCTCGCGCGTCTTCAGCCCGTCCACCAGCTTCTGCTGCAGGGCGAACTTGGCCAGATCGCCACCGGCGGCAGTGACGCCTTCCGGCAGCGTGTCGATGCCGGCCGCCAGCTGCGCTGGCGACAGCTTGCGTGCGGTGGCCACGTCGGCCAGGTAGCGCTGCCACACATCGTTCATCCAGAACAGGTCCGCTTCCTTGGCGTCGGCGGAGGCCGCATCCAGGATGTACGGCTCGGCGGCGGACTTGTATTCACCCACGCGGAATAGATGCACGTCCACGCCCAGTTTGTCCTGCAGACCTTCGCGGAAATACTGGCGGTAGCGCCCCAGACCTTCGAGCAACACGCTGCCCATCGGGTCGAGATAGACCTCGTTGGCCTGCGCGGCCAGCAGGTACTGGCCCTGGCTCATGCTTTCGCTGAAGGCGACGATCTGCTTGCCGGACGCGCGCAGCCCCTGCAACGCCTTGGCCACCTCGCGCTGGGAGGCGAAACCGGACGGCTGCAGCTTGTCCAGGTTCAACAGCACCCGCTCGATCTTGCTGTCCTTGCCGGCGGCCTCGATCACCCGCACCAGGTCACGCAGCTGCACTTCTTCGGCGCTCTTGTCACCGACCGCCTTGGCCAGCGAACGGCTCACCGGATCCGCACTGAACTGCTCCACCAGGGTGCCTTCCGGTGCGATCACCAAGGTGGTGCGCGCAGCCAGCGGTTTGGTGCCATCGCCACGGGCGATCGCCACCACAAACAGCAGCAGCAACAGGAACAGGAAGCCGAAGAACACCAGGTTGAAAATCAGGCGTCGGGTGAAATTCATCACATCCCACAGGCCGACAAAAAACGTGGCGATGGGATTGCGACGCACGGGGTGGTTCATGGAAAACTCCGTCGGAAAGACGCGATGGATCGATCGTTGCGCCCAGCATACCGGCTGCGCGCGGTACAGGGCATGCGCAGGAAGTCAGGGTGCCGCGTCGGCAGTCAGCCGGCGGCTGGTCTGGCGGAAGCGCAAGCCCATCAGGATCGCGGCGGCGGTCAGGCCCAGAATCAGCCCGATCCACATCCCTTGCGGCCCCCAGCCCAGCCCCAGGCCGAGCCCGGCACCGAGCGGCATGCCTAAGCCCCAGTACGAAAACATCGCCAGGAACATCGGCACGCGCGTGTCCTTGAGCCCGCGCAAAGCGCCGGCCGACAACACCTGGATGCCGTCGGGAAACTGGAACGTGGCCGCGAACAACAACAGCACCGATGCCAGCGCAGCTACTGCGGCATCGTTGGTATACACGCCCACGATGGCGTCGTGACCGAGCAACAGGATGCTGGCAGACACCGCCTGCGTGCCCAGCACGATGGCGTAGCCGGCCCAGGCCGCGCGGCGCATGCCCAGCGGATCGCCACGGCCCACCGCGTGGCCGACGCGCACGGTGGTGGCTTCGGCCACGCCCACGGGGATCATGAAACACAGCTGCGAGACGTTGATCGCGATCTGGTGCGCGGCCGCTTCGGTGGAGCCCAGCCGCCCGATCAGCAACGCGGTGACGATGAACAGCCCACCTTCCATCAACACGGTGATGCCGATCGGCAACCCGGTGCGCAACAGCTCGCCAATCGCCCGCCAGCGCGGGCCTTCAAGATGGGTGAACAACTCCAGGTGCGCAAAGCGCCGCGAGCGCCACAGATACAGCGCGAAGGCAATCGCCTGCACCCACATGGTGATGGCCGAGGCCATGCCCAGCCCCTGTGCACCATGCTCGGCGAAGCCGAACTTGCCATAGGTCAGCACGTAGCCCAGCGGCGCCAGCACCAGCAGCCCGCCAAAGCCCAGCAGCATGGTCGGCAGCGTCCAGTGCATGCCTTCGCTGAGGTAGCGCATGCAGAAGTAGAACGTCAGCGCCGGCCCGCCCCAGCGCACCGCGTGCAGGAAGTCGGTGGCGCCGGGCACGATGTCCGGCGCGATCCCGAAGGTAGGCAGCAACGGCGGCACCGCGGTGAGAAAGCCAAACATCAGTGCGCCGAGGCCCAGCGACAGCCACAGCGCCTGGCGGAACAACGGGCCGATCTCGCGCTCGCGGCCGGCACCGAGCAACTGCGACACCGAGGCGGTGAGCGAGATCAATGTGCCGATCGGCACCAGCATCGGCAGCCACAACAACGAGGTACCGATGGTGACCGCGGCCAGCGTGGCGGTGCCGTGGTGGCCGGCGATCACGTTGTCGACAAAACCGATCAGGCCGGTGGAGACATGGCCGAGCACCAGCGGCAGCGCGAGCAGGCCGGTGGTACGCACTTCCGCTGCAAAGCGTGGCGTTGCCGACGGGGACGAGTGAGGGACAGACATTGCAGAACCGATCGCCACGCGGACTACGGCCGTGCCTGGCGGCGCTGGCACCGGGTCGCGTGGGGGCGGCTATCTTACCTGCACTTGCGGTGCGGGCCATGCGTGGTGAGCGTGTCGCTGACCGAAGCGGTGACGTCTGTCGTCAGTGCTTGGCGTTGCGGGTGACGGCGCGGCGCTGCAACGTGCGCGGAGTGCGTGAGACGCGCGTTTGATTAATCGGGGAAGGCGCCTGGACCGCCCGCCTCGGAGGCCACTGGCAGCGGAGCCGTACCGGCGGCGGCGGTCAACACACGATGACCCCGCACGCGGGCTGCCTGACGCCCACGCGCTCACCGCGCGAGTGCGATTACGGCCGCCACGAGCGGCCCCTCTAATCAGCGCGCCAGCTGGCGCTTCAGCCAGGTCGACCGGGTTGCGGCCGACTCGGCCAGCAAGGCATCGCGCAAGGCATCGCGTTCCTGCGGCGGGGTGCGCTGCGCCAGCACCGCCAGTTGCTCCAGCTGACCGGCATCCAGGCTGCGCAGGACGCCGAGCAGTGCATCGCGCTGGGCGACCGGCACATAACCGATCAGCGGCTGCAGTTGCGGATAGAAGTTGCCCAGCTGCGAGCCCAGGCGCCAGCCATCGCGATGCAGCCGGTCCATGGCGCCGAACTGCGTGCGCAGCGCGCGCTGCTGATCGTCCGGCAGCGCCTGCAGGCGCTCACGCGCTTGCCGCAAGACCACCTTGTCGGTGGCGGTCAGTGCCTTCCAGGCGGCGTAGCGGGCGCGCAGCTCGGTGCGCTGGGCGGGCGTCAGCGCATCCCATCGCGCCCGCTGCTGCGCAGCGCTGGGAATGCTCCGGGCCAGCACGGCGGGCGCTGCCGGGGTAGCCACCGGCCCGGCCGGCGTTTCGTCCAGTGCCGCGGGCAACGACTGCGCCCCTGCGGCACCGGCCATGACAGCCAGCCACAGGCCGCACCAGTTAGTTTTGGTCATCGACCGTCTCCAGTTCGCTCGACGGACGTTCGGCCGCAGTGGCGTGGGCGCCGGATTCGTCCGGTGGCACCGGGTGCCCGGCGGCGTACCAGGCGTACAGGTCGGCCGAGCGCGCCAGCTCCAGATCCGGGTCGGCGAGCATTGCCTGGTCACGCGCATCCAGGCCGGGCGCAGCGACGGCATCGGGAAGGTTGGCGGCCGGTAATTCCTCCACCAGCACCGGGGCCGCGTCGGTGACGTGCAGGACGCCCGCGGGCGCCTGCGACACCGGCTCCGGCGGCAAGGCGGGGCGGCGATGCGTCCACCACCACCCGAGCGCCCCCACCAACAGCACCAGCGCTACAAGCGCCAGCGCGATGCCGGCATGGCGGCGGTTGATGCGTGGCCATGTCCATTGCCGGCGTGCGGCACGGGCGCGCGCGCGCAGATCGGCGGGCCGTTCGCTGCGCGCGGGAGCCGATGCCGCTGGGCCGGAGGCGCCGTCCTGGGCCGGCTGCAACGGCATGCCGGCCAGGGCCGACTCCCGCAATTGAGTCAGCCGGCTCAATTGCCCAGGGCTCAACTCACGCAATTCGGCCTGAGCGGCCTCGGCCAATGCCCGCCAGGCCTGCGCATCCGGGTTACCGGCCGCATCGCGGGGGCAGGCACGCGCCAGCGCAGCCTGGTACGCGGGGGTCTCCATGCCCTGCACTTCGCTGGCGTCGGCTTCCTGCAGCCCGCCGACGATACGCAGCAGCAGCGCCAGGCGGTCAGCTGACTGCATCCGGCCCAGGGCGGTGAAGGGTGGCAACCAGGTGCCGGGCATCGGCTCGCGCCGCAGCGGCGGCGCGGCCGCCAGCAGGCTCCAGAAGCGCATTGGCCAGCCTGCCATCGGCCGCCCGGCGGCTTGCCCACTGAAGGCACGCAGCGCGGCGGCCAGGGCCCGCTCGGCGGCGGCGTCATCGCCGCATTGCAACTGCGCCAGCACCAGCCCCCGGCGTTCGACACCGCGCAAAAAGGCTGACAGCGCGGTGGGGGTGACGGGGGCGTCGGGGACTACGGTCATGAGAACTCCAGCATCGGCCGGCATGATACCGACGCAAATGATCCCCGCCGATGGCTTGACAGATCCACACACCGTTGCTCCTGCCGTGGCCGCCGCCCACGTACGTTGTGCACAGCGGCAGACATGCCGATACGCCGCCGTCTGTCAACTGTCGGTTTTTCCGTGTTGCATTCTTGTTTCACGCCTAAGTCTTTGATACTTATCCATTTATGGTAGATGGCGAAAAAATGTCCAACGGGTTGCCAAGGCTAGTGAATCCGCCTTCACGGCGTGGAGCACGAGACTAATTCACAGGCTTATCCACAGGCAGTGTGGATAAACCGGTTTCTCCAACCCTCACATGGGTTTACGTCGGATTTATCACTTCGGTCACAGAAAGCTGCCGCAACTGAACAGGCCGCTCCGGGCTGCGCGGTGCGCTCCGCTGCCGGCACTGGACAGGGTCGTTAGACTGGTCGGATGTCCGCTCCAGTCACCACCTTGCGCGTCGCCCTGCCGGTGCCGCTGCCGCAATTGTTCGATTACCTGCCCCCCCAAGACACCGACGTGGACGGTCCGGACCGGGTTGGCTGCCGGGTGCGCGTGCCGTTTGGGCCGCGCGAGCTGATCGGGGTGGTCGTCGAGCGCGGCCAGCAGCCGTCGGCCGAGGGGCTGCGCGCGGCGCTGGACTGGTGCGACGACACACCGCTGCTGGTCGATGAGCTGGCCCGTTCGTTGCACTGGCTTGCCCGCTACACCCATGCCCCGCTGGGCGAGGCCCAGGCCAGCGCCCTGCCCGGCCCGCTGCGCCGGGGCGAACCATTGGCCGACACCCATGCCTGGGCCTGGCAACTCACCGAGGCCGGCCAAACCGGTGCCGGCAGCCTGCGCGCCGGTACCCGCCCGGCCCTGCTGGCCGCGCTGCTGCTGGCCGGCCCGCTCGCCGAAGAGCCGCTGGAGCAGCAGCTGCCGCAGTGGCGCGAGGCTGCCCGCAACCTGGCCAAGCGTGGCTACGCCGAGCGCGTGGCGGTGGCCGCCGACACGCTGCCGGCGCGCCCGGGCACCGGGCCGCAGCTCAACGACGAACAGCAGGCGGCCACCGACGCCATCCGCGCCGGCAGCGGCTTTGCCACCTATCTGCTCGACGGCGTCACCGGCAGCGGCAAGACCGAGGTCTACCTGCAGGCGATCGCCGATTGCCTGGCCGCCGGCAAGCAGGCGCTGGTGTTGGTGCCGGAAATCGGCCTGACCCCGCAGACGCTGGGCCGCTTCCGCGCGCGCCTGGGCGTGCCGGTGCATGCGCTGCATTCCGGGCTCTCCGATGGCGAGCGCGCGCGGGTGTGGGCCGCGGCCTGGCGTGGCGAAGCCAAGCTGATCGTCGGCACGCGCTCGGCGGTGTTTACGCCGCTGCCTAACGCCGGCCTGATCGTGATCGACGAGGAACACGACGGCAGCTACAAGCAACAGGACGGCATCCGCTATCACGCACGCGACTTCGCCCTGGTGCGTGGCAAGGCGCTGGATGTGCCAGTGATCCTGGGCAGCGCAACGCCGTCGCTGGAAAGCCTGCACAACGCCTACAGCGGCCGCTATCGGCATCTGCGGCTGTCGCGCCGCGCCGGCGATGCACGGCCGCCGCGCGTGCGCGTGCTCGACGTGCGCAAGCGCCCGCTCAAGGACGGCCTGTCGCCGGAGGTGCTGGCCGGCATCGGCGCCACCCTGGCGCGCGGAGAGCAGGTGCTGGTGTTCAAGAACCGGCGCGGCTATGCGCCGGTGCTGCTGTGCCATGACTGTGGCTGGACCGCCGCCTGCCAACGCTGCAGCACGCCGCTGCACCAGACCCCGATGACCGTGCATGCCGGCGGCCGCCGCCTGCAATGCCACCACTGCGGTGCGCGCCAACCGGCGCCGCTGGCCTGCCCGGCCTGCGCCAGCCTGGCGTTGCAGCCGCAGGGCATCGGCACCGAGCGGCTGGAGGAGCGCCTGGTCGAGGCCTTCCCGGAAGCGCCGGTGGTGCGCATCGACCGCAGCACCACCCAGCGCCGCGACGCGCTGGAAACCCAGCTCGCCCGCCTCGGCACCGACGCCGGCATCCTGGTCGGCACCCAGATCCTGGCCAAGGGCCACGACTTGCCCCGGCTGACCATGGTGGTGGTGGTGGGCATCGACGAAGGCCTGTTCTCTGCCGACTTCCGCGCCGCCGAGAAGCTGGCCCAGCAACTGATCCAGGTCGCCGGCCGCGCCGGCCGCGCCGACCGCCCCGGCGAGGTGTGGTTGCAGACCCATCACCCCGAGCATCCGTTGCTGCAGACCCTGGTCAACGGCGGCTACCACGCGTTTGCCGATGCCGAACTGCTGCAGCGCGAAGCGGCCGGCTTCCCGCCCTTCGCGCATCTGGCCTTGTTCCGTGCCGAAGCCAAGGATGTGGCCGCGGCCAATCAGTTCCTGATCGCGGTGCGTGCGCTGGTGGGCGAGCAGACACCAGCCCCCTCGCCGGCCATCGCGCCGGTGGAATGCTACGGGCCGATGCCGGCGCCGATGCCGCGCCGCGCCGGTTTCCAGCGCACCCAACTCCTGCTGTCGGCAGCGCAACGCTCTGCGCTGCATCGGGTGCTGGACGCGCAGATGCCGGCCATCCACGCCTTGCCGCAAGCGCGCCGGGTGCGTTGGTCGCTGGATGTGGACCCGATCGATCTGTATTGAGGCAGGGGTCGAGGCGGCTGACTGCAAACGAACACGCGTTTGGTAGGAGCGCGCTTGCGCGATGAAGCGTTACCGGTAATGCCCCATCGCGCGCAAGCGCGCTCCTACCAAAGCTGCCGCGACTCCATGTCTCCATGTGTCGCAGCATCCGTGCGTTGCAAGGGCATTGGTCGTTTATTGCATCCGTTGTCGAGCCGCCTGCCCTCAAACAGAAACACGCCCGGTAGGAGCGCGCTCGCGCGCGATGAAGCTTTCTCGGTAATGCCCCATCGCGCGCCAGTGCGCTCCTACCAACGCGGGCGCTATACGTATCCCAATGTGCCGCAACATTCGGATCATATCGACGCATCTGACGGTGCTCGGCCCCTCGCACCTTCAACGGCTCAAGATCAGTACGCTTGCTAACTCAAGTCAGCGGCGTCATCACGCCACGCTGGTAGGCCGGCCGCGCACGCAATCGTTGATACCAGGCGTGCAGATGCCGCAACTCGGGCCGTTCGATTGGCATCTCGAACCACGCGTAGATAAAGCTGCCCAACGGAATGTCACCCATCGCAAAGTCGTCGCCGGACAGATACGGCTGCTGTGCCAGCGCAGCGTCGGCAACTGCGAGCAGCTCGCCGGAGCGTTGAAGCGCTGTGGCAATCCGTGTGGCATCCCGTTCGGCCTGCGGGGTACGCACCACGCCCCAGAACAGATCACGAAACACGCCGGCAAAGGTCGACGTGGTCCAGTCCATCCAGCGGTCGCCCAGCGCGCGCGTGGCCGGTGAGTGCGGGGTACAGCGCCGGTGCGTAACGCGCCGCCAGATAGCGCACGATCGCGTTGGATTCCCACAGCACCAGCGCGCCATCCTGCAGCGCCGGCACCAGCCCGTTCGGATTCAATGCGCGGTACGCGGGTGTGTCGTTTCCGCCGAATGCGCCGCCTACCTCGATCGAGGTATACGCAACGCCCGCCTCTTCAAGGCACCACAGCACCTTGCGGACGTTGCTGGAATTGCGCCGCCCCCACAACGTGATGCCATCGCCCGCTGGCGCGTGTGCGGTCGCCATGCGTTCGTCGGTCATTTTTCCACCGCCGGCTTCGGCGCACTGCGTGCACCACGCGTCCCGCGTTTGGCTGCGGCCGGCGCGGGGGCCGCAGTAGCAGGGGGTTGTTTGGGGCGATTGCCCTTGGGCACATCGCGCACCCACAACGCCTGTTCGTCCTGCTTGATCTCGAACAGACCGATGGCGCGCACCAGATCGCTGAGCTTGCGGTAGCCGTAGTTGCGCGGATCGAATGAGGCCTGATTGGCCACCTGCTTGCCGACGGCCCCCAGATGCGCCCAACCGTCGTCTTCGCAGGCACTGTCGATCGCGTTGCGCAGCATCTGCACCAGCCGTGTATCGCCGCGCAGCGCGGTGGCATCCTTGCGGCCTGCGGCGGTGTCGCTGGCCGCGGCAGCCTGCTCGCCGAGTGCTTCGACATAGGTGAATTTGGAACACGCATTGACGAACGGCGCGGGCGTTTTCTTCTCGCCAAAGCCATACACCTTCATGCCGTCGGTGAGCAGGCGCATCACCAGCGGGGTGAAATCCGCATCGCTGGAAACAATCGCAAACCCGTCCAGGTTGCGCGCGTACAGCAGGTCCATGGCATCGATCACCATCGCCATGTCCGAGGCATTCTTGCCGGAGCTGTAGGCAAATTGCTGGATCGGGCGGATCGCGTATTCGTGCAATGCCGCCTCCCAGCTTTTCAAGTGCGGGCTTTTCCAGTTGCCATATGCGCGGCGCACATTGGCCACGCCGTAGCGCGCCACTTCCGCCAGCACTACGTCGATCTTGCCGGCCGGCGCGTTGTCGGCATCGATCAGCAGTGCGATGCGTTTATCGGGGTTGTCGATCATGTCTGCTCCTCGAAAGACTCGGCGGATTCGATTTCGGTCTCGCTGTCGCTGTCGGACGCCTGCTCCGCCGGCAGCGTGTACTCGCGACCATCGTGCATGGTCAGCACGCCCTCGGTCAGGATCTCGCGCTCGGCACCGTCACTGACCCAGGTCGCACTGACCTTGCCACGCCCGCGGTCGCCAGTGACGGAGAACACGAATTCGTCACCGCCAGGCGCCGCACCAGTAGCAAGCACATCGACCTCCATGGTGTCGATTTTTCCGATGTGCTGCTGCACCACCGCGTCGGCCTGCAGCGCGGCCTGGGCCTGCTCGGAAAAGATCGACCACCCGGCGACCGCGATCCAGGCGATCACGCCCAGCACCACCACTCCGAACGTCATTACACCGCCCAACACGATCAGCAACGCAACGGTCGCGGGGCTGCGCTGAGAAACGCGCGCAGGCGCAACGGCGGCAGGTGGTGATGCGAGCAGCGGCAACGGCGGCGGCAAGGTTGACATACGGTGACCAGGTGAGCGAGATGCGACATGATGCCGCAGGCGGGCCCTGCCCGACGCGCCACATTCATTGCCGCTGTTGCATCCTTGCGTGCCCACGTTGCGATCCATCGGACCTGACGATGACCTCATCCCCCTCCCGAGCGCCGATGCATCTGGTCGTGGTCGGTGGCGGTTTTGCCGGTTTATGGGCAACCCGCGCGCTCGCCGATCCGGACATCCGCATCACCCTGATCGACCGCCAGAATCACCACCTGTTCCAGCCGCTGCTCTACCAGGTGGCCACCGCCGGCCTCTCGGCGCCTGACATCGCCGCCCCGCTGCGCCACATCCTGCGTGAGCAGCGCAATGTCGAAGTGCTGCTTGGCGATGTGGCCGAAATTGCCACCGACCGCCGCGCCGTGGTGCTCGCCGACGGCAACACCGTCAACTACGACATGCTGCTGTTGGCCACGGGCGCCACCCACGCGTATTTCGGCAACGATCACTGGGCCGAGCACGCGCCCGGGTTGAAAACTTTGTATGACGCGCTGGTGCTACGCCGCAAATTGCTGCTCGCCTTCGAGCGCGCCGAAGCCGAAGCCGACCCGACCGCGCGCGCGGCCTGGTTGAGTTTTGCGGTGGTTGGCGGCGGCCCGACCGGGGTCGAGTTGGCCGGCACGTTGGCCGAAATCGCCCGCCACACGCTGAAGAACGAGTTCCGCCATATCGACCCGCAACAGGCCCGCGTGCGCCTGGTCGAGGCCGGGCCGCGCGTGTTGCCGTCCTTCCCGGACGACCTCACCGACAAGGCGCGCAAGCAGCTCGAACGTCTGGGCGTGGAGGTGCACACCGGCACACCGGTGACCAACATCGATGCGTTCGGCTATCAGTTGGGCGACACCTTCGTGCCGGCGCGCACCGTGGTCTGGGCCGCTGGCGTGGCCGCCTCGCCGTTGGCGCGCACCCTGGGCGTGCCACTGGACCGCGCCGGCCGGGTGCTGGTGGAACCGGACCTCAGCGTGCCCGGCCACCCGGAGATCTTCGTCGGTGGTGATCTGGCCTCGGTACAACAGGACGGGCGGCCCGTGCCCGGCGTGGCGCCGGCGGCCAAGCAGATGGGCAAGCACATCGCCAAGGCGATCCGCGCACGCCAGCGCGGCCAGGCCGCGCCGGCCTTCCATTACCAGGACTTCGGCAACCTGGCCACGATCGGGCGCATGGCTGCCATCGTGCATGTCGGCAAGCTCAAGCTTTCTGGCATCGTGGCCTGGTGGTTCTGGCTGGCCGCGCACGTCTATTTCCTGATCGGCTTCCGCAACCGTTTCGTGGTGCTGGTGAACTGGGCCATGGCGTATTGGAGCTACCAGCGCGCCGCACGCATCATCTTCGGCGGCACCGACCAGCCACCGCCCAGCAAGGACAGATGACAGCCGGCGGGCGGTGCGCGATGCTGTGCCGCCCGCTGTCGACCGTTGTGCCGTGGCCACTGTCTTGTTCCTGCTGGATCTGCTCGGCACCTTCGTGTTTGCGCTCAGTGGCGCCACCGTGGCGGTGCGCAACCGCCTGGACCTGTTTGGCGTGCTGGTGCTGTCCTGTGCGGCGGCGGTTTCCGGCGGCATCGTGCGCGATGTGCTGATCGGTGCCACGCCGCCGGCGGCGTTGGTACACCCGCACTATCTGATCACCGCCTGCCTGGCCGGTATCGCCGGCTTCTACTGGCACACCGCCGTGGAGCGCCTGCGCAATCCGGTGCAGCTGTTCGACGCGGCAGGGCTGGCGCTGTTTGCGGTCTACGGCACCAGCAAGGCGCTGGATTATCAGCTCAGCCCACTCAGTGCGACGCTGCTCGGCATGCTCAGCGGCATCGGCGGCGGCATCGCCCGCGACCTGCTGGTCGCGCGCACCCCGGTTGTATTGCAGGCCGAACTGTATGCGGTGGCGGCGCTGGCCGGCGGCGGCCTGGTCGCGATCGGCCATGTTCTCGGCCTGCCGCAGTCCTGGTCGCTGACCGCCGGTGCCGGTGTGTGCTTTGGCCTGCGCTTCATGGCGATCCGCTACGGCTGGCATCTGCCGGTGGCACGGCTACCGGAGTAGCGCTGCGCGCAACCGGCGTTGCTCCAACGGTGCCCTGACGATTCGTAACGGCTGCCGTTGCGGCCGTGCTGCGTGCATGGCGTTGCTGGGCCGATGAGACGTCAACACACAAACGCACCGCTTGCCCGCCACGCCCACAATGCAAAACGGCCCGGAAGACCGGGCCGTTTTGCATCACTGGCAATGTCACACCGGATCAGGCGACGAACAGCGCCTTCATCTTCTTCAGCGCGTTCGCTTCGATCTGGCGAATACGCTCGGCGGATACGCCGTACTCGTCGGCCAGCTCCTGCAATGTCACCTTGGATTCGGAATCCAGCCAGCGACGCTTGACGATGTCGCGCGAGCGCGTATCCAGACCGGCCATGCCTTCGCGCAGCAACTGCAGCTGATTGTCTTCGCTGTCGTGCCGCTCATAGGCCTGCGACGGGTCTTCCTCGTTGGCCACAAGGTAGCTCACCGGCGACGGCGGGCCGTGGTCATCGTCTTCGTCCGACGAGGCATCGAAGCCGATATCGCGACCGGACAAGCGCGACTCCATCTCCATCACTTCGCGCTCGGAGACGTTCAAGTCCTTGGCAACCGCAGTCACCTCGGACGCATTGAGCCAACCCAGGCGCGTCTTGGACTTGCGCAGGTTGAAGAACAGCTTGCGCTGCGCCTTGGTCGTGGCGACCTTGACGATGCGCCAGTTCTTCAGGATGAACTCGTGCATTTCGGCACGGATCCAATGCACCGCAAAGCTGACCAGGCGCACGCCCATTTCCGGGTCGAAGCGCTTGACCGCCTTCATCAGGCCGATATTGCCTTCCTGGATCAGGTCGCCCAGCGGCAGGCCGTAGCCGTTGTAACCGCGGGCCACGTGCACCACGAAGCGCAGGTGGGAGTGGACCAATTCGCGCGCTGCGTCCAGATCCAGCTCGTCGCGGAAGCGGCGGGCCAGATTCTGTTCCTCATCGACCGACAGCACCGGGATCTGGTGCACGGCACCGATGTAGGCGTCCAGCGAACCGAGCGCACTGGGAATCGGGAGATTGTTTGCCACAAGGGCAGTCGAGGTGATCTGGTTCATAGGGCACCATCTTAGCAGTCGAACTATTGGACTGCTGGGTACAGAAAAAGTTCCAGCGTTCCATTTATAGGACGTTCGGGTTTCCGGCGCCGGTGCTGTTCCAATCCGTGCCGCCTCGATTCAGGTGCCTACGCTACCACCGTCATCGCTCGCGGATCGTGACAAATCGCTTACTTGCCAGGCGCAACGGCCCAGCCCGTTCAGCCGCCGGCGAGGCTAAGATCCAGCGCCGCGCGCGGCGGCAACGACCAGTCGATCGGGCTCAGCCCGCGCCGCTGCAAATGGTCGTTGGTCTTGGAGAAATGTTTGCACCCCAGGAAGCCGCGGTGCGCCGACAACGGCGACGGATGCGGGGCCTTGAACACCCGGTGGCGTGCCTGGTCGATCATCTTGCCCTTGGACTGCGCGTAGCTGCCCCAGAGCAGGAACACCAGGCCCTCGCGCTCGCGGTTGAGGGTTTCCACCACATGGTCGGTGAAGCCTTCCCAGCCCTTGTTCTGGTGCGCACCGGCGCGGCCCTGCTCCACCGTCAATACCGCATTGAGCAGCAGCACGCCCTGGCGTGCCCACGGCATCAGGTAGCCATGGTCGGGGCGCGGAATGCCCAGGTCGTCCTGGATTTCCTTGTAGATGTTCAGCAGCGACGGCGGCACCGGCACCCCGGGCAGTACCGAAAAGCACAGCCCATGCGCCTGGCCTTCGCCGTGGTACGGGTCCTGGCCAAGCACCACCACCTTGACCTGCTCGAACGGGGTGGCATCGAAGGCGGCAAAGATCTGCGGGCCGGGCGGGAACACCCGCGCATTGGCAGCCTTGCGCTGGCGCAGGAACGCGGACAGCTCCTGCATCTGCGGCTGCAACAACCACTCCCCCACCCGCGCCTTCCACGACGGTTCCAGCTGGATACGCCCCTCGCCTTCGGTCATAGCGTGACGGCCTGATCCTCCAGGCGCGCCAGCCGCAGCTGGAACAGCACCTTGGTCACCAGCAGGCGTTCTTCGATGGGCTTTTGCACCAGATCGTTGGCGCCGGCCCGCAGCAGCTCGGACTGGTTGCGCGGGTTGGTGTCGCCGGTCATCACCAGCACCGGCAGGCGGCGCTTGCCGTAGGCGAAATCGATGCGGATGCGCTCGACCACATCGCGCCCGTTGAGCTCGCCCTTGAGGGTGACGTCGGTCAGCACCACGTCGATGCGCCGCTCGGTGCGGCCCAACGATTCGGCGGTGAGCAGCGCGAACGCGTCTTCGGCAGTGAGCACATGCACCACCTTGAGGCTCTGGCGCTCGAGCATGCGCTTGGTCGCTTCGGCCACCACGCGGCTGTCTTCGATGTACAGCACGGTGGCGCCCACCACCGGCTCGGGCTGCACGTAGCCGCGGATGAAGGTCGCCAGCGCCTCGTGGCCCAGCGCCTTGTCGAAATAATCGGTGACGTACTCGGTGAAGCGGCGCTCCACCAGATGCTGCTGCGCATCGCCGGAGACCACGATCACCGGCACATAGGCCTGGCCGGCCGCTTCGCGCACGCTGCGCGCCAGCGTCAGGCCGTCGCCATCGGGTAACGACAACGAGGTGGTGACCAGATCCACCGCACCGGCCTCCAGCGCATCGCGTGCTTCGGCGATGCTGGCGCAGCCGATCACCTGCACATTGGGCAAGTCGCGCTTGAGCACGTCGGCAATCAGCTTGCGTACCAGCTTGGACCCATCGACCACCATCACACGCGGTGCGTCGCTGATCAGGTGTTTGAGATCTGGTGGATGCATGGCAGGTCTCAGGTCTCGGTGGGGCGGGTCTGACGGAGGAAGTGGCCGGTGACCAGCCAGGCACCCAGCCAACCCAGCACCAGGGTACCCACCAACACCATCGCAGAATGCAGCAGATCCAGTCCGTGCAGGGTAAAGGAACTGCCGTAGCTGTCGGCCAGCGTGGCCAGCGGCGTACGCAATGCAAACCCGGAAGCGGCGATCAGAGCAAGCGCGACTGCGCCGGCACCCAGCCCGTACCACGCGCCCAGATACAGGAACGGGCGGCGGATGAAGCCATCGCTGGCACCCAGCAGCTGCAGCACGCCGATCTCTTCGCGCCGCGACTGGATATCCAGCCGCACGGTATTGCCGACCACCAGCACCGCGCCAATGCCGAGCAGGGCCGAGAGCACCTGCACCAGCCGTTCGCCGAAGTGCAGCCAGCCATCCAGGCGCTTGCGCCACAGCGCGTCGTGTTGCACCTGGTCGGTCTGCGGCAAAGCCTGCAAGGCGGCGGCCAGCTGCGCATCGTCGGTGGCATCGGCCGGGGTGACGATCAGCAGCGTAGGCAGCGGGTTGTCGCCGAGCGCATCGATCGCTTCGTCCAGCTTGGCGTTCTCGCGCAGGTCGGCCAGGCCTTGCGCGGGCGTGCGCACCGCCACCTGGGCGATGTCCGCACGTGCACGCAGCTCGCCGGCCAGGCGCTCGGCCGCATCGGCGGCCACGTCCACCTTGAGGAACAGATTGATCTCGCGCGACTGCTGCACGCTGCCGGCCAGCAGCTTGACGTTATCCAGCGCGATCGACAGCCCCAGCGGCAATGCCAGCGCCAGCGCCATCACCACGATGGTGAGCAAGGTGGCCCACGGCTTGCGCATGGCGCGGCCCAGGCTGAAGGCGATGCTGTGCAGATGGTGGTCGATCCACACGCCGAACCGCGAGGGGGCCACCGATTCGGTATTGGCGAGCTTGCTCATTCGGCCAGGTCCTGCGGCGAGATGTCGTCGACCAGCCGGCCGTGGTCCAGGATCAGCACGCGCTTGCGCATCTGCTTGAGCAGCGCCAGGTCGTGGCTGACCACCAGCACGCTGGTGCCGCGCGCCGGCAGCTCGGCAAACAGCTGCATGATTTCCGCGGCCAGTGCCGGATCCAGGTTGCCGGTGGGTTCGTCGGCCACCAGCAGGCGCGGTTCGCCGACGATGGCACGGGCAATGCCCACGCGTTGCTGTTCGCCGGCCGACAACTGCGAAGGCAGCGCCTTCTCGCGATGGGCCAGGCCGATCCGTTCCAGCGCCGAGCGCACGCGCTTGCCGATTTCCGCACGGCGGGTGCCGCGCAGGATCAGTGGCAAGGCGACGTTTTCGGCAATGCTGCGATCGTTGAGCAAGCGGTGATCCTGATACACCGCACCCACCTGGCGGCGATGCAGTGGAATCTGCCGGCCACGCACCTTGAGCAGGTTGCGTTCGCCCAGCAGCACCGCGCCCTGGCTGGGCCGCTCGCTGAGGTGGATCAATTTGAGCAAGGTGCTTTTGCCGGCGCCGGAGTGGCCGGTCACGAACAGCATCTCGCCATCGGCCACTTCGAAGCTGACATCGGTCAGCGCCTGGTGGCCACCGGCGTAGTGCTTGCTGACGTTGTCAAAACGCAGAACGGTCATCCAGCGATTATGCCGGAGCGTCAGCGCTTGCGTCGCATCGCCGGTGCACGGCGATGCGATCCATACGGCAATACCTCAGCTGCCGGAGACCAACGAACGCAGCCTGCGTCCGATGCGGCTCAGCAACGACGGGCTGCCCGACGGCTTGGCCGCAGCACGTACCGGCTTGGCCACCACCTGGGTGGGTTTGCGCGGCGCGGCGGGGGCCGGCACGGGCGTGGATGCCACCACCGGCTCGGCACCTTCGACCGGGCGGCCGTTGCGACGCCGCCGGCGCTTGCGCGGTGCGCGCTCGCCGTCGGCCGCCGTGACAGCAGGGGTTTCTGCGGCAGCAGCGACAACCACCGGCGTCTCGCTGGGCGCCGCAGCCGGATCGGCCTCGCCTTCCACGCGCGGCTTGCGACGCGGCGGGCGCGGCTTGCCATCGGCACCGGCGCCGTCGCGACGGCCGCCGCCACTGCCGCTACGCGATGCGCCACCGGGGCCGCTACGGCCACCGCCACGACGCGCTTCGTCGGCCGCACGCTGCTCGCGTGCTTCGCGGAAGATCGTGCCCACGCTGTCGCCAGCGTCGTCGTCGACCTCTTCACCTTCCACTGTTGCGCGCGGTGTGCGCGGCAACGGGGTCAGCAGCTCGGTAGTCACCGGCTCGACCGGGATCTTCTGCTCGATGTAGGCCTCGATGTCCGGCAGGCTCATCGCATAACGCTCGCAGGCGAAGCTGATCGCATCGCCCTCCTCGCCCAGGCGCGCGGTGCGCCCGATGCGATGCACGTAGTCTTCGGCGTCGAACGGCAGGTCGTAGTTGTAGACGTACTTGACGCCATCGATGTGCAGGCCGCGCGCGGCCACGTCGGTGGCCACCAGGATTTCCAGCTGGCCCTTCTGGAAGCGGTTGAGCAACGACTCGCGCTTCTTCTGCGGCACGTCGCCGGACAACACGCCCACGCGGTAGCCGTGCCGCTCCAGGGTGCGCGCCACCCGCTCCACGAACGCCTTGGTGTTGACGAACACCATGGTGCGCGCGCCTTCGCTGCGCGACAGCAGGCCCAGCAGCAGCGTCTGCTTCTCTTCGTCGGAGGGAAAATAGATGCGCTGACGCACCCGCGCGGCGGTGATGGTCTCGGTCTCCACGACGAGCTTTTCCGGCTCGTTCATGTGCTCATAGGCCAGCTCCAGCACGCGGTGGCTGAGCGTGGCCGAGAACAACAGTGTCTGGCGGGTGCCGCGTTCGGGCATGCGCCGCAGCAGGAAGCGGATGTCCTTGATGAAGCCCAGGTCGAACATGCGGTCGGCTTCGTCCAGCACGCAGATCTCGCAGGCATGCAGCGAGACCACCTTGTGCTGCTTGACGTAGTCGATCAGCCGGCCCGGGGTGGCGATGATCACGTCCACGCCCTGCTGCAGCAGCTCGCGCTGCTTGTCGTAGTCCACGCCACCGTAGACCAGCGCAAAGCGCAGGCCCAGGTCGGCGCCGAACTTGACCGCGTCCTTGTGGATCTGGATGGCCAGCTCGCGGGTGGGCGCCAGGATCAGGGCGCGCGGATCTTCCGGCTTGCGGTCGGCCAGCGCCGGGCGGATCAGCAGGCGGTTCATCACCGCGACCAGGAACGCCAGCGTTTTGCCGGTGCCGGTCTGGGCCTGGCCGGCGACGTCGCCGCCCGGCAGGGCGACCGGCAGGGTCAGCGCCTGGATCGGCGTGCAGCGCGTAAACCCGGCGCTCTCCAGCCCGGCGACCAGCGCCGGATGCAGGTCGAACGAGGAAAAAGTCAAATCGGTCAGCGGTTTGTCGCTCATTATTCCGTCTTCGTGAGGCGCCCTGGGCAGCCCGGGCGCGGCTTGCATCGATGCCGACAGCGTCGCAAACTGCGGCTCTTGTGGCGGACAGCGCGGCTTCAGGACTGACACTTGATTCAGTCGCGCAATGCCCCAGTTTACCGCAATGTGGCGGCCTGCCCGGTCGGGTAGGCCGTTTTGGTTTCCAGGAGACCCAACGTGAGCGACAAGGTTCAACATGTCGGCGATGCCGACTTCGATACAGCTGTACTGCAATCCGGCGAACCGGTCCTGGTGGATTTTTGGGCCGAATGGTGCGGCCCGTGCAAGATGATCGCCCCGGTGCTGGACGATCTGGCCGATACATACCAGGGCAAGCTCAAGGTTGCCAAGGTCAACGTGGACCAGAACCGCGCTCTGGCCATCAAGTACCACGTACGCTCGATCCCGATGCTGTTGCTGTTCAAGGACGGTGAGGTCCAGGCAAGCCAGATCGGGGCAGTTGGCAAGGGCCAGCTGACCCAGATGATCGACAAGACCCTGGGCGGCGCGGCCGCCTGAGTGACAGGGCGTCCAGCCATGGGCGCCCTGCGTTTTGCCGGCAGTTAACTCCTGCTTTAGCAGACGCTTGCGCCGCTCTGCGCGGCGGTGGTAGTGTCAGTTGATCCGGCACACGTTCGTGCGCCGCCGTACCCCTCTAGAAACCTCTTCTAGACTCCCATCACCAAAGTTCGCCCCCCAGCCGGGCGCTCGCACTCTTAGCGAGGAATCAAGCACTTGTCCGAGAATCCTTCCTCCGATACCGGGAGCGTTGACGCCCCCGTCGAGAAGCGTGTGCGCAAGCCACGTGTCAGCAAGACCGCCGTCGCCCATGACGACGCCGGGTCGCAACAACCCAATCTTCCCTTGCCCAGCAGCCCCGCTCCCGAGGCTCCGCGCCCCGCGCAGACCACGTCGCCCGCAGCCGAATCGGCGCCGGCGCAGTCGTCTGGCGATGGCGGCGCAGCCCAGGCTGGGCATGCTGGCGAGCAGCACGGCGAGTCCCGCGAGGGCGGCCAGTCGCAGCAGCAGCGCTTCAACCAGGCGCAGCAGCAGCAAAACCAGAACCAGGCGCAAAGCCAGGGTCAGGGTCAGGGTCAGGGTCAGCAGCGCCAGCAGCAAGGCCAGGGTCAGAACCAGGGCCAAGGCCAAGGCCAGCAGGGTCAAGGCCAGAATCAGGGCCAGGGCCAGGGCCAGAACCAGCAGGGCAACCGCCGTGACCGGTTCCGCAACCGTCGCGACCGTGGCCGCGACCGCTTCGGCAATGAGAGCGAAGGCGGCATGCCCTCGTCCGATGGCAGCAACGAGCCGTTCATTGCGCGTCCGCATCCGGCCGTGCCGGAAGGCTTCCCGGCGTACTCGCTGAGCGACCTCAAGCGGATGCCGGCGCAGAAGCTGCTGGATATCGCCGATCAGCTCAACATCCAGGAAGGCGTGGCCCGCGCACGCAAGCAGGATGTGATCTTTGCGCTGCTCAAGGTGCTCACCCGCCATGGCGAAGGCGTTGCCGCCGACGGCGTGCTGGAGATCCTGCCCGACGGTTTCGGCTTCCTGCGTGCCGCCGAGGCCAGCTATCTGGCCGGCCCGGACGATACGTATATCTCGCCGAGCCAGATCCGCCGCTTCAACCTGCGCACCGGCGACCATCTGTCCGGCCGCATCCGCTTCCCCAAGGACGGCGAACGCTATTTCGCGCTGTCGATCGTGGACACCATCAATGGTGAGCCGCTGGAAGCGAGCAAGAACAAGGTGCTGTTCGAGAACCTGACCCCGCTGTTCCCGCGTCGGCGTTTCCGCCTGGAACGCGGCGATGGGTCCACCGAGGACATCACCGGCCGCATCCTCGATCTGATGGCACCGCAGGGCAAGGGTCAGCGTGCGCTGATCGTCTCCCCGCCCAAGGCCGGTAAGACGATGATGATGCAGCAGGTGGCCACGGCGATCACCACCAACCACCCCGAAGTGCACATGATCGTGCTGCTCATCGACGAGCGCCCGGAAGAAGTGACCGAAATGCAGCGCACCGTGCGCGGCGAGGTCATCTCCTCCACGTTCGACGAGCCGGCCGCACGCCACGTGCAGGTTGCCGAGATGGTGATCGAACGGGCCAAGCGCCTGGTCGAGCACAAGAAGGACGTGGTGATCCTGCTGGACTCCATCACCCGTCTGGCACGCGCCTACAACAACGTGGTGCCGAGCTCCGGCAAGGTGCTCACCGGTGGTGTGGATGCAAATGCACTGCATCGCCCGAAGCGCTTCTTCGGTGCGGCACGTAACGTGGAAGAAGGCGGTTCGCTGACCATCATTGCCACGGCGCTGGTGGAAACCGGCAGCAAGATGGACGAGGTGATCTACGAAGAGTTCAAGGGCACCGGCAACAGCGAAGTGCATTTGAACCGCCGTATCACCGAAAAGCGCGTCTATCCGGCGATCGACATCAACCGCTCGGGCACGCGCCGCGAAGATCTGTTGATCGAGCCGGAGCTGCTGCAGAAGATCTGGATCCTGCGCAAGCTGCTGCATCCGATGGACGAAATCGCCGCGATGGAGTTCCTGCTGGACAAGATGAAGACCACCAAGTCCAACGACGAGTTCTTCAGCTCAATGAAGCGCTGAGTTCAGTTGGTTGGTGTGTTACGAAAAAGCCCCGCGCTGCGGGGCTTTTTTTATGGGCCGAATTAATTGGCTCAGGCGTGAGGCCACCGCGACTCTCAACTCGTGCTCTGCGGGGCTTGATCGGCAGCACTGCGTGGCGTCATCTCGTGAGCCCTGGGCGCCTGGCGTGACCATCGATCCAGTCGACCCGCATGCCGCCACGCCGCAGCGACACGGCTCCCGATTGCTCAGCCGC
The DNA here is from genome assembly GCF_041520885.1 of Xanthomonas sp. NCPPB 2922. Classification (NCBI taxonomy): domain Bacteria; kingdom Pseudomonadati; phylum Pseudomonadota; class Gammaproteobacteria; order Lysobacterales; family Lysobacteraceae; genus Xanthomonas; species Xanthomonas sp. NCPPB 2922. The sequence goes on along the minus strand of NZ_JBGOFY010000002.1, from coordinate 65,014 downwards.
CTTGCAGCGGCGTCAGCAGCCGCACGCCTTCGCCACGTACCGAGAACAGCCCACTGTCGGGCAATGCATCCGGACTGTCAGTGGCCGACGCCAGCACGCCTTGATCGCTCCATGGCGCGCTTTGGCGTGGGCCTGGCAGATAGGACCGCCAGCTGGCCTGCCGTTTTCTCAGATCGCGTATCGAGTCGGTGATATCGAAGCTCACCGGCACGCGCATGGTCCAGTAGGGCGCCGTGCGCTCAGGCCCATCGCTAGGCGGATCGAAAGTCCACGTGCGTGCCTTGGCGATTGACGCGTCGGCAAGCATCTTGCGCACGCGCTCGCGCTTGGCTGCGGGAATCGACACGGTGAGGTTGACCTGCTCTGCGACAAGATCCGCCACCTTGCCGTCGCGGCCGATCTTCAGCAGCAGATACACGATCCCGGTCGCGCCATCCTGAAACGGCGCCTTGGGATAGCTGGGTGGTGTCATGTCCCTGGCACGCACGCTGCTGCCATCGCTGGCCTCTCCACCGAAGTGAGCGCTGCGGATCGCAACCAGATACTGATTCTTCTCGCCAGGCTTGGCGACCAGCAACAGACGCATCGGCAGCGTGGTTGGCAAGGCAGTACCACTGTCGGTGACCGGATCGAAGCGCCACCCCGCAATCGACTGCCTGATCCGGCTGCGCACGGCTGGCGGCAAGCTGTCTTCATTGGTCAGCGTCACCGCAGTGACCGTGCCATCCGGCGTCAGCGTCAATTCGCCCGCAACATTCATGCTGGCCTCGACCTGTTCTGTCGCCTCGCTCGTGCGCGCCGCTACCTGGCCAATCGACAGCATCCCCAACATCGCTACCAGCCCCAACCGTTGCATCCACTGCATGACCACACGCCATTCGTCTTGGAACGTTCTTTTACCAGCCGATGGCCGCAAACGGAATCGTCATGCCAGCTTTTGGGCGTCTGCATACGGCGGCGTGTCTGGGTAATCGTCTTCGCGCAGGCGTGCCTGCAGGCCGCGCCACCACTGCGGGTCGAACAATTCGGGATGCATGTGCTTGACCGCTTCCAGCTGCGAGGACGGCAGGCCCATGAACAACGCAAAGCGCTCGGGAAACACGTCGCGCGGACCGACGTGAAACCACGGCTCGGCTGCCATCTGCTCTTCATAACTGGTGGGCGTGGGCCAATCGCGGAAGGTGCATTCGGTGATCAGGCACAGCTCGTCGTAGTCGTAGAACACCGCGCGCTGGTGCCGGGTGATGCCGAAGTTCTTCAGCAGCATGTCGCCGGGGAAGATGTTGTTGCGCGCCATATCCTTGATCGCCTGCCCGTAGTCCAGCGCGGCGGCATGCGCGGCGGCGGGCAGTTGCTCGCGCAGATACAGATTGAGCGGGCGCAGGCGGCGCTGCACGTAGCACAGGGCGATCAGCACATCGTCGCCGTCTTCGCTCAGGCTCATCGCACAGCTGCTCTGCAGATCCTGCAGCAGTGCAGGCGAGAACCGCGCCATGGGAAACCGCAGAAACCGGTATGGCTGCGCATCGAGCAGGCGACCAATGCGGTCGAGCTGAAACACCAGCTCGTATTTGCCTTCAACCTGCGCGCGGCTCATGGTCTTGGGATATGCGAAGCGGTCACGGATCAACTTGAACACCAACGGATAGCTGGGCAGCGTAAACACCACCATGACCATCCCCGGCGTGCCGTCGGCATGCACCAGCTGTTCGGCTGGATGGGCCTGGAAGTGGCGGAAAAACGTGCGATACCGTTCGGTCTTGCCCTGCTTGGCACGCCCCAGCATCGTGTACAGCTCGTCGATGGGCTTATGCGTGAGCAGGCTGCGCAGAAACACGACCGCATCGCCGACGGTGGTCAGATCCGCCTGGAAATAGCTGCGGGAATTACTGAACAATTGCGCGACATCGCTGCGGCGCGTCAGCACCGCTTCGGCGCGTAGCCCGGCATCGTCGTTGACCAGCGCAATCACACACGGCGAAAAGCGATGTTCGCCGAACACCCGCCCCACCAGATACGCACGGCGTTCGCGGTAGAACACCGTCTCCAGCAGCTCCACGCTGCGCACCGGGTGCTCGCCCCAATGGGCAAGGTCGTCCAGCAGCCGCACCGCGATTGCCGCCGCGCAGCGGGTCCGGTGCGCATACGGCACCTCAAATGGATAATCGCCGAGCACACGCACCAGCATCTCGGTCAGCCGGCCAGGCGAGACCGCGTAGGTATGCCGTGCCACCGGCACGGTAATGGCGTCGGTGGGCTCGATATCCAGCGCAATGAATTCGATCTGCGCATCCACGCCTTGGGTGCGGAAGTAACGCCGCGTCAGCGTGTTGTAGAAGGTCTTGTACAGCTCCTGGTCGATCAGGCCGGTAAGCAGCTCCGCGTAATGGGTGCGGGCGCGCATCCACAGCGCGCGATCGTGCGCCTGCCCCAGCAACACGGCGCGCAGGCGCAACATGCATTCGCTGATGTACTGATCGTAGAGCGCGATCCGCGCCACCGCATCTTCGCGTGCGCCACTCCAGTCGCGCGTTTCGAAGCGCTGCCTGGCACGCGCGGTGATCTGCGAAAACTGCGCGTGGTAGTCCTGAAACGCCTCATAGACAGCACGACCGATCGCCAGCGCGCGGCGCTCGGATTGCGGTGGTAACGATAGTTGGTTCATGGCTGTCCTCAGCGCTTGCGACGGCGTGTCGTGGAAACGGCGGATGCCGCCTGCTGCGCGTGCGCCGCATGCTCGCGCGCCTGCTCCTGCAGCCACGCGCGAAAGGCGAGAAAACCGCGATGCGAGGCCGAGCGCGCCGGATACACCAGGTAATGCGACCAGCTGGTCTTGAGCCGTTGCGCAGACAACGCCACCAGCTGGCCGGACGCCAGCAACAAGCGCGCGCGCGTCACCCGCCCCAGTGCAACCCCCACACCATCCAGCGCGGCACGATGGTGCGCTTCGGATTCGTCCAGCACCGCCGCATAGCGGCGCGGTGCTTCGCCGCCGAAGGTTGCAAACCAACGCAGCCAGTCGCCATCCGGGTCGCCCAGCAAGGGCCAGTGATGCAGTGGCTGCGCATCGACCCCGCCCATGCGCGCGATCAGCGCAGGGCTCGCCATGGGCACCAGCCACTCGTCGAACAAGGGTTCGGCGATCAAGCCCGGCCAGTGCCCGGCACCGATGCGCATGCCGGCATCCACCTGCTGCTGGCGTTCGAAGTCCACCAGTCGCTCGCTGGAGAACAGGTTGATCTCGATGGTGGGATGCAGCGCCAGAAATCCACCCAGACGCGGCACCAGCCAGGCCGAGGCCATCGACGGTGTGATGCTCAGGGTCAGCGTGTCTTCGCGGCGCGCAGCGAACGGCTGGAACGCTTCGGCAATGGCATCCAGATGCGGTGCGATGCGATCGAGCAACTGTTGCCCCTGCAGCGTGGCACTGACACCGCGTGCGTGCCGTTGCAGCAATGGATACCCCAGGCGTTGTTCGAGCGAGCGCACCTGGTGACTGAGCGCGCTGACGGTGAGGTGCATCGCCGCCGCCGCGCGCGACAGATTGCCCAGACGCACGGCACTGACGAATCCCTGCAATGCGTGAAGCGGCGGACGCGACATGGCTCACCCTTGAATGAAATTCAACACCGACTTGCAAAAGCCTCGCTTTTGCCTCGCCCAGCCTGCGCCTACTGTGGCTTTCACTCAAGTGGGAGCAGGATCATGCGCATCTTTACCGACTTGCTGTTCCAGCACGGGCACATTGCCGACGTGACGCTTGCACAGCAATTGGCAGAGCCGGACACGGCGCTGGATGCAGCCGTGCAGGCAGCGCAACCTGCCTCGGTCGCGCCGGACGCTGCGCGCCAGCAGCGTGCCGAACACCGCATGGCGCGGCGTGCACGCCGGCTGGTGCGGGCGATGACGGCGTTGTCGCCATTTCGCTGAAACGACAAGGCCCGCCTCTTGGCGAGGCGGGCCTTGGAGGTAGCACTGACTAACGCACCGACAGGCGGTGCGCGGGATCAGGCCTTGAGCGTGGCCAACACGTCGTTGAAGGTCTTGCTCGGACGCATCGCCTCGCTGACCTTGGCCAGATCCGGATGGTAGTAGCCACCGATCTCCACCGGCTTGCCCTGCGCGCCGTTGAGCTCGGCCACGATGGTGGCTTCGTTCTCGGTCAAGGCCTTGGCGAGCGGTGCGAACTTGGCTTGCAGCGCGGTGTCTTCGGTCTGTGCGGCCAGGGCCTGTGCCCAGTACATCGCCAGATAGAAATGGCTGCCGCGATTGTCGAGCTCGCCAACCTTGCGCGCCGGCGACTTGTTGTTGTCCAGGAACTGCCCGTTGGCCACATCCAGCGCTTTCGCCAGCACGGTGGCGGACGGGTTGTCGTAACGGTTGCCCAGGTGCTCGAGCGAGGCGGCCAGGGCCAGGAACTCACCCAGCGAATCCCAGCGCAGGCAGTTCTCTTCGACGAACTGCTGCACGTGCTTGGGCGCCGAACCACCGGCGCCGGTCTCGAACAGCCCGCCACCGGCCATCAGCGGCACGATCGAGAGCATCTTGGCGCTGGTGCCCAGCTCCATGATCGGGAACAGGTCGGTGAGGTAGTCGCGCAGCACATTGCCGGTGACCGAGATGGTGTCCTGGCCCTTGCGGATGCGCTCCAGCGAGAAGGTGGTGGCCTCCACCGGCGGCAGGATGCGGATGTCCAGGCCGTTGGTGTCGTGATCCTTCAAGTAGGTTTCGACCTTGGCGATGACCTGCGCGTCGTGCGCGCGTGCCTTGTCCAGCCAGAACACGGCCGGGGTGTCGCTCAGGCGGGCGCGCTCGACCGCCAGCTTCACCCAATCCTGGATCGGCGCGTCCTTGACCTGGCACATGCGCCACAAATCACCCGCTTCCACAGCGTGCTCGAACACGGTGGTGCCGTTGCCATCGGTGACCTTGACGGTGCCGGCGGCGGACATCTGAAAGGTCTTGTCGTGCGAGCCGTATTCTTCGGCCTTCTGCGCCATCAGGCCGACGTTGGGCACCGAACCCATCGTGGACGGATCGAACGCACCATGCGCCTTGCAGTCGTCGATCACCGCCTGGTACACGCCGGCGTAGCAGCGATCCGGGATCACCGCCTTGGTGTCCTGCAGCTTGCCTTGCGCATTCCACATCTGGCCGGAATCGCGAATCATCGCCGGCATCGATGCGTCGACGATCACGTCGCTGGGCACGTGCAGATTGGTGATGCCCTTGTCCGAGTTGACCATTGCCAACCCCGGGCGCTGGGCGTACTCGGCCTGCACGTCGGCCTTGATCTGCGCCTGCACGTCATCTGGCAGCGTGCCGATGCGTGCGTACAGATCACCGATGCCGTTGTTGGGGTCGAAGCCAACCGACTTCAGCACGTCGGCATGCTTGCTCAACGCACTCTTGTAAAACTCACCCACGACCACGCCGAACAGCACCGGGTCAGAGACTTTCATCATGGTAGCTTTCAGATGCACCGAGAACAGCACGTCTTTGGCCTTCGCGTCGGCGATCTGCGCATCAATGAAACTGGCCAGTGCGCGCTTGCTCAGCACGGCGGCATCGACGATCTCGCCGGCCTTCACTGCAACGGCGTCCTTGAGCACCTTGCTGCTGCCGTCGGCACCGACGAATTCAATCTTCAGCGTGCCGGCCTGCGCCAGCGTGGTGGACTGTTCGCTGCCGAAGAAGTCGCCGTTGTCCATGTGCGCCACATGCGACTTGGACTCGCTGCTCCACTTGCCCATGCGGTGCGGATGCTTGCGTGCATAGTTCTTCACCGACAGCGGTGCGCGGCGATCGGAATTGCCTTCGCGCAGCACCGGATTCACCGCACTGCCCTTGACCTTGTCGTAGCGCGTCTTGATGTCCTGCTCGGCGGCATCCTTGGGTTCATCCGGATACGCCGGCAACGCGTAGCCCTGGCTCTGCAGTTCCTTGATCGCGGCCTTGAGCTGCGGCACCGAGGCGCTGATGTTGGGCAACTTGATGATGTTGGCTTCTGGCGTGGTGGCCAGCGCGCCCAGTTCGGCCAGATCGTCGGCAATTTTCTGCGCGTCGGTCAGTTGCTCCGGGAACAGGGCCAGGATGCGTCCGGCCAGCGAAATGTCGCGGGTCTCGACCACGATCCCGGCGGTATCGGTGTAGGCATCGATGATCGGCAGCAGCGACTGCGTGGCCAGGAAGGGTGCTTCGTCGGTGAGCGTGTAGATGATCTTCGGTGTCTTCGACATGAGGTGCGATAGCTCTTGTGGTCGGGAGGAGCACCGGTCCGCACGGCGGTGGCCGTGGGCGTGCGCGACGGGGGTCGCTGGTGGCACGCCGAGCGGCCGACGCGCGTGGACGCGGCGATGGATCAGCACGGCATTGTCGCGTCTGGGCCTTGCCCGGGTAAAGCGACCACAGGCGGATGCTTCATCCCGCTACGCGTCCAATCGCTATGGATGCAGGTGTAACGAAATGCAAACGCTGCCGCGCAGACGCATACAGCCAAAAAAAAAGGCGCGACTTTCGATCGCGCCTCAGGTCCCACGCTGCGGGAGAGAGTCGCAGCATGGGTGAGCTTGATTGACACCTGCGCGCGTACTGGCCGCGCAGCGCGCTGCGGCTTACTTCACGGTGAAGGTCTGCGGGCTGCCGGCCGGCTTGCCGTCGACCATGACCTGCGCGGTGTAACTACCCGCCGGCCAGCCATCGGGCTTGCTGAAGCTCAGGTTGGTGGTTTCCGCGCCGGTGGTGGTCAGTGTCGCGTTCTGCTCGCCCGCCACCTGCCCGTCCTGGAAGGTCAGCTTGGCCGAAACCGGCACGTTGCTGGCGCTGCCATCGGTCTTCACCGAAACGATGATGGTGTCCTTGCTGCCCAGTGTGGTGGCCGGCGTCACGCTCCTGTCGGCGCCCGCCTTGTTGCCCACTGCCACGCTGGACACCGTGACCGCCGCGCCACTGGCTGCGGCCGTATCAGTGCTGGCGGCGCCGGTGGCAGTGCCCTGCGCGGCCTGGTCACCGGCCGGCGGTGTGCTCGCGGGGCCTGGAATGTCGGAGGTTGCGGCGCCAGAGGTTGGATCCTGCGACACGCTGGAATCGTCATGGGCTTCCTTGCGACAGCCGGACAGTGCCAGAACGCCGGCAAGTGCAAGGACCAAGGTGCTGGATGCGGATTTGCTACGCATGGGATCGATCTCCAAGAGTCACAGTAAGGGGGTGTGCAACAGGCCGCGGCATCGCGCGGGCAGCGCGGTAGTCACGCTTTCGGCGGTAAGCGCAACACCTGGCCCGGAAAGATCGTGTCGGGATCTTTCAGCGTGTCGCGGTTGGCTTCGAAGATGCGTGGCCACAAGTTGCCGTCGCCGTAATGGCGCTTGGCGATCACCGACAGGCTATCGCCTGCCTGCACCGTCACCGACTCGTCGCCGATGATTTGCGCGGTGCTTTCCACGCTGGAACGGACATTGGAAAAATCCGGCGATGGCACGACCTCCGCGGTGCTGTCGACCGTGGACGTGACATTGGAAAAATCTGCTTTCTTGTCGACATTCATTGCCGCGCTCCCTGTCCATCACGATGATGCGCAGGGTGCGCGGAGCGCCGTTAAGTGCTGATCGCGCCGCCGTGAAGCCGGCGCGAGTACCCGCAATGTGCGCCTTACTGGCGCAGGTCGCGGAAGATCGATAGCGGCGTGGGCACCTGCGGCGAGGTGCGCACCGGATTGATGTCGAGTCCGCCACGGCGGGTATAGCGTGCTTCCACCACCAACCATTGCGGCGCGCAACGCACCAGCAGGTCCTGAAAAATGCGCTCCACGCATTGTTCGTGGAAATCGGCGTGGTCGCGGAAGCTGACCAGATAACGCAGCAATCCTTCGCGATCGATCGGCGCGCCGCGGTAGCGCAGCGTGACGCTGGCCCAATCCGGTTGCCCCGTGACCGGGCAGTTGGACTTGAGCAATGCAGAGGTCAGCACTTCCTCCACCACCGTGCCTGCATGGGTGGACAGATAGTCGGCCTTGGGCGGGCCGTAATCGTCGATGGCGATATCCAGTGCGTCGATCGATTCGCCCTCGCCCACCGCATCGATCGGCGGCAATCCGAATTCCACCGACACATCGGCACCGGCACGTGTGGACAGATCGGTGGCGATGCGTGCACGTACGGCTTCGGCGCTGTTGAAGCGGGTGGCGTTGAGCGAGTTCAGATACAGCTTGAGCGACTTGGATTCGATCAACGCCGGCGACTCGCACGGCACGTGCAAGGTGGCGGTGGCCACGCATGGTTTGCCGTGCGCATCCAGCCAGCTCAGTTCGTAGGCATGCCAGCGATCGCGGCCGACAAATGGCAGCGCTCCGCGCAGGCCGATGGCCGCGCGCCCGGCCGCACGCGGGATCGGAAACAGCAGTGACGGGTCGTAGCCGCTCGGGTAGGCGACTTCACGACCGAGGGAGGAGTCTTCTGGGGTATTCATGCCGCCATTTTAGGGCGGCCGGGCTGGCCGTGAGGTGTATGGCGACGCGGGCGCAATCACCTGGATCGCCGCGGCGATCGGGCCGCGTCACGCGGCCCGTCGCCTAGCGGGCACGTCCCCTGAAAACCAGGAATCGCCCAACCAGCCGATTCCCGATTCCCGATTCCCAAATCACCCAGCCTCAGCCCTGCTGCAGATAATCCAGCGACACCTGCAACAGCGCACGCAGGCCGACATCCAGCGCCGATTCGTCCAGCAGGAACTGCGGCGAGTGGTTGCTGGGCGCGGTGGCCGGGTCGATGCCCTTGGCGGTGGAACCGACGAAGAAGAACATCGACGGTACCTGCTGGGCGTAGAACGAGAAATCTTCCGCGCCCATCTGCAACGGCGGCTCGTAGACGTTGTCCGCGCCCACCACGGCCTGCAGGCTGGGCAGCATCTTGGCCGTCAGGGCCGGGTCGTTGACGGTGGCCGGGTTGCCGTCCTGGTCGGGCACCTGCGCCTCGACCTTGGCGCCATGCGCGGCGGCGGTGTGTTCGGCCACGGTCTTGAGGTCGGCAAAGATCTGCTGGCGCATGCCTTCGTCGAAGGTGCGGATGGTGCCCACCATCTCCACGTCGTCGGGGATGATGTTGTAGCGGATACCGCCCTTGATCGCGCCGAAGCTGACCACCGCCGGCTGCTTGGACAGATTGGCGCGGCGGCTGATCACGGTCTGCGCGGTGCCGATCATGTCGGCGCTGGCCACGATCGGGTCGATGCCGTTCCACGGTGCCGAGCCGTGGGTCTGGCGGCCGATCATCTTGATCGCAAACCGGTCCGAGGCCGCCATCAGCGGGCCGCCGCGCACCGCGATCTTGCCGGCCTGCACGCTGGAGAACACATGCAGGCCAAACACCGCCTGCGGCTTGAAGTCGGCAAACAGGCCTTCTTTGAGCATCAGCGAGGCGCCGCCTTCTTCATTGCCCGGCGCGCCTTCCTCGGAGGGCTGGAAGATCAGCATCACCTCGCCCGGCAATTGTTCGCGCATGCCCACCAGGGCCTCGGCCACGCCGAGCAGGATGGCGGTGTGGGCGTCGTGGCCGCAGGCGTGCATCACCCCGACGGTCTCGCCGCGGTACTGGGAGGTGGCCTTGGAGGCGAACGGCAGGCCGGTCTGTTCGGTGACCGGCAGCGCGTCCATGTCCGCGCGCAGGGCGATCTTCGGGCCGGGCTTGCCGCCCTTGATGATGGCCACCACGCCGTGATGGGCGATGCCGGTGCGCGGCTTCAGGCCCAGCTTGCGCAACTGCGCGGCCACGGTGGCGGCGGTGCGCTCCTCGCGGTTGGACAACTCCGGGTGCTGGTGAAAGTCGCGGCGCCACTGCACCACCTTGGCCTGCAAGGGCGCCGCAGCCGCCTGGACTTCGGGCCGGGGCGCGGCCTGGGCGGCGGCAAGCGTGGGCAGGGCAAGCAGCAGGGCGCTGCTAAGCAGGCGATGGCGCATTGAACATTCTCCAATCGGGATGCCTCACTGTAGTGCACCGGCGCCGCGCCCGGGCCACAGTGGGGTGCGATTCAGCCCCGCGGTCAACCACAACGACCGTGGCGCGTTGCCGCAGCACCACGCCAGTGAATCGGCCTGTCGCGCAGGGGGTGGCCCGTTACTTCAGTAACGTTCCAACCTGCGGGCGCGACGATATGCTTTGCTCAGCCGCCCCACGGACGCACCCACGCGCCCGGCCCGCCATCAGGAGTTGTCGAATGTCGCGTTTCTGGAAGATCTCACTGCTGGTCGTGGCGGTGCTTGTCGTTGTGTTCGTTGCAATGCGCATGATGGGCGGGGGCCAGCAGGGCAAGCGGCCAGGGGCGCCGGACGGTAATGGCACCGAAAACAGCGGCCCGGTGCCGGTGACAGTGGTGCCCGCCGCCACCCAGGACGTGCCGGTGTACGCCACCGCGCTGGGAACGGTGACCGCGCTCAACACGGTGACGGTGAACCCGCAGGTGTCCGGCCAGCTGATGAGCCTGAATTTCCAGGAAGGCCAGGAAGTGAAGAAGGGCGCGCTGCTGGCGCAGATCGACCCGCGCACGCTGCAGGCCAGCTACGACCAGGCGCTGGCCGCCAAGCGCCAGAACCAGGCGCTGCTGGCCACCGCGCGGGTGAACTACCAGCGCTCCAATGACCCGGCCTACAAGCAGTACGTGTCGCGCACCGACCTGGACACCCAGCGCAACCAGGTGGCGCAGTACGAGGCCGCCGTGGCCGCCGACGATGCACAGATGCGCTCGGCGCAGGTGCAGTTGCAGTTCACCCGGGTCACCGCGCCGATCGACGGCATTGCCGGTATCCGCGGCGTGGACGTGGGCAATATCGTCAGCACCACCTCCACCATCGTCACCCTGACCCAGATCCGCCCGATCTACGTGTCCTTCAGCCTGCCCGAGCGCGAGCTGCCGGCAGTGCGCAGCGGCCAGGCCGCCACCCCGTTGCCGGTGGCCGCGCTGGACCGTGGCGATGCGCATGTGATCAGTGCCGACGGCAAGCTCGATGTGATCGACAACCGCATCGCCGCCGACAGCGGCACCTTTGGTGCGCGCGCGATCTTCGGCAATGCCGACAACGCGCTGTGGCCGGGCCAGTTCGTCAACGTGCGGCTGCAGCTGCGTACCATCTCCGGCGGCACCGTGGTGCCGACCCAGGCCGTGCAGCGCGGCCCGGATGGCGATTACGTCTACGTAGTGGGCGGCGACAGCACCGCGCAGATGCGCACCGTGGTGCAGGGCGTGGAGGTGGACGACAGCCACGTGCAGATCACCAAGGGCCTCAAGCCCGGCGAGCGGGTGGTGACCGAAGGCCAATTCCGGCTCAAGCCGGGCAGCAAGGTCAGCGCGCTCAAGCCGGGCGAGACCCCGCCCGCGCCCACCGAGGCCGAGCTCAAGGCCGTGCAGGACAAGCAAGAACGCGGCGGCGCCGGCGGCCGACGCGGCGGCGGCCCGCGCTAACCCGCGACCACCGGCGACGGGACTTCCGTCGCTGGTGTGCGTCGGCGCATTGCGCGCCGGCATCGATTGACGTCTTCAGCAAGGACACCGCCCGTGGGCTTTTCGACCATCTTCATCCGCCGTCCCATCGCCACCTCGTTGTTGATGGCGGGCATCCTGCTGCTGGGCATCCTGGGCTACCGGCAACTGCCGGTCTCGGCACTGCCGGAAATCGACGCGCCCAGTCTGGTCGTCTCCACCCAGTATCCCGGCGCCAACGCGACCACCATGGCCTCGCTGGTGACTACGCCGTTGGAACGCCAGCTCGGGCAAATCTCCGGGCTACAGATGATGACCTCCGATTCGTCGGCAGGCCTGTCCACGATCATTCTGCAATTCTCGATGGACCGCGACATCGACATTGCCGCGCAGGACGTGCAGGCGGCGATCCGCCAGGCCACCCTGCCCTCGTCGTTGCCCTACCAGCCGGTCTACAACCGGGTGAATCCCGCAGACGCGGCGATCCTCACGCTCAAGCTCACCTCCGACACGCTGCCGCTGCGCGAGGTCAACCGCTACGCCGATGCGATCCTGGCCCAGCGCCTGTCGCAGGTGCCGGGCGTGGGCCTGGTGTCGATCGCCGGCAACGTGCGGCCTGCGGTGCGCATCCAGGTCAATCCGGCGCAGTTGTCGAACATGGGCCTGACCATGGAGTCGCTGCGCAGCGCACTGACCCAGACCAATGTCAGCGCGCCGAAGGGCTCGCTCAACGGCAAGACCCAGTCCTACAGCATCGGCACCAACGACCAGCTCACCGACGCGGCGCAGTACCGCGAAACCATCATCAGCTACAACAACGGCGCGCCGGTGCGGCTGGCCGATGTGGCCAAGGTGGTCGATGGCGTAGAGAACGACCAACTTGCCGCCTGGGCCGACGGCAAGCCGGCGGTGCTGCTGGAAATCCGCCGCCAGCCCGGTGCCAACATCGTGCAGACGGTGGAGCAGATCCGTAGCATCCTGCCGCAGCTGCAGGGCGTGCTGCCGGCCGACGTGCACCTGGACGTGTTCTCCGACCGCACCGAAACCATCCGCGCCTCGGTGCATGAAGTGAAGTTCACCCTGGTGCTGACCATCTTCCTGGTGGTGGCGGTGATCTTCGTGTTCCTGCGCCGGCTGTGGGCCACCATCATTCCCTCGGTGGCGGTGCCGCTGTCGCTGGCCGGCACCTTCGGGGTGATGGCGTTTGCGGGCATGTCGCTGGACAACCTGTCGCTGATGGCGCTGGTGGTGGCGACCGGATTCGTGGTCGACGATGCGATCGTGATGATCGAAAACATCGTGCGTTACATCGAACAGGGCAAGAGCGGGCCGGAGGCAGCAGAGATCGGTGCGCGCCAGATCGGCTTCACCGTGTTGTCGCTGACCGTTTCGCTGGTGGCGGTGTTCCTGCCGCTGCTGCTGATGCCCGGGGTCACCGGGCGGCTGTTCCACGAGTTTGCGTGGGTGCTGTCGATCGCGGTGGTGATCTCGATGCTGGTGTCGCTGACGCTGACGCCGATGATGTGCGCCTACCTGCTCAAGCCCGACGCGTTGCCCGAAGGCGAAGACGCGCACGAGCGCGCGGCCGCTGAAGGCAAGACCAACCTGTGGACGCGCACCGTGGGCGTGTACGAGCGCTCGCTGGACTGGGTGCTCGACCACCAGCCGCTGACCCTGGCCGTGGCGATCGGCGCGGTGGCCTTGACCGTGGTGCTGTACGTGGCCATCCCCAAGGGCCTGCTGCCCGAACAGGACACCGGCCTGATCACCGGCGTGGTGCAGGCCGACCAGAACGTGGCCTTCCCGCAGATGGAGCAGCGCACCCAGGCGGTGGCCGCCGCGCTGCAGAAAGACCCGGCAGTGACCGGTGTGGCGGCTTTCATCGGCGCCGGCTCGATGAATCCCACCATCAACCAGGGCCAGCTGTCGATCGTGCTGAAGACGCGCGGCGACCGCGACGATCTGGAAACCGTGGTGGCGCGCCTGCAAAAAGCGGTGTCCGGTATTCCCGGTGTGGCGCTGTTCCTCAAGCCGGTGCAGGACGTCACCCTGGACACGCGCGTGGCCGCCACCGAATACCAGTATTCGATGTCGGACGTGGACAGCACCGAGCTGGCGTCCTGGGCCGCGCGCATGACCGAAGCGATGCGCAAGCTGCCAGAGCTGGCCGACGTGGACAACAACCTGGCCAACCAGGGCCGCGCGCTGGAGCTCAGCATCGACCGCGACAAGGCCAGCATGCTGGGCGTGCCGATGCAGACCATCGACGACACGCTCTACGACGCCTTCGGCCAGCGCCAGATCTCCACCATCTTCACCGAGCTCAATCAGTACCGCGTGGTGCTGGAAGTGGCGCCGGAATTCCGCAGCAGCACCGCGTTGATGAACCAGCTGGCCGTGGCCAGCAACGGCAGCGGCGCGCTGACCGGCACCAATGCCACCAGCTTCGGCCAGGTGACCTCGTCCAACTCGTCCACCGCCACCGGCGTGGGCAACCAGAACACCGGCATCGTGGTCGGCGCCGGCAGCATCATTCCGCTGGCCGCGCTGGCCGAGGCCAAGGTCACCAACACGCCGTTGGTGGTCAGCCATCAGCAGCAGCTGCCGGCGGTGACCATCTCCTTCAACCTGGCACCCGGGCATTCGCTCTCGCAGGCGGTGGCGGCGATCGAACAGGCGCGCGCAGACCTCAAGATTCCCACCCAGGTGCATGCGGAATTTGTCGGCAAGGCCGCCGAGTTCACCGGCAGCCAGACCGACATCGTGTGGTTGCTGCTGGCCTCCATCGTGGTGATCTACATCGTGCTGGGCGTGCTCTACGAGAGCTACATCCACCCGCTGACGATCATCTCCACGCTGCCGCCGGCCGGTGTCGGTGCGTTGCTGGCGTTGATGGTGTGCGGGCTGAGCCTGTCGGTGGACGGCATCGTCGGCATCGTGCTGCTGATCGGCATCGTCGGCATCGTGCTGCTGATCGGCATCGTCAAGAAAAACGCGATCATGATGATCGACTTCGCGATCGAAGCCCGCCGCACCGGGGTCAACGCGCACGAAGCGATCCGGCGCGCCTGCCTGCTGCGCTTCCGCCCGATCATGATGACTACCGCCGCCGCGATGCTGGGCGCCTTGCCGCTGGCATTGGGCACCGGCATTGGTTCGGAATTGCGCCGCCCGCTCGGCATCGCCATCGTCGGCGGCCTGCTGCTCTCGCAGCTGGTCACGCTGTACACCACCCCGGTGATCTACCTGTACATGGAGCGCGCCGGCGAGCGCGTGCGTGATTGGCGTGCACGGCGTGCCGCACGCCGCGACGGTGCGAACCCGGCCTCCACGTCGGAGCGCCCGGCATGACGGCCGGTGCAGCAACTGCTGATCGGGTTGCCGGCCGGCGGCTTCGTCTGCGCACCCGCGCACTCGGGCGTTGCGTTGGCCTTGCTTGCCGAATCCCGATTCACGATTCCCGATTCCCGGCAGTCAATCCATGAACATCTCCGCGCCCTTCATCAAGCGCCCGATCGGCACCTCGTTGCTGGCGATCGGTTTGTTCGTGATCGGATTGATGTGCTACCTGCGGCTGGGCGTGGCGGCGTTGCCGAACATCCAGATCCCGGTGATCTTCGTGCACGCCACGCAGTCCGGTGCCGATGCCAGCACCATGGCCTCCACCGTCACCGCACCGCTGGAACGGCACCTGGGCCAGCTGCCCGGCATCGACCGCATGCGCTCCTCCAGTTCGGAGAGCAGCAGCCTGGTGGTGCTGGTGTTCCAGAGCAATCGCAACATCGATTCGGCCGCGCAGGATGTGCAGACCGCGATCAACTCGGCGCAATCGGACCTGCCATCCGGGCTCGGCACGCCGATCTATTCAAAAGCCAACCCGAACGACGACCCGGTCATCGCCATCGCGTTGACCTCCGACACCCAATCGGCCGATGAGCTCTACAACGTCGCCGACTCGCTGCTGGCGCAACGGCTGCGCCAGATCACCGGTATCAGTTCGGTGGATATCGCTGGCGCGTCCACACCGGCAGTGCGCGTGGATGTGGATCTGCGCGCGCTCAACGCGCTGGGCCTGACCCCGGACGATCTGCGCAACGCGGTGCGTGCAGCCAACGTCACCTCGCCGACCGGCTTTCTGTCCGACGGCAACACCACCATGGCGATCATCGCCAACGATTCGGTGGCCAAGGCCGCCGACTTCGCGCAACTGGCGATCTCCACCCAATCCAACGGGCGCATCGTGCGCCTGGGCGATGTGGCCACCGTCTACGACGGCCAGCAGGATGCCTACCAGGCCGCCTGGTTCAACGGCAAACCCGCGGTGGTGATGTATGCCTTCACCCGCGCCGGCGCCAACATCGTCGAAACCGTGGACCAGGTAAAAGCGCAGATTCCCGAGCTGCGCGCCTACCTGCAACCCGGCACCACCCTCACACCGTATTTCGACCGCACGCCCACCATCCGCGCCTCGCTGCATGAAGTGCAGGCCACGCTGATGATCAGCCTGGCGATGGTGGTGCTGACCATGGCGCTGTTCCTGCGCCGCCTGGCGCCCACGCTGATCGCCGCGGTCACCGTGCCGCTGTCGCTGGCCGGCTCGGCGTTGGTGATGTACGTGCTCGGCTTCACCTTGAACAACCTGAGCCTGCTGGCGCTGGTGATCGCGATTGGGTTCGTGGTCGACGATGCGATCGTGGTGATCGAAAACATCATGCGCCACCTCGACGAGGGCATGCCGCGCCTGCAGGCCGCACTCACCGGCGCGCGCGAGATCGGCTTCACCATCGTGTCGATCACTGCCTCACTGGTGGCGGTGTTCATTCCGATGTTGTTTGCCAGCGGCATGGTCGGCGCGTTCTTCCGCGAGTTCACCGTGACCTTGGTGGCCGCCATCGTGGTCTCGATGCTGGTGTCGCTGACGCTGACGCCGGCGTTGTGCAGCCGCTTCCTCTCCGCCCATACCGCGCCGGAAACACCCAGCCGTTTTGGCGCCTGGCTGGATCGCATGCACGACCGCATGCTCGCGGTGTACACCGTGGCACTGGATTTTTCGTTGCGCCATGCGCTGCTGTTGTCACTGACGCCGCTGGTGCTGATCGCCGCCACCATCTTCCTGGGTGGCGCGGTCAAGAAGGGCTCGTTCCCGCCACAGGACACCGGCCTGATCTGGGGCCGCGCCAATTCCAGCGCCACGGTGTCGTTTGCCGACATGGTCAGCCGCCAGCGCCGCATCACCGACATGTTGATGGCCGACCCCGCAGTGAAGACTGTGGGTGCGCGGCTGGGCTCGGGCCGCCAGGGCTCCAGCGCCTCGTTCAATATCGAATTGAAAAAGCGCGACGAAGGCCGCCGCGATACCACCGCGCAAGTGGTCGCCCGCCTCAGCGCCAAGGCCGACCGTTACCCGGATCTGGATCTGCGCCTGCGCGCGATCCAGGACCTGCCCAGCGATGGCGGTGGCGGCACCAGCCAGGGCGCGCAATACCGCGTCTCGCTGCAGGGCAACGACCTGGCGCAGCTGCAGGAATGGTTACCCAAACTGCAGACCGCATTGAAGAAGAATCCGCGCCTGCGCGATGTCGGCACCGACGTGGATACCTCGGGCCTGCGCCAGAACATCGTGATCGATCGTGCCAAGGCCGCGCGCCTGGGCATTTCGGTCGGTGCGATCGACGGCGCGTTGTATGGCGCGTTCGGCCAGCGCTCCATTTCCACCATCTATTCGGATCTCAACCAGTACAGCGTGGTGGTCAATGCGTTGCCCTCGCAGACCGCCACGCCCAAGGCGCTGGATCAGGTGTTCGTGCCCAACCGTGCCGGCCTGATGGTGCCGATTACGTCGGTCGCCACCCAGGTGCCCGGGCTGGCGCCGCCGCAGATCATCCATGAAAACCAGTACACCACGATGGATCTGAGCTACAACCTGGCACCGGGCGTCAGCACCGGCGAGGCGGATCTGATCATCAAGTCCGCCGTGGACGGGCTGCGCATGCCCGATGGTATCCGCCTCAGCGGCGACGACAGCTTCAACGTGCAGCTCAGCCCCAATTCGATGGGCGTGTTGTTGCTGGCTGCGGTGCTCACCGTCTACATCGTGCTGGGCATGTTGTACGAGAGCCTGATCCACCCCGTCACCATCCTGTCCACGCTGCCGGCCGCCGGTGTCGGCGCGCTGCTGGCGCTGTTCCTCACCAACACCGAGCTGTCGGTGATCTCGATGATCGCGCTGGTGCTGTTGATCGGTATCGTCAAGAAGAACGCGATCATGATGATCGACTTCGCGCTGGTGGCGCAGCGCGTGCACGGCATGGATGCGCGCGCGGCCGCGCGCGAGGCCTCGATCGTGCGCTTCCGGCCGATCATGATGACCACGATGGTGGCGATCCTGGCCGCGGTGCCGCTGGCGGTGGGCCTGGGCGAAGGCTCGGAACTGCGCCGGCCGCTGGGTATCGCGATGATTGGCGGGTTGGTGTTCTCGCAGGGCCTGACCCTGCTCAGCACCCCGGCGCTGTACGTGATCTTTTCCTGTCTGAGCGAGCGCTGGAAGGCGCGCCGCGCGCGCAAGCGTGCACAGCGGGCCGAGCGCGCTGCCGCACGGCGCCCGGCAGCCTCCGCACACTAAGAGCGGCTAACAAAACGTAGCGAGCAGCCGTCAGATGGGTGCGGACGGCGCGAAGGAACCGGAATGTACGTGGGTACATGAGGATTCCGAGCACCGGCCGCGCCCGCCCGGCGGCTGCGCAGTAGTTTTGATAGCTGCTCTAAGCTGCGGCGCTGTGACCACGTTGGCCCACGCGGGCCGGCGTGGTGGGACGAATGGGACGGGCGGACCGCTCGCGCCCGCTTGAGCGGATGCAACTGAAAAATCTCCGCGCACGCATGTCGATCTGCCGCGTGCTGGTTCGTCGTGTCTGCAATGGCCGCAGTGAGCGGTCATCCGCCCGACACCACACAGGAGATCCGCATGCGCTGCATGGCCATCATCAAGGCAAGCCCCGAATCCGAAGCCGGCATTCTGCCCAGCGAGCGCCAGCTCACTGCGATGGGTGCGTTCAACCAGGAACTGCTCACCGCCGGCGTCCTGCTCGGCGGTGAGGGGCTGCATCCCAGCGCGCGCGGGCTGCGCCTGCAGCTGGATGCGCACGGCAGCCGTGTCACCTCCGGCCCGTTTGCAGCCACCGGCGAATTGATCGCCGGCTTCTGGCTGCTGCAGGTGAACTCACTGGACGACGCCGTGGCGTGGTTGAAACGCATGCCCAATCCGGACAACGCACCGATCGAGATCGAATTGCGCCCGGTCTTCGAGGCCGAGGACTTCGGCACTGCATTCACTGCCGAGGCACGCGCCCTGGAAGACGCGCTGCGCCAACAACTCGCCCACTGATCCCCGCACCCAGGAGACCACCCCATGCACGTCACGCCCTATCTCAATTTCAACGGCCATTGCCGTGAGGCTTTCGCCCATTACCAACGCGTCCTCGGTGGCGAGTTGATGCTGATGACCTACGCACAGATGCCGGCAGACAGCCGCGATGACGGCTGCGCCGACGTGAGCGCCGCGGCACCGGACCAGGTCATGCACGTCACGCTCGCCGCAGGCGAAGCGCCACTGCTGATGGGCTCGGACATGCCGCCCGGCCAGCACGCGCCGGGCGGCTCCAACATCGCGGTCGCCCTGAACTTCGATGACAACGCCGAGGCAGAACGCGTGTTCGCGGCGCTGGCCGAGGGCGGCCAGATCGGCATGCCAATGGAGGAAACCTTCTGGGCCGAGCGCTTTGGCATGTGCGTTGACCGGTTCGGTATCCAGTGGCTGGTCAACGGACGCTACCAGCAGAGTTAACCCCAGCCGTTGCGCTCGCTCATAGGAGCTGCCCATGCACCCACAGCGCGCGATGGATGCACATATCGTGTCACTGCCGCTCGCCATCGCGTTCTTCCACGCGATGGGGCTGCGCCTGCTGCCCTGTAACGTGTGCGAGGACTGTTTGATATGGCGGAACACATGCGCAGTCGCCACGGTGCAGTGTCTTGCGCCGATGGCACGGATGACGCAGCAGCCGTGCACCGCGTGCAGCAGGGCGATCTGGAGCGCGCAGTGCACACCGTCACGTGTCGCCGCGCACACCACGCCGCCTGCAGAAACGCTGCTGCAGCATCGCTGGCAGACACAGCGCACGTTCGCACGCTGCGGCGATACAGATGTCCTGCACAACCCCTGCGAACCGGGCTGAGCCATGCAGGCGCGCTGCGGCGCGTCTTGCTGGCGACACGCGGGAATGCTCTGATCGGTGCCCATGGCTGCGACCGACATTTCCGCACTGCTGGACACCCTGTGGCGCCGCGAGGCCTCACGCATCATCGGTGCGTTGGCACGCCAGCTCCGCGACGTCGGGCTGGCCGAAGAACTGGCGCAGGATGCGCTGGTCGCTGCACTGGAGCATTGGCCGCGCAACGGCATTCCCGACAACCCGGCCGCGTGGCTGATGACCACCGCCAAGCACCGCGCCATCGACCGCCTGCGCCACTATCAGTTGCAGCGGCGCAAGCACGATGCGCTGAGCTTCGAGATCGAGCGCGAACAGCAAGCCGCCAGTGCCGCGCAGCTCGTCGATCCCGATGATGACCTGGGCGATGACCAACTGCGTTTGATGTTCGTGGCCTGCCACCCGGCGCTGGGGACCGATGCGCGTGTCGCACTCACCCTGCGCCTGCTCGGCGGTTTGAGCACCGACGCGATCGCACGCGCGTTCTTGGTACCGGAAGCCACCATCGCCCAGCGCATCGTGCGGGCCAAACGCACACTCAGCGACAAGCAGGTGCCGTTCGAAGTGCCGCGCGGGAGCGAGCGGCATGCACGGCTGGCCTCGGTGCTGGAGGTGCTGTACCTAATCTTCAACGAAGGCTACGCGGCCAGCGACGGCGACGATGCACAGCGGCCTGCGCTCTGCCACGAAGCGCTGAGCTTGATCGGCGTGCTTGCCGAGCAGATGCCCACTGCCGCCGAGGTACATGCACTGCGCGCCTTGATGGCGTTGCAGGCCTCACGTAGCGCCGCGCGCAGCGATGCCAGCGGCGCACCGGTGTTATTGCTCGAGCAGGACCGCAGCCGCTGGCATCAACCGCTGATCCAGCTCGGCCTGGCCGCGCTGGCCCGCGCGCAGCAGTTGGGAGGTGGCGAAAGCAGTTATGCCTTGCAGGCTGCCATCGCCGCCTGCCACGCCACCGCCGCGCAGGCGCAGGACACCGACTGGCCGCGCATCGCCGCGCTGTACACACGGCTGGCGCAGCGCGTTCCCTCACCGGTGATTGCACTCAATCGCGCCGTGGCCATCGCAATGGCCGAAGGCCCGGCCGCAGGGTTGGTGCTGGTAGAGGCCTTGCAGCAGGACAGCGCACTGCGTCACTACCATCTGCTGCCCAGCGTTCGCGGCGACCTGCTCTACAAGCTCGGCCGGTTTGACGAAGCACGCGCTGACTTCCTGCACGCCGCCACGCTGGCCGGCAACGCACGCGACAAGACATTCCTGCTGGCCCGCGCGGATGCCTGCACCGGATTACCCGCGTAACGCGCGCGTTGTCGTTTTACGTGCTGGCGTGCGCCAAACGATTAAATGGGTTCGGTGCGCGTACCGCAGCCCCAATGCGGCGCGGCACGCGACACCACCGCCGTCTGGCTACACCAGCAACGCCCGCAACGAGTCGCGCTCCAGCTGCGCATACAGCGCAAACTCGTCATGCACCGGCGCGCCCAATTCGCGTTCGAAGGTGCTCTTGCTGGCGTGCGCGGCATAGGCGCGCTGCTCGGCACCGCCCAGATTGGATTGGAAAATGCCCGCCGCGCTCACCGGCAGGAAGTCTTCGTAGATGATTGGATCGGCACGCACCAATCCCAGCGCGATCGCGGTTTCGGCCGGCATCGCAGCAACCTGCGCCGGGTCGGCGCGGCCGGCCTCGGTGAGCGCGTAACGGAAATACCCCAGGCCTTCCTGGCGCAGCACCGCTTCATCATCGGGGAACGCAACGAACGCGGTCTGCAGCACGGTCGCGTAATCGCTGCCGGTACTGCCCGCACCCTCGGTCTCGCGCGCCTGCGCCAGCAACGCGTCGTACAGCGCGCGGCCCTTGGGTGTGAGTGCAAGCCCGCGCTGCTCGATCTCGCCGAAGCGCGCGGTATGCGTGCCCTGCTCGGCCTGGCCCGTTTCGCCCAGGAAGCGCACCGGCTCTTCCAGCGCTTTGAAGCTGGTCTGCCGCAGCAGGATCGGCACGCGCCGGCGGGGCGGGCCTTCGATGACCGCCTTGGCCTCGATGCCGGCGCGCTGCATCTGCGCCTGCGCCGCATCGATATCCAGCGTGCGCGGCGTGAGGTGATTGATATGCGGGCCGTGGAAACTCACCACGTCGGCAATCAGCTTGTGCGCCTGGCTCAACGCGCGGTAGGTGGGCAACGCCACCGTTGCATCGCCGTGCCAACGGAAGGTTTCCAGCGCCTGTGCCACGAACTGTTGCGCCTGTGTCGCATCCAGACCGCCGGCACGCTCGTGCTGCTCGATCAGTGATAGCGCCTCGGCAGTGAATATCTGGCGTTGCGCCAGGATCTCCGCCGCCTGCGCGCGCAGCGCCGGATCTTCGATCAGCTCCAGACGCAGCAGCGAGGTGAACACGCGGAACGGATTGGCCGACAACGCCGCATCGTCGATCGGGCGGAAGGCGGTGGAGTGCACCGGCACGCCCGCAACAGAGAGGTCGTAATAGCCCACCGGGTGCATGCCCATCACCGCAAACAGCCGCCGCAACGTGGCCAGCTCCTGCGCCGTGCCGACCCGGATCGCACCATGCCGCTCCAGATCCAGCCGCGCGCGCTCGTCGTTGCGTTGCAGCCGCGCCGCCAGTGCCGGATCGGCCTGCAGGGTCTGCGCATTGACGTCGGCCACCAGGGTCATCAGGTCGCCATACAGCGGCACCTCGGCGCGATACATGTCCGACATGGCCTGCGCAAACAGGCTGCGGATCTGGTCAGGGGAAACAAACACGGTCTCGCGCATGGGACAGTCTTGGCAGTGCCGGCCACTGCCGACGTTGCCCCATTCTCGCCGACCCTGCCGGCTGGCGGCCAGCTGCACGGCAGCATCGGCATCGCGTGTTGGCTGGCAGACAGCAGCGCTGCCAGGCGCCGTTCGGCGTTGCTCGCGCGCCATGCTGGGCGGTGTCGCGTCATTGCGCCGTGCCGCCGTCAT
This sequence comes from Xanthomonas sp. NCPPB 2922, assembly GCF_041520885.1. Lineage (NCBI taxonomy): Bacteria > Pseudomonadati > Pseudomonadota > Gammaproteobacteria > Lysobacterales > Lysobacteraceae > Xanthomonas > Xanthomonas sp. NCPPB 2922. The sequence goes on along the minus strand of NZ_JBGOFY010000002.1, from coordinate 42,311 downwards.
CGGCAACTCCATCGCAGCGCCCGTTGCGCCTGCACCATCGCGCTGCCGCGCGACAGCTACCGCGCTACAACCCGGCCTGCACCGCTGCTTCGGCCGCCTCGCTGGCCTCGCGCGCCGCTTCCAGGCGCTGGGTATGGTCACCCAGTTGGCGGCGCAGCAGCGCGTCCAGCGTGATCGGCCGCTCCCAGCGGTCGTAGCTGGCCACGATCGCGTGGCGCAACGCACGCAGGTGCGCCGTGTCCGGCGCCACCGACAGCCGCGTGATCACACCCTGCCAGCCGTCTTGATGGTCGCGGCTGAAAGCGCGCACGGTGTCGCGGCAGGACAGCTGCACCGTCTGCGCCCAGAAACACGCGAAATAGATGTCCCCCGCATGCCAGCCGTGCACCTGCAGCAGCGCCTGCACATAGCCGCGGTGTACACCGGCGTAGCGCGCCACCTCGTCCATGAAACTGTCCGGATAGCGCTGCGCGTAGCTGCCCATATCGGCCAGATGCTGGTCCACCCAGGCGTCGCCGGTGCCCGGCATCACTGCCGGCGCGGTTTCCTGTCCCGTCGCTGCATCGGCCGGCGCAGGCGCTGGTGCACTCTGCGCAGCAGCCCATGCAGGCAACAGCAACAGCAGCAGCGCCAGCAGCAGCGGCACGGTTCGAAGCGACAGGGCGCGCAACACAGGCATGCGCAGATGATGCCGCAAGCATGTGCGGCTGTCAGGCCGGTGGCGCATCAGCGCAGGTCGTACACGCCGTAGTAGTGCACTTCACGGCAGCCGCTGAGATCGCAGGACCCGATGTAACCCGGGCCGACATACCGCTGGCGCGCATCGCGGTTGTGCGGGCTGCTGTACGGGTCCGGGCCGTACAGCCCGTTGCCGTAGTACATCTGCCCGTAGGGGCGGTTGCGGCTGGCACGAGCCGGATCGCGCCGTAGCCGTAGCCATCGCCGTAGCCGCCACGTGCCCAGGGACTCGCGCCGTCATCGCCAGCAGCGTGGCGCGCACCTGACCGTGGCTGTAAACGCGCCACGCTGTCGCCTTGCGTGTCCACGTAGCCGTTTTCAGGGTCGAACCGCACCTTGCGCACATACACCAGTTCGCCATCGATGCGGCGCGTCTGCAGCTGCACGAAGGTGCCGCCATCGTCGTAGTAAGGCTGGCCTTGCCGGAACACCACCTCACTGGGGTTGACGCGCTCTTCCTCCAGCTCCGCTGCCAGCAGTGGCGAGGAACAGCACAGCACCGCCAACACCCAGGCACGCGCAGTGGACGCTTGCAGCAACCAAAACACCTTCATCAGATTCCCTCCTCGCTCGGTGGCGCGCCGCGCCGCTCCAAAAAACGTCCTGTCCACTGCAGTGCGGTGGAACGCGCCGTGCCGTCCTACCCGGCAGTGCAGGCTCAGCTTACTGCTGGCGCCCCGCCTGCGCATCCAGCGCGCGCACGGCGGCCGGCCAACCGGATGGGTCCGGCACTTCGCGCAGGCGCGGCTCATCCGCTGCCACGCCATGGTCCTGCTCGTGTGCCCAGGTCACCGCATACGGTGTGTAGATGCCCCAGCCACCGATCGCCAGCACCGGCTCGACATCCGAACGCAGCGAATTGCCGATCATCACAAAGCGCTCCGGCGGCAGATCGAATTCGCCCAGCACGCGCGCATAGGTCTGCGGATCCTTCTCGGACACCACCTCGATGCGCGGAAACAGATCGCTCAACCCCGACTGTTCGATCTTCTGCTCCTGATGGAACAGGTCGCCCTTGGTGATCAACACCACCGCGTAGTCGGCGGCGATTGCAGCCACCGCCTCGCGCACGCCGGCAATGACCTCCACCGGGTGTTGCAGCGTGGCGCGGCCGATCTCGACGATGCGCTGGATGTCGCGTGCCTCGATGCGCGCCTCGGTTAGCTCGATCGCGGTTTCGATCATCGACAAGGTCATGCCCTTGGCACCGTAGCCGAAGATCTTGAGATTGCGCCGCTCCACTGCCAGCAGATGCTGCTGCATGCGGCTGTCGCCCAGGTCCAGATAGCCGGACAGGATGGCCTCGAAGTCCGCTTCGGCCGTGCGGTAGTAATCCTCGCTCTTCCAGAGGGTGTCGTCGCCGTCGAAGCCGACCAGTTGGATCACCTGGCCGTCGCGCTGTGCAATGGGAGTCATCGGGCAAGTCTAGCAGCGCGCATGGCCGGGTTCAGCGTGGCTGGCGGCGTGTGGCGAGCCGTCGTCAACGCAGGCTGCAACAACCGTCGCGCGGTTGGAAGATGCGGATTGCTGACCACGGCAGCGCGCCTGTTGGCGGCGGCACCGGCATCTCAATCCCGCCCCTCAGTCCCCCGCCGCGTCGCCCGGACCGGGCTGGTAGCTGGCGAATTCGTCCCGCGACAGGCGGCCGTCGCCATTGCTGTCGAACCGGGCGAAATTCTCGCGCAGCACCGGGTCCGCGCCGGCTTCCGCAGCGGTCAGCGAGCCATCGGCATCGCTATCCAGGCTGCGGAAACTGCGCGGGCCCAGGGTCCCGGCCTGACTGGGCAGCGCCGCTTCTGCACCGCCTTTTGCACCGGATGTCGCCGCGGGCGCCGCGGGCAACAACGGCGTGCTGGCCGGTGCCGGTGGATCAATCGGCAGCGGCGCCATGGTCTGCGTGCTCGATCCAGGCGCGGCCGGGGCCGGCGCAGGCGTGACAGGCGGCAGTTCCGGTGGGGCGGCCCACACAATGCCCGTTGCCGACAAGCCGATCAGTAGCGTGAGATGCACAGACATAGATGACCGCCAAGCACAGGAAAGCAGTGCACGTTAACCCGGGAGACGTAAACAGAACGGGAGCGACCCTGGCAGGCCGCTCCCGTGTGTTGATCCTAACAATGTTCTCAGCGCGCGCGGCGCTCATGCAGTGGTTGGCTGATTTCGCACCTCCATCGTCATGTCAGTGGGTAAACATCGCGTTGAGTTCTACATGTTTCTGCCGGTTGGAAAGAACGCTACAGCTATGAGGATTGCAGCTTACTGCCCCTGCGAACCGGTCGCGCCGCCGCTCTGCTTGGCGACGAAGGCCTTGTACTCATCCGGGGTCAGCTTGCCGTCGGTGTTGCCGTCCGCGCTATCGAAAATCTGCGCAAGACCCGCATTGACCTGCGCTTCCTGCTTGCTGATGGCGCCATCACTATCGGTGTCTACACTGGCCCAGGTCTGACCACCGCCAGACTGCGGCTGTGCGCTGGTGGCCGAGCTACCGGTCTGCGCCGGCTGCGCAGCATCCTGGGAGGCGCTCTGCGCCATGGCCGGCAGCGCCAGAGCGGCAGCAAGGGCGGCGGTGGCAGCGATCAGCGAGGTGCGGTTACGGGTCTTCATGGGTGGTCTCCTTGTCTTGGGAATGCACGGTGTCGCCGCACATGACACCACCCTACCTATCGCAAATGAACGTTCAACCCGCCCTGATTTGCCGCAAAACGTCCTCTTAACCACCCAACAATTCTTTGCGTTTAGGCGGCTGTTAGGCATGCGTGAGCCAAACAGAAGCGCCCCATTCAATCACCGCGAATTTGAGACTTGAGGCTCGTTTTGATGGCCGCTTTTACGCAGCAGGCGCGTCATCGTCCCACGTCGCGGAACTGAACAATCGCCAACCCAGCACTACACCGGCGATCGCACCGGCTACTTCGAGCACCACGCGCGAGCCCAGTTCATTCGGGTCGTGGATCTTGGCCAATGCCACGCGCGCATACAGCGGTGATTCGAGCCGCACCACGCTGGTGTAAACCAGATGCCACATGTCGTAGCCGGCGCCGATGGCCACCGCCAACAGGCAGGCGATGCCCAGGGTGTGCCCATGGGTGAACTGCAGACGCCGGCCCAGGTGCTCGACCCCGGCAAACAGCAATACCCCGATCACCAGGGCGATCAGGCCGGCTTCCAGCGATCCGAGCAGGCCAAAGTGCAGAGGCAAATTCATTAAAAGGCGTTCCAGCGCGAGAGACGCCCCAGTCTAGCCGCAGTGCGCGGGGCAACCACGCGCGGCACTGTGGTTGGCGCGCCACTGGATCGTGCAGCCAGCGGCCGCTGCCGCAGCACCGGTGCGGCAAGCGAAGCGAAGTGGGCTAACGCCTCATTCCACTCATTCGTTCGGCGGCGCAACATCGTTACGCGGTGGACTGTTCGCTCGCCAGACCTGCGCAAAGCCGCCTAGCGCTCAGGCGTCGTCCTGCCCACGTGCGCTGACCTGCGCTTCGCCTTCCTCATCCCACTGCACGCTCACCGAAATGGGCTTGCAACAGACCTGGCAGTCTTCGATGTAATGCTGGTCGCCGCCGGACAGATCCAGCGCCAGGGTGATCCATTCCCCGCAATACGGGCAGGCGATATCGACGAAGCGTTCCGGATCGGACATGGCAGGTTCCTCAGTTGACCGGCACGTCGTAGGCGGTGTCGGGCGTGGGTTCTGGACGAAAGGTGAAGTGCCACCATTCCATCGGGTAGTTGACGAAGCCCTGCGCCGCCATTGCGCGCAGCAGGCGCTGGCGGTGTGCGCGTTGGGTTGCGCTGATGTCCGGCGCGTCGGTATGTGCCCGGGCGTCGAAGAAATCGAACGGCGTGCCCATGTCCACCGGCGCGCAGGTTCCGCGCTTGCAGGTCAGTAACCCCAGATCGAGCGTGGCCCCGCGGCTGTGCCCGGAGGTCTCGGCGATGTAATCGCCCAGCAACGCGCGCTTGTCCACGCGCGGGTAGTACTGCGCCTTGGTCGACTGCGCCTGCAGATCACGCGCCCATGCGACGAACGCCTGCACCGCACGCACCGGGCGATAGCAATCGAAGACCTGCAGGCGCTCGCCATCAGCCTCCACCGCCCGTGCCACCCTTGCCAACGCCTCGGCGGCCGGCCGCAGCAGGTAGCAGGTCGGTGCCGCATAGCCCGGCACCACGCGGCCAGTGAAGTTGTCGCGCCCGGCGTACCGCATGTCGACATCGATGTTGGGCGCAAGGGTGCGCACATCGATCAACCCCGCTTCTGCAGCCGTGGTGGCTGGCGAGATCGTGGGAGTGGCCGCTACATTGAATTCTGCGCATAGAACAGCTAGTGCGAGCGACCACCGCCAAACACGCATCGAGGTGCAGACGGTCTGCGAGGTGTTATCTGCGCTGAAGCATGGGTATGGCATGCGCCAAGCATAGGACATCGGCCCGTTGGGCGGGATACGCGGAGATGGTCAGAAAGACACGCTTGCCGGATCGCATGCTGCCATGCGGATCCGACCAAGTTGGATCAGTTGTTGCTGGACTTTGGACTTACGAATCAGAAAACAGAGATCACGGAACGATACATATCCAAGCAATGCCGACACTTGGGCAGCACCAGCCCGGTGGATCACCGGGTTGGCGACTGCTGTCTCAACAGGTCACAACGTCATCCGCATAAGCTTGCTCAGCGCGCCGGGCCCGTCTGTGTCTGCGCGGTCTGCGTGCGCTGCTGCGCGTCCTGACTTTGCCGCTGCGTCTCCGCTGTGAGCTGTTGCTGGCTCTGCTCCAGCGGCACCGCTGCGGCCTGTTGCTTGTCCACGTAGGCACGATTCACATCGAGCGGGTTATTGGGGTTTCGCTCCACTGCAATCAAGCCCTTGCCATTGGTACTCGGCACCAACTCATCGATACGCGACATACCACTCACCTTGGCTTCAAATGCTACTTGGCTGGCGGCGCGTTGCATCTCATCGCGATTCTGGAAACCGCCGTTCGGCCCTTGTTTTTCCAGCTGCTTGACGGCCTGATCGAATAGCGGGTTATCGCGGCGCAGCTGCTCAACTCCCTCTTGCCTTTGCACATTCTTGTCGATAGATGCAAGTGTTTCCGGGCCAGCCTTGCCATCCACGCCTTTCAACCGATTTTCCTGCTGGAACTTCTCTACCGCAGCCTCGGTTTTGGGACCATATGTGCCGATGGCATCCTTCGCATCCAGATATCCCAGCTTGGAGAGCTTTTCCTGCAACTCCTTCACTGGAGCGCCCTGCTCATTGCGCTTCAGGACCCCATCGCCCTTATCTACACTATGGGCGCCGTGCTTTTCCAGCTGAGAACGGTCATGTGCTGCAGGCTCTTGGCTCGCCTTGGCAACCGTCTTATCCGGGTCTGCCAGTTCGATCAGATCCGCTTTCTCGTTCTCAGCGCGATCCTTCAGGGAATCCAGCGTTTTTTGCTTCTCAACACGAGGAAAAAGCCCCTTGACGTGCTCGGCTTTGTAATCCTGCACTGCACTAACGATGTCCTTGTCGGAAAGCTTGGAGAGCTCGTAATCTTTACCAAACTTCTCTTCCAGCCCCTTCAAAAAAACGCCAGATCCGCCGGGCTTTTTATCGCTTCCCGGACCGTACTGCACAGCAGTGCTCCACAGCGCATCCTGCACGGCCGGACCACGGTCGGACAGATCCACGCCTTTGTCGCTCAGTCGGTCCACCAGTTTGTCGTAATGCGTCCGCTTGATGTAGTCGTGCTGCTCCTGCGGAAAAGAAGCATCGGTCCTAGCCAACTCCTTCCACTTGGCACTGAAATCGGCAGAGCCAGGCGTCAAACCCGCAAAATCGTCGGTGTATTTACTGTTCTTCACGAAGGCCGCAACGGTACCTCCAACGATGACATTGCCTTCCTTTGTCTTGACCTGGGACGTCATCTGATAAGAGCCGTAAGAAACACCGCCCGGATCATCGATACCGGACGACACTGTACTTGCGCCTCGCCCGCCGGTTTCGTAATGCTTAGAGGTTTGACCCAACTCCCAGTCCTTGTTGCTCATCGCACATCTCCTTATCTAAGAACCAAATTACAGTTGTCACGAGAAACGCGGAATTCAAAGCGATTCAAGCTCGGCTGCTCGACTCGCCGTCATGTCGAGACGGCATTCGGCAGCATCTACGCGCCCCGCCTGCCCGCTATCGGGATCGTAGTAACACTTTTCATCGCGATCAGCGATCCATTGCCGCTGCTGATCGCGCAGCTTGCTCTGCTCTGTGCCATCCAGCTTCGCAATCAGCGCCTTGTAGACCTTATTCAGGCGGGAATCCTGGTACTCGTGCTCAGCAGAGATGCAATCCAGCATTGCCGGGGTTGCACCTGCGGCGTTAGTAATGCATTCGTCATAGGAAGGTCGCAGCAAGGGTGAATCTCCTTTTGGTTTTGATGACCCAGGCGCAGCCTGCGCCTGGGTAGCTTGCGGACTGGAAGGCTGTGCATCAGCGGCAAATGCCACATCGTCGGTAGGTGAGGCGGAAGCTGGCGCACTGGATCCGTTCGGTGAAGCAGACGCGGTTGATTGAGCTGGCGTGGAAGATTCGCCACTACATGCAGCCAGCCCGCATAGCGCAAGCAGACATGAAAGACGAAGGACTTTGACGGTGACCATTGATGGAATTCATCCTTTTGGCTTGCACGGATCGGGATGGGAGTTCTAGACGATCAGTGAATCAGTGCCCATTATATTTCCAGCTGCGGTGATAGTCCTTCAAGGACACGTTCAATAAGAAGGAGACCTTAAACAACATTTTTAGCGATCCAGCAGCGGCGTATATGCCTGCTTCGCCGCGTCATAGGTGTAGGTGACCGCGTCATTTGCGCCGAGGGTGCGGATCTTGCCTGGGCCGGAAACGGTGGTGCCCTGCATGACCACCCGCAGCGACGGCATCCGGCCGGATTTGGCCGGCTCGAAGCTCAGCGTGCCGGTGCTGGTGACGCATTTCATCGTGCCTTCGTCGTCACAGGCTGCGCTGTTGTCGTCGCCGGTCACCACGGTGCCCAGATAGACCCAGCCCTTGTAATCGCCCAGGTCGTTTTTATTCGGGTCGAACGTAAAGATGGCAAAGTCTGAGAGGGTGACGCCGGTGGCGAACCGGGTGGTCGGCACTGCGAGCAGCAGATGGCCGTCCTTTGTCTGCGTGCTCTGGGGTTTGCGCTTCTCATCGAGCGGGTCGGCTTTTTCGTTTGCGCCAAAATCGCCCGCCCATTGCTGCGCGTGGAAGAGCGTCCAGGTCGGCTTGCCGCCTGTCTCGTCCAGCACATAAGTGGCCTGGCTGATACTCACCCCGACGTTGGGATCAGGGATGTCTTCTTCTTCGGATTTGCCGTATTTGCCCGGCCCGGTATTGGCAAACCCCGTGTAGTAGTGCTTGCCGCCGAGGTCGAAGCGGTAGCCGTACCAAAAGGTGGCGGTCGCGCCATTATCGATGGTGTAGGACTCCGAGCCATCGCCCTTCATCCCGTAAACATCGTTCAGCACCTTGCCGGGCGTGGGCAACTCCACGGCAACGTGTTGCGGCTGCGCTGCGGGTGCCAGCGCCGGTGCGGCCTGCGCGGCGGTGGCTGTCGCTGCCGGCGTGCCCGCAGGCGCCGCGTCGCTGGCCTTCTCCGAGCAACCGCCCAGCATCAGCATGGTCGCCGCCCACAGCAGTGTCTTCCTGAGCCTCATCACGCGACATCCTTCCAGGTTTTGGCGGGCCGATCCTAGCAAGAATGCGCGGTAGACCCAGTAGATTTCGGAAGCCAGCCCACCGGATGTGGGCGGATTAAGTGCTTGGCTTCAACCCGGGCCTGCAGGAAGTCCGCGGGCCATCCTTTGCCATGTGGCCCGCGCGGGCATTCTGCCTTCGATCGCCGGCCGATCCAGCGACTCGGAGCGAACCCGTGGGCGCTAGTTCGCCTCGGGCGCAGCTGCCAGAACGAGCGCCGTCGCCGGTACCGTCAACGGTCGCGTCAACGCAAACAGGATGCGCAGATCTTCCGCGTCCAGCACCTTGGCGTCATTGCCGCGGAAGTGGTGGTGGAAGGCCTGCAGGGTAGCGGCGGGGTCGTCCAGGCTGTAGCCGAGCAGGGCCAGTGCCTGCCAGGGGTCGAAGCCGGCGGGCGCGGCGGGGCTGTCGGCGGCCGGCCAGCGGCCGAAGCCGGCATCGGCCAGGCGCTTCCACGGGAACAGGGGACCGGGGTCGTTCTTGCGTGTGGGCGCGACATCTTCATGCCCGACGATCTGGGTGCGCGGGATGCGCAGGCGCGTGCACAGGTCCTCCAGCAACACCAGCAGGCTGTCGATCTGCGCCGGGGCAAAGGACTCGTGGCCGTCATTGTCCAACTCGATGCCGATCGAGGCCGAGTTGATATCGGTAATGGTGCCCCAGCGCCCGGCCCCGCCATGCCAGGCGCGTGCGCTGTCGGCGACCAGTTGATAGCGCCGGCCATCCTCGCCGATCAGGTAATGCGCGCTGACCCGGCCGCCGCTGTTGCGGCCGCGCAAGGTGGTCAGGCTCTGCTGCACGGAGTGCTGGTCGGTAAAATGCAGCACGATCAGGAGCGGGCGCCGCGCATCCTGGTTTGGCGACGGCACCCACTGGGCCAGCGGGTTGCGCTGCGGCGCATGCGCGCACGCGCCCAGCAGCAGCACCGCCGCGCACAGCGCGGCACGTGACCACAGGTGCAACGCACGAGGACGAGGGGGCATCCGGTTCTCCTTCAATGACCGCAAACGCAGGCAGGTGCGACGCGCGCCGGCCTGGGCACACGTGCGGGTGAGCGCCGCGCGGGCACAGCGCAACGCGACTAGACTAAACGCTTCGCAGCATGCCGGCCGCGGCCATCGTCGAGAACTCCTGCCATGCCTGTGTCGCGCCCTCTGTGCTTATGGTTGCTCTGTCTGGTCGTGATGCTCGCCAGCGGTATGGCGTGCGCGGACAGCTCGCCTTCCCTGCAGGCACCATTCGCCGTGAACGACGCGCAGCTGCAGGCCGATTACTGGATCGCACGCAGCGACATGGCCAACGCGCCGCGCATGTCTGGCACGCAGATCGCCGCGTTCAATGCACGGCTGTTGCGTGACGATGCCTCCACGCACGACCTGGCGCGCCTGCCCGCCACGCTGACGGCCGCGCAGGTGCGCGCATGGATCCAGACGCTGTCGGCAACGCCAACGCGCACGCTCTACAGTACCGACGGCCAGACGCTGACTGCAGCGCAGCTGGATGCATTGCGGCAATCGCTGGCGCTGGATGCGTTACCCGCGCGGATCATGCCGGCCTATGCCCTGGTGGTGCAGCGCGCCGCCTTGCGCACCTTCCCGACCACGCAGCGGGTGTTCACCACTCCAGACGACCGCGATATCGACCGGTTTCAGGAGTCGGCGCTCTACCCCGGCACGCCGGTCGCCGTGCTGCACACCAGTGCCGACGGTGCGTGGCGCTTTGTGCTGGCCGAAAACTACGCCGCCTGGGTCGCCAATGATCAGCTGGCGGTGGGCACGCGCGCGCAGGTGCTCGACTACGCACAACGCGGCCCGCGCCTGGTGGTGACTGGCGCACGCGTGCAGAGCGCCTACACGCCGGAATTGCCGTCGGTCTCCGCACTGACGCTGGACATGGGCACCAACCTGCCGCTGCTGCCGCGCTGGCCGCCACAGACGCCGGTCAACGGGCAATTGCCGCTCGCCGCGTACGTGGTGGAACTGCCACAGCGCGATGCGCGCGGTGCTCTGCAGCTGGTGCCGGCGCTGGTGCCGCGTGGTGCCGATGTGCACATCGGTGCGTTGCCGCTCAGCGAGGCAGCACTGCTGCGCCAGGCGTTCAAGTTCCTGGGTGAGCGCTACGGCTGGGGCAACGATTATGCAGCACGCGATTGCAGCGGCTTCGTGCTGGATGTCTATCGCAGCCTCGGCATCGCGCTGCCACGCAATACCGGCGACCAGGCGCGCAGCCCGGTGCTGCACAGCGTGCCCTTCGATCAACGCGCTCCCTTGCCACAACGGCAGCAACAGCTGGCGCGGCTACAGGTGGGCGACCTGATCTACATCCCCGGCCACGTAATGCTGGTGATCGGGCATGTGCAGGGCACGCCGTGGGTGATCCACGACGTGGCCGGTGCGGGCTACCGCGATGCCGCCGGCGCCCTGCAGCGCGCGCGCTTGAACGGTGTCTCGGTCACGCCGCTGCTGCCGCTGCTCGCCGGCGACGGCACCCCCTTCATCGACCACATCACCCGCATCCAACGCGTCGCAGCTACGGCCTTGCCATGAAGATCACCGGTTTCCGCCTGGGCATGCTGCGCGTGCCGTTGAAAACCCCGTTCAAGACCGCGGTGCGCACGGTGCAGGCTATCGAGGACGTGGTGGTGCTGCTCCAGACCGACGGCGGCCACATCGGCTATGGCGCTGCGCCCGCCACCGCGCTGATCACCGGCGAGACGCATGCCAGCATCATCGCTGCCATCACGCACTGCATCGGCCCGCGCCTGGTCGGCCAGGACGTGGCCGATCTCAACCGCTTATGCGGGCTGGTGCAGCAGGCGCTGGAGCGCAACAGCAGTGCCAAGGCCGCGGTGGAAATCGCACTGTACGATCTGTGGGCGCAGGCATTCGATGCGCCGCTGTATCAGCTGCTGGGCGGCGGCACTCCGCGCATCACCACCGATATCACCATCAGCGCCAATCCCATCGAGGTAATGGTGGCCGATGTGCACGACGCGCTTGCGCGTGGCTACCGCGCGCTGAAGATCAAGGTCGGCAAGGACATCGACTCGGACCTGGCCCGCGTGCAGGCGATTCACGCTGCGGTACAAGGCCGCGCATCGCTGCGGCTGGATGCCAACCAGGGGTGGACGCCCAAACAGGCGGTGCGCACCATGCGCACGCTGGAGCATGCAGGCATCGCTCCGGAGTTGCTGGAGCAGCCGGTCAAGGCTGCCGACCTCGATGGCCTGGCGTTCGTCACCGCCCATATCGACACCCCGGTAATGGCCGACGAAAGCGTGTTCGCACCGGCGCAGGTGATCGACCTCATCCAGCGCCGCGCGGCCGACATCGTCAACATCAAGTTGATGAAGACCGGTGGGTTGTCGCAAGCCATCCGCATTGCCGATATCGCTGCGCTGTACGGCATGCCGTGCATGATCGGCTGCATGATCGAATCCAGCATCAGCGTCGCCGCCGCAGTGCATCTGGCGGTGGCCAAGGCCGACAGCATTACCCTGGCCGATCTGGATGCGCCGGCGCTGGGGCAGTTCGACCCCACCGAGGGCGGCGTGCATTTCAATGAGGCGCAGATTCATATCGACGACGCGCCCGGCCTGGGCATCCGGCGCATCCGCGGGCTGGAGCTGTTGCCCTGATCGGCGCACATGCCGCGCAGCGCTGCGTTGCATCCACCGATGCGCAGGCGCGCGCGTTGCTGGGTACAGTAGCGATCAGGCGTGCAGTGCCGAACGGCAATACGGTGCGCGCCGCCCCCTTTGCAGCGGTGTCTGCCGCTGGTCAGTGATCACTGGAGCCTGCATGCGCATCGCTGTGTTGTTTCGATCCTTCGTGGTGCTGGCGGTCCTGCTGAGCAGCAGTGCGGCAAGCAGCGCCGCACCGGTGCCGGCACTGGAGGCGGCACGCGCCCTGATCGTGGTGACCACGGCGGACTGGGACAGCACCCAGGCGCGGCTGCAGGCCTTCCACCGCGTGGATGGCCACTGGCAACCGGCCGCACCGGCGTTTGCCGTTGCGCTGGGCCAGCATGGCAGCGCCTGGGGCGAGGGCCTGCACCCGGCCCAGACGCAAGGCCCGCAAAAACGGGAGGGCGACGGCCGCAGCCCGGCCGGCATCTTCGCCATCGGCCCCGCGTTCGGCTATGCGCCGCAGATCGATAGCGCCATGCCGTACCAGCCGATGCAGGCCAGCCACTACTGCATGGATGTGCCCAGCTCGCCGCTGTACAACCGCATCGTCGATGCCGACCAGGTGGGCAAGGCCGCGGTGGCCGGCTCGACCGAACCGATGCGCCTGGATCTGCGCCAGCCCGGCGATGCGCGCTACCAGGAAGGATTCGTAATTGCCCATAACCCACAGGCGATTCCCGGCCGCGGCAGCTGCATCTTCGCGCATCTGTGGCGCAGCCCCGGCCATGCCACCGCCGGCTGCACCGCGATGGCGCCGTCAGACATGCAACGCTTGCTCGCCTGGTTGAAGCCCGAGGACGCGCCGCTGTTCGTGCTGTTGCCACGTGCCGAGTACGCGCGCCTGCAACGCAGCTGGCAGTTGCCGGCACTGGCGCAGGCCACGCCATGAGCAGCCAGGGCGATGAATCTCCCGCGCTGGTGCGCGCGGTCAGTCGCTGGCAGATCGTGGGCTTGTCGATCAACGATGTGATCGGCAGCGGCATTTACCTGCTGCCCGCGGCCACGGCCGCGCTGCTGGGGCCGATGAGCCTGTGGGCGGTGATGCTGGCCGGCCTGGCAGTGGCGCTGCTGGTGCTGTGCTACGCCCAGGCGGCCAGTTATTTCGATACGCCCGGCGGCAGCTATCTGTATACGCGCGAAGCCTTCGGCCCGTTCACCGGCTTCCAGATCGGCTGGATGATCTGGCTGACACGCATCAGTTCGGCCGCTGCATTGAGCAACGGGCTGGCCGATGCGGTGGCGCGCTTCTGGCCGGCCGCCGGCAGCAACGGCTGGGAACGCCTGCTTGTGGTGGTGGGCTCGCTGGGCTTGCTCACCGCCATCAACGTGATCGGGGTGAAGTCAGCCGCACGCACCGGCGTGGCGCTGGTGATCGGCAAGCTGGTGCCGTTGCTGTTGTTCGTGGCCATCGGCCTGTTTTACGTGGATTGGTCGTGGGCCTTTGCCGGCAGCACGCCGGACCTGCGCGACCTGGGTAACCTTGGCGAAGCCGCGTTGCTGTTGCTGTTTGCGTATGCCGGCTTCGAGAACATCCCTGCCGCTGCAGGCGAGTACCGCAACCCGCGCCGCGACGTGCCGTTCGCCTTGATCACCATGATCGTCACCGTGACCCTGATCTATGCCGCCGTGCAGGTGGTGGCGCAGGGCACCCTGCCGAATCTCGCGGCATCGCCGACGCCACTGGCCGATGCCGCCAGCCGCTTCGGTGGCGAAGCCCTGGCGCTGATCCTCACCGTGGGCGCCACCATCTCCATCCTGGGCACCACCAGCAACACAGTGATGTTGGGCCCGCGATTTTTATTTGCGCTGGCCCAGGACGGCTACGGCCCGGCCTTTTTGGCGCGCGTCCATCCGCGCTTCCACACCCCGGCGGCAGCCGTGCTCACGCAAGGCGTGCTGTCGCTGGCGCTGGCCTTGTCGGGCTCGTTCACGCAGCTGGCACTGCTGTCGATGGTCACGCGACTGTTTGCCTATATCGGCACGGCGGCGGCGGTGATCGTGCTGGCACGCCGTTATCGCGCGCGCACCGATGCCTTGCGCCTACCCGGCGGCCCGCTCATTCCCATCGCCGCCCTGCTGTTGTCGCTTGGCCTGTTGGCGAGCGCCAGCTGGCAGAACCTCGCCGCCGCCGGGCTGGCCTTGCTGGTGGGCTGCGTGTTCTACCTATTCCCGCGCAAGCCGGTCTGAGCACTTCGCGCCGCGCTCGCGCAGCGCTCACGCACGACTAACCGCGTGCGCATGACGCTGCCACGCACAGTCCTGCGGGAGGTTGCGATGAAGCTGCGCCGTGTCTACAGCACACCGAATGTCGACAGTGCCCAACGCGTCCTGCAGGCCGCGCGCGGCGCGGGGCTCGACAACGATGCGCTCTCACTGATTGCGCGTTCGGATATCGAAGTGGAAGGCGTTCCCGACGAACGCAAGGACGCCAAGACCGACTTCCTGCCCGCCGCCGCCCGCGGCGCTGCCACCGGCGGTGCCGCGGGCCTGGTCGCAGGATTGGTCGCCATCGCGGTGCCGCCAATTGGGCTCACTGTCGCTGGCGCCGGTGTCATGGCCCTTGCGGGCGCTTTGGTTGGCACGTGGTCGTCCGCGCTGGTGGGCGCCACCGTGCCGGATCCGGTGCGACGCCAGTTCGAAGACGAGATCGAAGCCGGTCGCGTGCTGGTGGTGATCGATGCCGAAGAACAGGAACTCCACAATGCGGAGACCGCGCTGGTGAGCGCAGGGGCAACGCCGTTGCCGTATGAAGCCGCGTCAGCGGCGACCTGAAGCATCAGCGGAAATGCGATGCGGGCTCAATCGCATACTCCGAGCAAACCACTTCAGCTTGGACAACACACCCACGAGCACCACAGTTTGATCTACCCATCACCCGGCGTGCCATGCAGTTAACAACCGCCGCCCTAGGGTATTTCGCACATTCGAACGACGGAGACGCGCATGAACGTTCCCTACCAGATTCCCGGCCGTGCCCCGGACGAAGGCCGCAACCAGAACGTTTCGCAATACTGGCGCGAGCGTTTCACCGAGGAGCCGTATTACGCCGAAGGCGATCGCTACGAAGATTATGAAGCCGCGTATCTTGCCGGCCACGAAGCACGCGTGCGCGATATGGCACGCGCCTACGATCAGGTGGAAGCCGAACTGCATCGTGACTGGGATGCCAATCGTGGGTCTTCATCGTTGAGCTGGAGCAAGGCCCGCCATGCCGTGCGGCGCGCATGGGAAAGCGCTGCAGAGTTTGTCAGTGGCGATGACCACGCCAAGAACGCAGAACGCCACCGTTGAGGTGGCGTTTCGCGTTAACACGTACCAGCTGGTGCAGTGTCAGTCCAGCGCAGGCGGGACGGCGCGGCGCACTGACCCCGCCGGGCCATCCATCGCATCACGCGTGTTCTTCTGCACCGCGACCGCGCCAAACAGGCTCAGTGCGTAGGCCATCGCATAGAAGCCTTTTTCGCTGAGCAGCAGTGTTGCGTTGAACAAGCCAATGGTCAGCAACAACAGCGCTGCAATCAGCGAGAACCAGCAGATGGCGTAATACAACCCGGTGACCGGAATACCATCGACACGGTCGCGCACACTTTTTTGCAGCGATACCGATGCGAACAGGCCGAACAACAGCAGGGTGAAGTAATAGCCCTTTTCGTTGAGCAGCATTTCGGCATTCCACAGGCCGACCAGATAGGCGCCGCCACCGAGCAGCAAGGCGGCCCACGATGCGGCGACAAAGGCAAACGAGGTTTTCTGCGTGACAGCCATGGAAACTCCTTTTCATGGTGAAGCATCGAGAGGGGACCCGGCGGTCTCGCAGATGGTGATCTACGACAAGGGCGGCCTGGACGGCGTCGTGTAAGGTACTTGAAAACCCGACGCGGGACACGTTGTGGGAGGGCTGCGACGTGACCGTGCCTCATCCCCTGGAGGACCTCATGTCAGTTCGACGTCTGCTTGCCCTGGCCTGCACGGCCAGCTTGTTTGCCACCGGCGCCGCATTTGCCGCACCTGCCACCGCGCCGGCAGCGTCCATTCCCAAGGCGCAATGGCCGTTCCAGGCCACCACCGTGGCCGATTTCGATGAGCCGTGGGCCATGACGTTCCTGCCCGACGGCAGCCTGCTGGTCAGCGAAAAGCGTGGCGCGTTGATGCGCCTGGACCTGAAAACAAAGCGCAAACGCGCCATTACCGGCATCCCCACCGTCGCTTACGGCGGCCAGGGCGGTTTCGGCGATGTGCTGGCGCATCCGCGGTTCGCCCGCAATGGGCTGGTGTACGTGAGCTACGCCGAACCTGGCGAGGGCGACGTGCGCGGCGCGGCCGTGGCGCGTGCCAAGCTGACATTGGACGCAAACGGCGGCGGCAGCCTGTCGGACCTGAAGGTGATCTGGCGGCAGGACCCGAAGGTGACCGGCAACGGCCACTTCGGTCATCGCCTTGCCTTCGGCCCGGACGGCAAGCTGTGGATCAGCTCCAGCGAACGCCAGAAGTTCACGCCCGCGCAGGACATGCAGGCCAACCTGGGCAAATTGATTCGTCTCAACGACGACGGCAGTGTGCCTGCCGACAACCCCTTCGCTGCGCAAGGTGGAGTTGCCGCGCAGGTGTGGTCGCTGGGCCACCGCAACATCCTGGGCATCGCGTTCGACAGCAAGGGCAAACTGTGGGAACACGAAATGGGCCCGCTCGGTGGTGATGAGCTCAACCTGATCCAGCGTGGCGCCAATTACGGCTACCCGGTGGTGTCCAACGGCGACAACTACGACGGCACGCCCATCCCGGATCACAACACGCGCCCGGAGTTCGCTGCGCCCAAGATCAGCTGGACGCCAGTGATTTCGCCGGCGGGGTTTGTGATCTACAGCGGCAAGCAGTTCCCGGCATGGCGCGGCAATGGCTTCATCGGCGGGCTGTCGTCGATGGCGTTGGTGCAGGTGTCCCTGGACGAACAACCGCGCGAACTGGCCCGTTACGACATGGGCGCGCGCATCCGCGAGGTGGAGCAAGGTCCAGATGGCGCGCTGTGGCTGCTGGAAGACGAGGCCAGCGGCAGCACCGGCCGTCTGCTCAAGCTGACACCCAAGCGCACCGGCGCTGTCGAGGAAGATGCGTGAACCAGCGAGTTTGAGTAGGGGAGTCATGCCATCGCCACGCACGCATCGCGTGCTGGCGATGGTCATGATGCGAAGCGCCGAGTGATCGGCGCTTTTTTCTGCGACACGTACTTCTGCAGCATGTATGTCTTTCGACAAAAAGTTGCGCGCAGCGGCAAGCGCGTTGACCGCTAACGCTGATGGGCCGCTATGCACTCGCATGCGAACGACGTGTGTGATCGTCGCCTGGCCTGAGTCACAGGTCTCCAACCCAGAGACCCGCGTTGCATCCACACAACCGAGTGACCTGCACTGCGGCAGGCCACGCCATGGTGGGTGCCTCAGCTTTCCAGCAACTCGAACGACACCGGCTCGCCACTCTTGGCCGACGCGCACACCCACACATCGAACAACCCCGGCTCGGCGCCGAACACGCCCTTGGGGTTGGTAAACGCCAGCGCATCGCGCTGCAGGGTGAACACCACCTCCGCACTCTCGCCCGGCTGCAGCAGCACCTTGCGGAATCCCTTGAGCTCGCGCACCGGGCGCACGCGGCTGGCAACCCGGTCGTGCACATACAGCTGCACCACTTCTTCGCCGGCCACCGCGCCAGTGTTGGTGACGCGCGTGGTGATGGTCAGCGTCTGCTCCCATCCCAGCTGCGTGGTGCTCAGTTGCGGCGCCGCATACGCAAAGGTGGTGTAGCTCAAGCCGTGGCCGAACGGGTACAGCGGCTCGTTGGGCATCTCGCGCCAGCGCGCCTTGTACTCGGACAGCGTGGGCAATTCCGGGCGGCCGGTGCGCAGATGGTTGTAGAAATACGGCTGCTGGCCGGTCACCTGCGGGAAGCTGATCGGCAGGCGTGCCGACGGGTTGTAGTCGCCAAACAGGACGTCGGCCACGCCGGTGCCGGTCTGGGTGCCCAGGTACCAGGTCACCGCAATCGCATCGGCATCGCGCACCGCACCGCTCAGCGCCAGCGCGCGGCCGTTGCGCAACAGGATCACCATCGGCGTGCCGGTGGCGGCCACCGCTTCGGCCAGCGCCTGCTGTGCCGGCGGCAGCGTGATCTCGGTCCGCGACTGCGCCTCACCACTGAAACGCTGCGGCTCGCCCAGTGCCAGCACCACCACATCGGCAGCTTGCGCGGCATCGATTGCCGCGGAAATGCCGCCCGGCAACGGCTCTTCCAGCCCGCAGCCGGCCACCACGCTCAGGTTGTCAGCCGCCACTACCGCGCGCACGCCCTGCTCGAGCGTGACGTACCGTTCCTTGTCGCCGAACAGGGTCCAGCAGCCTTCGATGTTTTCGCGGTCCTGCACGAACGGGCCGATCAGCGCGATGTTCTGCCCGCTCTTCTTCAGCGGCAGCAGGTCGCCTTCGTTCTTGAGCAGAACGATCGAACGCCGCGCCGCATCGCGCGACAACGCATCGTGCGCAGGCAGATGCGCGGTATCGGCTTCGCGTGCGGGATCCAGCGAGCGGTACGGATTGTCGAACAGGCCGATCGCCTCTTTCAGCTGCAGGATGCGGCGCACGCTGGCGTCCAGCGTGGCCATCGGCACCTCGCCGCTTTCCACCAGCGACGGCAGATGCGCGGCATAGAAACCGCTCTGCATGCTCAGGTCCAGACCGGCCAGGAACGCCTTCTTGGTGGCGTCGCGCTCATCGGCCGCGTAGCCGTGCGCAATCAATTCCATGTCGGCGGTGTAATCGGAAATCACCACGCCCGGGAACTGCCATTCACCGCGCAGGATCTCGGTGAGCAATTCGTGGTTGGCGCTGGCCGGAACGCCGTTGATGTCGTTGAAGGACGACATCACCGTCAGCGCGCCCGCATCGAATGCCGCCTTGAACGGCGGCAGATGCACATCGCGCAGCGTCTGCGGGGCGATATCCACCGTGTTGTATTCCATGCCGGCCGCCACCGCGCCATAGGCGGCGAAATGCTTGGGCGTGGCCAGCAGGCAATCGTCGGCTTTGAGATCGCTGCCCTGGAAGCCGCGCACACGCGCGGCGGCAAACGCCATGCCCAGCACCACGTCTTCGCCGGCGCCTTCCGCGCCACGGCCCCAGCGCTGGTCGCGTGCAATGTCCACCGCAGGTGCGTAGGTCCAGTGCAGGCCGGCAGCAGTGGCCTCGATCGCGGTGGCCCGCGCGGTGCGCTCGGCCAGCTCCGGCTCGAAGCTTGCCGCTTCGCCCAAGGGGATCGGGAACACCGTGCGCATGCCGTGGATGACATCGGCGGCCAGGATCACCGGAATGCCCAGGCGGCTTTCTTCGACCGCCACTTTCTGGATCTGCACGCCCAACGCAGCGCCCACACCATTGAACAGCGAGCCCACCCGGCCCTGGCGGACCTGTTGCAGCACTTCGTCGGCATTGAGGACATTGGCCTCGGGATTCACGTCCGGCGCGAACGGCCGCACCATGTCGGCGAATACCCCGAGCTGGCCGACCTTCTCTTCGACGGTCATGCGGGCAATCAGGGAGTCGATGCGATCAGCAGCCATGAGATCCTTGAGAAAACGTTTACATGGCCGGCAATTCTAGCCTGATGCGACCATGATGGTGAAAGTCCCCACCCCGGTTCAGCCTCGGATTCAGCTGTTCGGGGCGGCAATGCGACGCAGTTCGCGCAGCCGGCGGCAGACGCTGTCCCCAGCAGCGCCAGTGATCCCGGCAATTGGATGAGCCCGGTTGCCGGCGGATCGGCCACTTCTCCAACTCGATACACCAACGTCTATTG
This sequence comes from Xanthomonas sp. NCPPB 2922, assembly GCF_041520885.1. Taxonomy (NCBI): domain Bacteria; kingdom Pseudomonadati; phylum Pseudomonadota; class Gammaproteobacteria; order Lysobacterales; family Lysobacteraceae; genus Xanthomonas; species Xanthomonas sp. NCPPB 2922. The sequence continues at coordinate 22,304 of NZ_JBGOFY010000002.1, read as the reverse complement.
CCCCAGTGGGAGCGCCAGATCAGCTGCGGCTGCGCTCGATGATGACGCCCACCGCCTGCGCGCCGCGCACCGCGCCCGGCTTGCTCAACTTCAGTCGCAGCCACTGCACCTGAAATTCCTCCAGCACGATCGCCGCACACCGCTCGGCCAGGGTCTCCACCAACCCGAACTCCGACTGCTGCACGAACTCGATCAGCCGCTTGCTCACCGCCTTGTAGTTGAGCGTGTCGGCGATGTCGTCGCTGGCGGCCGGAATGCGGTTGTCGAACCCCATCTCCAGGTCGAACCGCAACGTCTGCCGGATCCGCCGCTCCCAGTCATAGATGCCGATCAACGCATCGATGTCGAGACCTTCGATAAAGACTTTGTCCATTGAATAGGGAATCGGGAGTTGGGAATAGGGAATGGTGAAAAGCAAAACCAGCAACAGCGCGGTACAGAATGGACCGGAGAACGGCGTTTACGATTCCCGATTCCCGATTCCCGACTCCCGCGCCGCCGCCGCCAGCGGCGCAAGCGTCGCCATATCCCAACGCGGCGTCACATGCACCGCGGCATCGGCGTGCTCGCCGGCTTCCAGGCGCAGCGCGCCGGCGAAAGCAATCATCGCGCCGTTGTCGGTGCACAGGGCCGGGCGCGGGAAGCAGACCCGGCCGCCGCGGCGCTGCGCGGCCTCCTGCAGGCGGGCCCGCAGGCGCTTGTTGGCGCCCACGCCGCCGGCCACCACCAGGGTGTTGCAGTCGGCGGCGTCCAGCGCGCGCAGGCACTTGATCGCCAGCGTCTCCACTACCGCGTCCTCGAACCCGCGCGCGATGTCGGCGCGGGTGGTGTCGGACTGGTCGCTGCCGCGCCAGGCCAGCAGCACCTGGGTCTTGAGCCCGCTGAAACTGAAGTCCAGCCCGGGGCGGTCGGTCATCGGCCGCGCGAACTTGTAGCGCCCCGGCGTGCCGGTTTCGGCCAACGCCGCCAACTGCGGGCCGCCCGGATACGGCAGCCCCATCATCTTGGCAGTCTTGTCGAAGGCCTCGCCGGCGGCGTCGTCGAGCGTTTCGCCCAACACTTCGTAGGCGCCCAGCGCCTTCACCGAGACCAGCTGGGTGTGGCCGCCAGATACCAGCAGCGCCACGAACGGCGGCTGCGGCGGGTCGTCTTCCATCAACGGGGCCAGCAGATGGCCTTCCATGTGGTGCACGCCGATCGCCGGCACCTCCAGCGCCCAGGCCAGCGCGCGCGCCACCCCCGCACCTACTAGTAAGGCACCAACCAGGCCCGGGCCGGCGGTATAGGCCACCCCGTCCAGCTCATCGATGCGCAACCCGGCCTCGTCCAGGGTCTGGCGGATCAGCGGCAGCAGCTTGCGCACATGGTCGCGGCTGGCCAGCTCCGGCACCACGCCGCCGTATTCGGCATGCAGCGCGATCTGGCTGTAGACCGCATGGGCGCGCAGCGCCGGCACGCCGGACAGCGCGGTGTCGTACACCGCCACCCCGGTCTCATCGCAGGATGATTCGATCCCAAGCACTTTCATGACAGTTCGGCAGGCAGGTTCATGGGCGACATTTTCGCAGCTTTTGCCGCGCGCAAACCGGTCTCCGCAGGTATGCTGCGCAACCGCAGAATGGCCAGCCAACTGCGGCAGCACGCACGTTCCGGCGCCCTGGATCCACTCGATTGCGCCAGGGGCTTGCAGGCCGTTCCCAAGTCGTTATAATGCGCGGCTCGCCGGGGCAACCCGGAAATTCCGTCACGCGAGTCCGCTCGCACCCGCCCGGGGCTCCCGGACGGAAATCCCATTATCTGGAGAACCCATGCCCAGCGTTAAAGTCCGCGAGAACGAGCCCTTCGAATTTGCGCTCCGCCGTTTCAAGCGCACCTGCGAAAAGGCCGGCGTGCTGGCCGAGACCCGCAAGCGCGAGTTCTATGAAAAGCCGACCCAGGAGCGTAAGCGTAAGGCTGCCGCTGCTGTGAAGCGTCAGCTGCGTCGCTCGTCGCGCGACGTCACCAAGCGCCAGCGCTTGTACTGATCGATCGCGGTTCTTCGCCGGTGGGCAGGCGCTGTAGGCGCGGCCCCTCGGAGTGGAACCCAAGAGCCGGCACGCGTAAGCGTCGCCGGCTTTTTGTATTGGCCTGACGCGGCCGTGCGTGCCGAGGCAGTTGGCCCGGCCACCGCGTCGCTGCATGCACGCCGGTTACCCGCCATCTCGGCGGCGCCTGTCGGCGATCCCCCTTACGTCACCCAGGAGTACAGCATGTCCCTCAAGCAACAGCTCACCGAAGACATGAAGGCTGCGATGAAGTCCGGCGACAAGCACAGCCTGGGCGTGATCCGGCTGATCAATGCCGCGATCAAGCAGAAGGAAGTGGACGAGCGCGTCGAAATGGACGATGCCGCCGTCATTGCCGTGCTCGACAAGATGGTCAAGCAGCGCAAGGACTCGGTGACCCAGTACGAAGGCGCCGCCCGCGAGGATCTGGCACAGATCGAGCGCGAGGAAATCGTGGTGATCGAGCGCTACCTGCCGGCAAAGATGGGCGAAGCCGAGATCGTGGCCGCGATCCAGGCGGCCGTCGCCGAGACGGGCGCCAGCAGCCCTGCCGATATCGGCAAGCTGATGGGCGCACTCAAGCCCAAGCTGGCCGGTCAGGCCGACATGGGCCTGGTGTCCACGCTGGTGAAGAAGCAGCTGGCCGGCTGAGGCCGATCAACCGGCCTGCCCTGCGCCGATGGCCGGGGCATGCAGGCGGCGGGCGCGCTGCTGCTGCCGCGCGCGTCGAGCCCGCGTGGTGCGATGACGACGCGCGCCGGTGATGGGCCTTCGCCTTCCCGCGGTGGATCGCAGCTTGGCGGTATGTGTGGCCCGATGTGTCGCACAGGTACGTCGGTCGCAGCGGCGAAACCATTGCCCTCGTTGCTGCGAACGCAAGCTGCGCGCTGCCGAGTCCGCGCACATCGGTACGGCGCCGCACGTCTTCTAAGCCGCACGGCGTCATCGACCCCGCAATGCTGCTGGCACATCGCTGATCACTGATCCGTACTGCTGTTGCCACTGCCTTTTCCGTTCCGAGAACAACGGCGCGCAAGCGACGATGTGGCTCCAGCTCCAGCAAATGGCCAACGCACATTGCATCTGCGCGCTGCATACCGTTGGTTCGCCGTAAGTCCGACACTGCGCTGCAGTGTGGCAAGGCTCGCACCGATTTTTTTGCACGCGCCTGCGACCTATCGCAGACAGGAATCAACGCTGCGCGCTGAAGTCAACCACGCATCGCGCGGCAGGCGCCGCAAGTGATGTGCAGCACTCAACGATGCGCTGATATTGGCCCAGCCGGCAGCGTGCCACCGGCACATGCCCTAACCTGATCTCGCAGCCATCGCTGCACGACATCCTCCAGCATCGATTTTTTCACCATGCCTTCGATCCCGCCCTGCTAGAACGGTAATGCCAGCGCAGGCGCAGGCCAGGCACTCCGCATACCGGCCTGGCCCTTGGATCCTGCACACGCCACGGTATGCGCCAAGGATTCTCCGCCGGTGACGACATTCTCCACCGAACACCTGCAAAAGCACCTGACCCGCGTGCAGCGCAGCCTGCCCATGGCGCTGTTCAACCGCTTTCTCGAAATCGACGTGATGACCCAGGCCGCGTCGTTGTCGTTCTATGCGCTGCTGTCGCTGGCGCCCTTGCTGGTCTTGCTGCTGTGGCTGACGGCCTCGCTGTATCCACCCGCGCAGGAAGCGCTGGTGCAGCAGATCGCGCAACTGGCCGGTGGCAGCGCGGCGGAGGTGGCCGATACGGTGATCCGCAATGCCACCGACCAGCCCGGTGTGGGCTCGCTGGCCGGGCTGTGGAGCACGCTGCTGCTGTTCATCGGTGCCACTGCGGTCTTTGCGCAGCTGCAGAACGCACTCAACCTGATCTTCCGTACCGACAAGCAGCGCCTGGACGGCATCATGGCGTGGCTGAAGAAGCGGGTGTTTTCCTTCGGCGTGATCCTGGCGCTGGGCTTCCTGCTGATCGTCTCGATGATCGCCACCACCGCCTTGCAGGTGGTCTTTGCCAGGCTGCCCTCTGTACTACCTGCTGTGGGCTATGTGACCACGCTGGCGTTGTATTCGCTGGCGTTTGCGTTCCTGTATCGCTACCTGCCCGATCGCACCGTCAATTGGCGCCAGGCCTTCGTGGGCGGCGTGATCACTTCGCTGTTGTTTGCCCTTGGCCGCTACGCGATCGGCGTGTACATCGCCAAGGCTGCGCCCGGCAGTGCGTACGGCTCGATGGGCACGCTGGTGATCCTGCTGGTGTGGATGTACTACGCCTCGGTGGTGTTCTTCATCGGCGCGCTGCTCACCGCAGTGATCGATGAGCGCGTACGCTCGCACCGCAAACTGCGCGATGCCGGCGTGGACCCGGAGCATCCGCCCGAGATCGTTGCTGTGCCGGCAACACCGGCTTCCAGCGAGACGCCGTTGCGCAGCTGAGCCCAACCGTGGGCGCTCGGCTGCGGATGAAGACGCACTGAGACAGGCCCGAGCCGGGCGCGAGGGATTATCCTAGCGGGATGGCCCGCATCCCAGACGCGTTCATCGACGAACTGCTCGCACGCACCGACATCGTCGAGGTGGTGGGCGGTCGCGTGCCGCTCAAGCGCCAGGGCAAGGAGTATTCGGCGCGTTGCCCGTTCCATGACGAGCGCTCGGCCTCGTTCACCGTGTCGCCGACCAAGCAGTTCTATCACTGCTTCGGCTGCGGCGCGCACGGCACCGCGATCAGCTTCCTGATGAATTACGACCGCCTTGAATTTCTCGACGCGGTGGATGAGCTGGCCAAGCGCGCGGGCATGGAGATTCCGCGCGAGACCCAGCAGCGCACCCCGCAACAGCAGGATGACAGCCGCGAGTTGTACTCGGCACTGGAGGCGGCGACCAAGTTCTTCCAGCGTCAGCTCGAAGGCAGCGACCGTGCCCGCGACTATCTGGATGGGCGCGGCGTGGATGCGGAAAACCGCGCGCGTTTCCAGATCGGCTATGCACCGGATGGCTACAGCGCCCTGAAGGACACGCTGGGCACCGATGCGCGCCGCATGAGCGTGCTCGAACGCGCCGGGCTGTTTTCCAAGAACGACCGCGGGCATGTCTACGACAAGTTCCGCGACCGGGTGATGTTTCCCATCTTCGACCGCCGCGGCCGTGTGATCGCCTTCGGCGGACGCATCATGGGCGCGCCGGCCGATGGCCGCGACCCGGGGCCTAAATACCTCAATTCGCCGGAAACCGCGCTGTTCCACAAGGGCCGCGAGTTGTACGGCCTGTGGCAGGTGCGCCAGGCCAACCAGAAGATCGAACGGCTGATCGTGGTGGAGGGCTACATGGACGTGGTCTCGCTGTTCCAGTTCGGCGTGACCCAGGCGGTGGCCACGCTGGGCACGGCGACCACGCCGGAACACGCCGAGCTGTTGTTCCGCAATGCGCCGGACGTGTACTTCTGCTTCGATGGCGACAACGCCGGGCGCAAGGCCGGCTGGCGCGCGCTCGAGTCGGTGCTGCCGCGGATGAAGGACGGCCGGCAGGCGTTCTTCCTGTTCCTGCCCGACGGCGAGGACCCGGACACCATCGTGCGCAAGGAAGGCGCGCAGGCCTTCGATCAGCGCCTGAAACAGGCCACGCCGCTATCGCAGTTCTTTTTCGACGAAATGGCGCGCGACATCAACCTGCACACGCTGGATGGCAAGGCACGCCTGGCCGAGCGTGCCAAGCCGATGCTGGCGCAGATTCCCGAAGGCGCGTTCGGCGACCTGATGAAGCAGGAACTGGCGCGCATGACCGGCGTCGGCGCGAGCATGTCCGCACAACAGTCCCCGCCAAAAGCGCGGCCGCCCGCGCGCATGGGTGCGCCCACGCAGAAACGCAGCCTGGTGCGTGCGTCGATCGCCATCCTGCTGCAACAGCCGTCATTGGCGATGAGCCTGGAAGGCGACCACGATTTTTCCGGCCTGCGCCTGCCCGGCATCGAGTTGTTGATGGAGCTGCTGGCGCTGGTACGGCAACGGCCGGAAATCAGCACCGGCGCGCTGCTGGAACACTTCGCCGAGCGCGAGGAACTGGTCGCGCTGCAGAAGCTGGCCGCGCAGGAGCTTCCCGGCGACGAGCACAGCTGGGCGATCGAGTTGCACGACGTCGTCGCCCAGCTCGACAAGCAATTGCTGCGTCAGCGCGTGGAAGAACTGCAGGCCAAACAGCGCGCGCAGGGCCTGGACAACACCGACAAGTACGAAATGCGCGAGTTGCTCAAGGCGCTCGCAGCGTTGTGACGCCGTTGCGCCTGCGCCACGCGGTCTGGATGCTCCTGCTGCTCACCGGCGGCGCGCTGGCGCAATCAGCACCGCCCTACCGCCAGCGCGCGGTGCTGAGCGCCGGCCAGCCATCGCAGGCGCAATTGCGCGAGGCAGCCGCCAACGGCGTCACGACCGTGATCGACCTGCGTGGCCCGGACGAAGCGCGCGGCTACGACGAAACCGCAAGCGCGCACGCCCTGGGCCTGCGCTATGTGCGCCTACCGATCCGCACTGCAGCAGGCCTCACGCCCGACAACGTGCGCGCATTGCAGCGCGTGCTCGACCAACAAACCCAGGGCAAGGTGTTGCTGCATTGTGCAAGCGGCAATCGCGCCGGCGCGTTGGTGGCGCTGCTCGCCGCACGCGAGGGCGCCAATGCCGAACAGGCCCTGCAGATCGGGCGTGATGCCGGCCTGCAACCGTCACTGGAACCGGCGGTGCGCGAACGCCTGCAGCCACCGCCGCCGCAGTGACGCATCTGTCGCGCCGGCATCGGCCGGTGCAGCAGCGCATCGTAGAATGGTCCGCGACAGGCGCCTGCGCGCCGCCCCTGGGACCTCGATGAAAAAGCTGCTGGCGCGGTTGCGCGTTGATCCATTCACCCTGGCGCTGCTGTGCACGGTCACGCTGGCCTCGCTGCTGCCGGTCACCGGCACCGCGGCCGCGATCATGGACGACGTCACCGACGTGGCAATCGCCGCGCTGTTCTTCCTGCACGGCGCGCGGCTCTCGCGCGAAGCGGTCAAGGCCGGCGCGCTGCATTGGCGGCTGCACTTGGTGATTCTGGCCTGCACCTTCGTGCTGTTCCCACTGTTCGGATTGTTGTCCAAACCGCTCGCGCATCTCGCGCTGACGCCGGAGTTGTACGTCGGTGTGTTGTTTCTGTGCGCACTGCCGTCCACGGTGCAATCGTCGATCGCGTTCACCTCGATGGCGCGCGGCAACGTGCCGGCTGCAGTATGCGCAGCCTCGCTTTCCAGCCTGTTGGGCGTGTTCCTCACGCCATTGCTGATGGGCCTGTTGGTCGGTAGCCAGGGCGCGATGGCGCACCCGGCCGAGGCGATCGGCAAGATCATGCTGCAGTTGCTGGTGCCGTTTCTGGCCGGGCATTTCCTGCGTCCGTGGATCGGCGGCTGGGTCGAACGCCATCGCGCGGTGCTGCGCTACACCGACCAGGGCACCATCCTGTTGGTGGTCTACACCGCCTTCAGCGCATCGGTGAACGAAGGGCTTTGGCAGAAGACGCCGCTGCCCGCACTGCTCGCCGTACTCGGTGCGGCCGCATTGCTGCTGACCGTTGCGATGCTCTCGATCACCTTCATCGCGCGGCGCCTGCGTTTCAGCCGCGCCGACGAGATCGCCATCGTCTTTTGCGGCTCCAAGAAAAGCCTGGCCACCGGCGTACCGATGGCCAAGGTCATGTTCGCCGGCGGCGGCCTGGGCGCGATCGTGTTGCCGATCATGCTGTATCACCAGCTGCAGCTGATCGTCTGCGCGTTCGTGGCTGCGCGTTATGCGGTGCGCGACCAACAACAGGATGCCGGCCACCACTGAGCCCGTCTCCCATGGCGACGAGGCGGCACTGACCGATCGCGTGCGCACGCATGTTTGGCCGTGCGCCGTCAGTCCGACCCATCCGGGCCACTGCGCTGCGGGTAACACAAGTTCGCATGGGCACCCTTGCCGTGTCCTCGGCAGCGCTACAACGCTCAGGACGCCTCTCGGCGCGGACGCCTGGCCGTTCGCCGGAGTGGTCGATCCTTTTGCCCACTGGTGAGTTCCCATGAAACTGTCCTGCCGACGCCCGCGCCCGCTGTCGATCGCACTGCTGGCGGTACTGGCAACCCTGACCGCCTGCGACAAGCCCACGCCGTCGGCGCACGCGCAGGCCAGTCCCACCGCCGCGCCCGCAGCGCACGCCGGCATTGCCTGGCGCGAAGGCGGGCTCGAAGCGGCGTTTGCCGAAGCCAGGGACAGCGGCAAGCCGATCCTGCTGTACTGGGGCGCGGCATGGTGCGCGCCGTGCAACCGCCTGAAGGCCACCTTGTTCCAGGATCCGGCGTTCATCGCGCAGACGCGGCACTTCGTGGCAGTGCATCTGGATGGCGATGCGGAAGGCACGCTGGACTGGGGTGAACGCTTCGGCATCAAGGGCTACCCGACCATCATCGTGCTGCGTTCGGACCGCAGCGAAGTCACCCGCCTGGCTGGCAACAGCGACACCGCGCGCCTGGCCGATGTCCTGCGGGTGGTCGCCACCAGTACCACCACCGTCAAACAACTGCTGGACAAGGCGCAGCATGCCCCGCAGGAACTGAGTGCGGACGACTGGGCCGTCCTCGGCAACTATGGCTGGGGCATGGACGACAGTCTGGTCAAGTCCGGCGAGCTGCCTGCCCTGTTGGCACGCTTGTCCGAAAGAGCGCCGCAACCGAGCTTGCGGCGCCGTTTTGCGCTGGCGGCGATCGTCGCACCGGAGGACCCGCCCACTCCCAGTCCTGCCAATCGCGCCGTGCTGGAAGCGATTCTGGCCGATCCGGCCGAAGTGCGAGCCAATCTGAGCACGCTGAATTACGTGCCCGCATGGCTGGTCAAGGCGGGCAGCACCGATGCCGGCCAACGTGCCCGCTTGTCGGCCAAGCTGGATCAAGCATTGGACGCGGTCTATGCAGATCCCGGCGTGCCGATCAACGACCGGCTGGAAACCGCCTTTGCGAAAATCGAGCTCGCGCGCCTCGCCCAGGGACAGCCGACCGAGACCGCGCCGAAGGAACCGCAACCACCGCTACCGGCGGCGGTCGTGGAGACGGTGCATCAGCGTGTGCAGACGATAGTGGCTGCAGCCAGGACCGCCGAGGAGCATCAATCCATCACCGACAGCGCAGCCGCGTTGCTGAGCGAGGTGGGCGACAGCAGCGGCGCCGAGCAATTGCTGCTGGCCGAAGTCGGACGCAGCAAGACCCCGTATTACTACATGCCACGCCTCTCCCAGCTCGCCGAAGAACGCGGCGATCGCAAGACCGCGTTGTCCTGGCTCAAGGAGAACTACGCCACTGCCAGCAGCCCCGTCGCGCGCGCGCAGTCGGGCGCGCGGTATGCAGATGGGCTGATCCGGCTCAGCCCCGAGGACAGTGCCGCCATCGAAGCGGTAGTCACCCAGGCGATCGACGCGCTGGCAGCACAATCGGATGCCGACCGCCAGCGCAGCCGTAAGCGCTTTGCCCGGCTTGGGAGCGCGCTGAAGACCTGGAGCAAGCAGCATCAGCAGGAAGGCACTGCAGTGCTGGCGCGATTGCGGCAGAAAATGCAGGCCAGCTGCGGCGGCAAGAACACCAGCGAGTGCACCAGCTGGCTGAGTTGAGCCGTCGCAACGGTCGCGGCTAGCGCACCCACGGCAGCAGCAGATGATCCACCATCAAGAACGCGAACAACGCCATCAGATAGACCACGGAGTAGCCGAACATCTTCATCGAAAACAGTTCGTCCGGCGGGTCGAGCATGCGCCACGCGTACCAGAGAAACACCGCGTTGAGCACCACCGCACCGCCGAGGTAGAACACCCCGCTCATGCCCACGGCCACCGGCAGCAGCGTCACGATGGCCAGCAGCACGGTGTACACCAGGATCTGCTTGCGCGTATGCGGCACGCCATGGGTCACCGGCAACATCGGGATCGCCGCCTTGGCGTAATCGGCACGCCGAAAGATGGCCAGGGCCCAGAAATGCGGCGGGGTCCAGATGAAGATGATCAACACCAGCAGCGAGGCATTGATCCAGTCGGCGCTGGTGGGCAAACCGGTCACTGCCGCCCAGCCCAGCATCGGCGGCGTGGCACCGGCCAGCCCGCCGATCACGATGTTCTGCGAGGTCGCGCGCTTGAGATACACGGTGTAGATCACCGCATAGCCGATCAGCGAGGCAAAGGTGAGCACGGCGGTGATGACGTTCACCCAGACCACCAGGATGGTCATCGAGATCACGATCAACACGCTGGCGAAGGCCAGCACCTGCGCGGGCCGTACCTTGCCCACCACCAACGGGCGCCAGGAGGTGCGCGCCATCTGTGCGTCGATCTTGGCGTCGAGCAGCTGGTTGATGGCCGCCGCCGCCGATGCCGCCAGCCAGATACCCAAAAAGCCGAGCGCGCCGGTGCGTACCTGTAGCCAGGTCGGCATGCCGGGAATGGCCAGGAACATGCCGACCAGCGCGGTGAACACGATCAGTGCCACCACCTTCGGCTTGGTCAGGTCCCAATAGTCGCGTGCGCTGACAGCCATCATCACTCCGGCGCGCGCAGCCGCGCCAACAGCGAGACCAGCACGAACAGCAACGCGACCGCGCCACCGTTGTGCAGCACCGACACTTCCAGCGGCAGCGCCAGCTTCACGTTGAGCATGCCCAAGGTCACCTGCACCACCACCAGCAACGCCAGCGCGCCGGCCCACACACGCATGCCGGGCGAACGCGACAGACGCCATGCCAGCCACCACAGATACAGCGCGGTGGCGATCGCCCACAAGCGGTGTGCCATCTGGATGGCGATGCGCGCCGCGCCGTCCAGCACGCCGCCTTCGTAGTCCACGCCGATCCCGCGCCAGAGCGTGAAGCCTGCGCGGAAGTCATGCGGTGGCCACCACTGGCTCACGCACTTGGGAAAATTGTCGGCAGACCAACTGCCACCGCCACACGCCAGCGCCGCGTAGTTGGCGCTGACCCAGCCACCTAGCGCGATCTGCAGGCCCAGCACCGCCACGCCCAGACGCAGCAGCCATTTCAGGCGCGCGGCATCGGCCAGCGTGATCGGCAGGTGAGTCGCGCGCCAGGCCATCCACACCAGCAGCGAGAACATCAGCATGCCGCCGAGCAGATGCCCCATCACCACGATGGGCTTGAGCAGCAGCGTGACCGTCCACATGCCCAGCAGGGCCTGGAAGATCACCACCGCCAGCGTCAGGACGGCAGCGCGGGCCAGATCGATATTGCTCCAGCGCAGCGCCGCCAGCAGCAGGATGGCTTCGCCAGCGGCCGCCACGCCCATCGCCAGCCCGTGCCAGCCGGACATGTACAGCGGGATCGACAGCGCGACCAGCGCCGCGGCGGACACCACCTGCGCAATGCTGGCACGCCGGCGACGCGCCGCCAGCAGCGTCAGCACCAGCACTTCAACGCCCAGCGCGCCAGCCAGGAAGCGGTGCACCTGCTCACGCCAGGCCTTGTTCGACTCGAGCGGGCGGATCTTGCTGGCTACGTGCGTATTGGCTTCGTCGCTGGTCTGCGGCCAGGTGACGCGGCCATAACAGGTGGGCCAGTCCGGGCAGCTCATGCCGGCATCGGACAGCCGCACGAACGACCCGAACAGGATCGTGCTGGCCGTGAACAGGGCAGCCAGCCAGGCCATGCGGTGGAAGTGCCGAAACAACGCCGGTGGCGCAAACAGATTCATCGAAACGGGCTCACATCAGTTTCAGCAGCTTGACCAGATCCGCACGCAGACCGGCCGGGTCGAAACCCGGGGCGTAGCGCAGGATCACGAAGCCGTTGGGGTCGATCACATACACCGGCACGCCGGCGGCATCGTTGGCACGGGGCAACGCCTGGCGCAGGCGCGCATCGTCGCGCAGCACGCGTAACGCCGGCATCGCCGGTAGCCCGGCCGGTGGCGTGCCGATCCACAGCACTTCCACCTTGTCCGCGCGGTGCCCGAGCAATTGCCACACCTTGTCCAGTTCGGCCGCCAGCGCCACGCACGGCTGCGTGCAGCCGGCAGGCGGCGCCAGGGCGATCCGCCACATGCGCTCGCCCGGTGCCCATGCGTACGCGCTGCCGTCCGCGCGCAGCGGCGTCAACGCGCGCAGGTCCGCGGGCGGAGCAAGCAGTTCGCCATGGTTACGCATCGCCGCCGGTTGCCAGCCAGAGAAGCGCAGCACGCCGGCCAGCAACATCGAGCCGAAGAACAGCACCGCCAGGGCGATCAGCATCCTGCGGCCGCGATTGACCGACTGCGGCGTGGCCGATGTGGATGGGGTCATGCCCGCGATTTTCTCATGCCGGGGGCGTCAGTGCCCGCGTCGATGACGGCGACGCGCACGCCACGACAACAGCGCCGCAGTGATCAGCACGGCCAGCGCCAGGCCGAACCATTGCACCGCGTAACCCAAGTGCCGCGCGGGTGGAAGCGTGTTGACCAGTAACTGCAGATCGCGCGCATAACCAACCGGAACGGCAGGATCCAGGCGCAATACCTGCGACGAAATGTCGCGCCTGTGCAAGGCCTGCTGCAACGCCTGCGGCTCCAGGCGAACCGCCAGCCAGGTCTGTGGCTGGGCAGTGCTGGCCAGTGCCGCGCCAACCGCAAGCCCGGCCGACGGCGGCGCAGTCAATAACCCCTGCACTGCTTGGCTGCCGTGCAACGCGGTCACGGTCGGCAATTGCCGCGTGGCAGGCACGGGTAACCAGCCCAGATCCACCAGCACCGTTGCAGGGCTGCCTTCCGGCGCGGCCAGCTGATAGACGCGCACACCGGCGCGCCCTTCCTGCAACTGGTTGTCCAACAACACCTGCTGCGGTAGAAAGCGCACGCGCCCGCTGACCCATGCCAGCTCCCGCGGCGCAGCCAGCGCCTGTGCCAGGGTTGTTGGCGTCTGGCGCACATGGGCGGCACGCTCCAGCAGCTGCTCCTTGGCATGCATGCGCTGCAGCTGCCACTGCCCCAATGCGGCAAATCCGGCACTCACCGCCAATGCCAGACACCAGCCGAGCACGCCCGTGTGCTTGCGCATCATGACAATCGGCGCAAAAAGGCGTGCAATGCCGGCACCACGTCGACGACCACCGGGGCTGTTGTGAACGATTCGCTCAAGACGCTGCTGATTGTCGCCTTCCTGATCGTCATCCTATGGAACCTGGGCGCCGGGCTCTACTACCTGCTCACCGACCGCGGCCAGACCAAGCGCACGGTCAACGCATTGACCTGGCGCATCGGCTTGTCGGTGGCATTGATCGCGCTGGTGATCCTGGGCATCTACACCGGCTGGATCAAACCGCATGGCGTGGGGCGCTGAAGAGCCGGGAATCGAGAATCGGGAGTTGGGAATCGTGCAAAGCAAGTGCGCGACCGCTCTTGCGATTCCCCATTCCCCACTCTCTATTCCCCGCCCTCAAAGCACATACACAAACAGGAACAGCGCCAGCCACACCACGTCGACGAAGTGCCAGTACCAGGCGGCGGCTTCGAAGGCGAAATGATTGTCGCGGCTGAAGTGGCCCTTTGCCGCGCGCAGCCACATCACCGCCAGCATGATCGTGCCCAGCAGCACATGCATGCCGTGGAAGCCGGTGAGCATGAAGAAGGTCGAGCCGTAGATGCCCGAGCCCAATGTGAGATTGAGTTCTGTGTAGGCGTGGATGTATTCCTCCGCCTGCAGGAACAGGAACACGCAGCCCAACAGCACGGTCAGCCCCAACCACAGCAACAGCGCGCGGCGTCGGCCGCCTTTCAATGCGTGATGGGCAATGGTCAAGGTCACGCCGGAGCTGAGCAGGATCAGCGTGTTGATCAGCGGCAAGCCCCAGGCCGGAATGGTCTGGAACTGCCCGCCGATGGTGCCCGGGCCATTGGTCGGCCAGGCTGCGGAATACCCATTCCACAGCAGTTCGTTGGTCATCACGCCATCGCCCTCGCCGCCCAACCAGGGCAGTGTCAGCACGCGCGTGTAGAACAGCGCACCGAAGAAGGCGCCGAAGAACATCACCTCGGAAAAAATAAACCACACCATGCCCATGCGGAACGAGCCGTCCACCTGGCGGTTGTAGTGGCCGGCGTTCGACTCGCGAATCACGTCGCCAAACCACATGAACAACGTCGCCAGCAACATGGCCACGCCGGCGAAGAACGTCCAGCGCCCCCATCCGGCGTCGTTGAGCCAGCTGGCCACGCCGATCATCATCACGAACATCGCAATGGAGCCGACAAACGGCCATTTGCTTTGGGTCGGGACGAAATACGCGTCGGCGTTGGGACTGTGGTCGGCCATGGCGTTGCTTCCGTGTCGGTATGAGTGGGCGATCGATTACGGCGCTGCACGCGGGGCGCTGGCTGCGCCGCCGCCTTGCAGTTCCGAGGTCAGCGTGTCATTGCGATAGAACGTGTAGGACAAGGTAATGGTGGTCACTTCCGGCGGCAGCGCCGGGTCTACGATGAAGCGCAGCGGCATGTCGCGTGTTTCGCCGGCCTGCAGCGTCTGCGCGGTAAAACAAAAACATTCGGTCTTGTTGAAGTAGCCCGACGCCCGCGACGGTGCCACCGAAGGCACCGCACTGCCCACTACTGCCCGTGCGCTGTCATTGCGCGCGAAATACTGCGCTTCGTTGAGTTCACCGGGCACCACGTCCATGGTCATCTGCTCGGGATGGAAGGTCCACGGCAGTTTCGAATTGACGCCGGCATCGAACTCCACCCGCACCGTGCGCTTGCCGGCCGCCACCGCGCTGGACGCGCCTTCACGGGCGCTGCCCGGTGCACGCTCCATGCGGATGCCGAACACTTTTTCGCAGGCGATGCGATACAGCGGCACCAGCGAGAACGTCAGCACAAACACACCCAGCACCACGCCAAGCAACTTGAACAAGCCGGCAGTGGGCGTGTGCGTGGGCAGACGCGTACTCATCGGCCGATGACTCCCGAGGCGATGAAGCCGGCATAGATCAGCAGTGCAACGATGCCCACCGTGATGGCGGTACGGCGCACCGCGCGCCGCTGTTGCGCTTGCCGTTCGGCAGCGGAGAGCATGCGTGCCACCGCGGGTGCCGGCGTCGACTCAGTGACCGATGTCTTCATGCGCAAGATCTCCAGGCTTGATGACAGGCGGCACGGTGAAGGTATGCGCCGGAGCGGGCGACGGGACCGTCCACTCCAGTCCCTTGGCCCCCTCCCACGCACGCGCGTCAGCCTTGGCACCACTACGCAACGAGGCGAACAAGATGCCGGCCATCAGGAACGGGGTGGCGAACATGCCGAATGCGCCGATCGAACTGATCAGATTCCAGTCCGCAAACACCACGTTGTAGTCAGGAATACGCCGCGGCATGCCGGCCAGGCCCAGGAAGTGCTGCGGGAAGAACAGCAGGTTGACGAAGATCATCGTCCACCAGAAATGGAACTTGGCCCAGGCCTCGTTGTACATGCGCCCGGTCCACTTGGGCCACCAGTAATACACCGCCGCAATCAGTGCGAACACCGCGCCAGTCACCAGCACGTAATGGAAATGCGCCACCACAAAGTAAGTGTCGTGGTACTGGAAGTCGGCCGGCACGATCGCCAGCATCAGGCCCGAGAAACCACCGATGCTGAAGAGGATCACGAACGCCACCGCCCACAGCATCGGCGATTCGAATGTCAGCGACCCCTTCCACATGGTGCTGACCCAATTGAACACCTTCACCCCGGTCGGGATGGAAATCAGCATCGTGGCGAACATGAAGTAGATTTCGCCACCGAGCGGCATGCCCACGGTGAACATGTGGTGCGCCCACACGATGAAGCTCAAAAACGCGATGGCCGCGATCGCATAGACCATCGCCTGATAACCGAACAGCGGCTTGCGGCTGAAAGTGGGAATGATCTCGCTGACCACGCCGAACGCCGGCAGGATCATGATGTAGACCTCGGGATGCCCGAAGAACCAGAAGATGTGCTGGTACATCACCGGGTCGCCGCCGCCGGCCGCATTGAAGAAACTGGTGCCGAAAAACTTGTCGGTGAGCAGCATGGTCACCGCACCGGCCAATACCGGCATCACCGCGATCAGCAAGAAGGCGGTGATCAGCCAGGCCCAGCAGAAGATCGGCATCTTCAGCAGATCAATGCCGGGTGCGCGCATATTGAGCACGGTAGCGATGATGTTGATTGCGCCCATGATCGAACTGACGCCGGCCACGTGGATCGCAAACACGCTGAAAGCCACGTTGTAACCACCTTGCAGCGAAAGCGGCGGATACAGCGTCCAACCAGCGGCCGGCGCGCCGCCGGGCAGGAACAGCGTCAGCAGCAGCAAGGTGAACGCCGCCGGCAGCAACCAGAACGACCAGTTATTCATGCGCGGCAGCGCCATGTCCGGCGCGCCGATCTGCAGCGGAATCATCCAGTTGGCCAGACCGACGAACGCCGGCATCACTCCGCCGAAGATCATCACCAGCGCGTGCACGGTGGTCATCTGGTTAAAAAATTCGGGTTTGACGAACTGCAACCCGGGCTGCATCAATTCAGCGCGAATCACCACGCTCATCGCCGCACCGATGATGAACATGACGAAGGAAAACAGCAGATACAGCGTGCCGATATCCTTGTGATTGGTCGAGAAGAACCAGCGCTCGACGAAACCGGGCTGGTGGTGTCCGTGGTGATCGACTGCGGTGTGCGCCATGACGGAACGACCTCTGCGAAGCGGTGCGGTTGCGAGCGATTAGAGAGCGGCGGACGGTGCGGCAGATGCTGTGCCGGCCGCCGGTGTGGCCTCTGCTGACGGTGCGGCGGCCCCCGGTGCGTCCGCTGGCATCGCCGGTGCTGCAGGTGCTGCAGGTGCTGTAGGCGTTGCAGCGGGTGCTGCGGCCGGCGCGCCTGCCGCGCTACGACGCGATGCGAGCCAACGTTGGAATTCCGCCTTGGGCAGCGCTTCGACCACGATCGGCATGAAGCCATGGTCCTTGCCGCACAGCTCGGCGCATTGCCCGCGATAGACGCCGGGCTTTTCGATATTGGTCCAAGCCTCGTTGACGATGCCGGGAATGGCGTCCTGCTTCCAGCCCAGCGCCGGCACCCACCAGGCGTGGATCACGTCATCGGCAGTGATCACGAAGCGGATCTTGGTATCGACCGGCAACACCAGCCGGTTGTCTACATCCAGCAGATAGTGCGGCTGCGACGCGGCGGTAGGGCGCTCGCCACTTTGGCGGATCCGGTCGGATTCGCGCGCGAGACGGCTGGTGAACTCGACGCCCTGCCCCAGGTATTCGTACTTCCACATCCACTGATACCCGGTGACCTTGACGGTCATTTCCGACTCGCGGGTGTCGTACATCGCGATCAGTTTGGCGGTCGCAGGCCATGCCATCGCGATCAGCACCAGCACCGGGATCACCGTCCACAGCACCTCGGCCTTGGTGTTGTGACTGAATTGCGCGGCCACCGCGCCCTTGGATTTGCGGAACTTGAAGATCGCATAGCCCATCGCGCCGAACACCAACGCCCCGATGACCACGCACACCCACAACGCCACCATGTGGGCCTCATAGGCCATGCGTGCGGTCTGGGTGACCCCACGGCCCATGTTGAGCTGCCATTCCTTGGGATCGGCTGATTGCGCCCAGGCAGCCGGCGCACCTGCAAGCGCCAACACAGCCGAGCCACATTTCATATACGTCGCGTTCCAGCTGCTGCGTTGCGTCATTGCCTAGACCCTTACGTCATCGGTGACGGCCATTGGCGGCCGCGAGCAAGCGTTTCAGCGTATCTGCCAGTTCCACACGTTCGGCCGGCCCGAGAAAGCTCCCGATCTCGATCTGCCTGCCGCTGCTCACCAGCAACACCCTGTCGTCGCGTTCCGTGCGCAACCGCACCCAGTGCGGATGTGCCTGAAACGCTGGTGGCGCACGCCCGGAAGGAAACACTTCAACTACCGTTTCCCCCACCCGGATCGCTTCTACACGCTCGCCGCTTCGCCACAACTGCCGCAGCGCCAGCGCCACCACACCACTGTGCAACAGGGCGAACACCGGCGCGAACGCATTGCCGGTCCACCACCCCAGGCCTGCAAACAACCACATCGTTCCCGCCAACACCGCAAACAACTGCACGAATTGCCTGGCACTCATTGCCCGCGGAGGCCGTAACCGCACCTGCGTCCCAACCCCTTCCGACATCAACGGCAGTACTTCGATCATGGCAACACGCAGCGGACTGCGGGAATGTCCCGATGGTAGTCCCGGGCGAACGCATGCGGCAAGCGTTTCGCGCGAATCACCAATGCTGCACTGCAGCTAAAAACTGCGCGAAAAATCAATCACTTCCCGCTGGCTGGGGTTTTATCGCGGCGCGCGCGTGGGTCATCACGGCGTTGCGCGACGGCATGCACAAAACGGCAGAAAAGCTGCCGCTTCCACACAAGTGCACAGCCGGGCGGGCTCTCTAGAATGAGCGCGGATTCCCAGGCACCTTACGCATGAACGCCCAGCCAGATACGTTTGCCTCTTCCCACGCTGCGCGCCCGCTGTTGGCGCCCGAACTGCCCGCCGCGCCCGGCGCCTTGCGTGCCGCAATCACCGCTGCCTGGCTCAAGGACGAAACCGAGCACGTCCGTGAATTGCTGGAGCAGGCGCGCTTGCCGGCCGCAGAGCAGGCCAAGGTGCAGGCGCTGGCCGCCGACCTGGTCACCCGGGTGCGCGCACGTGCCCAGGATCAGGGCGCGATCGAAGCCTTCATGCGCCAATACGATCTGGGCAGCGAAGAAGGCGTGCTGCTGATGTGCGTGGCCGAAGCCTTGCTGCGCATTCCCGACCAGGACACCGCCGACAAGCTGATCCGCGACAAGCTGGGCGAGGCGGACTGGAAAAAGCACGTGGGTGGCAGTGATTCGGTGCTGGTCAACGCCTCCACCTGGGGCCTGATGCTCACCGGCAAGCTGGTACAGCTCAACGACCTTACCCGCGCCGATGTGCCGGGCGCCTTCAAGCGGCTGATCGGCCGCGTCGGCGAGCCGGTGATCCGTTTGGCCGTGCGCCAGGCGATGAAGATCATGGGCCACCAGTTCGTCATGGGCCGCACGATCGGTGAGGCATTGGCGCGTTCGCGCAAGGGTGACAACGCCAATTACCGCTATTCGTTCGACATGCTCGGCGAAGGCGCGCTCACCATGAAGGATGCGCAGCGCTATCTGCAGGCGTATCGCGATGCCATCCATGCGATTGGCCGCAGTGGCAGCTTCGTCGGCACCGACGTGTTCGCCGCGCCCAGCATTTCGATCAAGTTGTCCGCGCTGTATCCGCGCTACGAACACGCCAAGCGCGCACGCGTGATGGCCGAGCTGGTTCCCGGCGTGCTGGAGCTGGCGCAACTGGCCAAGTCCTACGGCATCGGCTACACCGTCGATGCCGAAGAGGCCGACCGCCTGGAACTGTCGCTGGACATCATCGAAGCCACGTTCTCCGATCCATCGCTGGATGGTTGGGAGGGCTACGGGCTCGCAGTGCAGGCGTATCAGAAGCGCACGCCCTACACGATCGATTTCCTCGCCGATCTGGCGCGTCGCGTTGGCCGCCGCATTCCGGTGCGTCTGGTCAAGGGCGCGTATTGGGACGCTGAGATCAAGCGTGCGCAGATCGACGGCCACCCCGGGTATCCGGTGTTCACCCGCAAGCAGAACACCGACGTGTCCTATCTGGCCTGCGCGCGCCGCATGTTCGCGCACAGCGACGCGCTGTACCCGATGTTCGCCACCCACAACGCCCAGACCATCGCTGCGGTGCGCGCGATCTCGGCAGGAAAGACCTACGAACACCAGAAGCTGCACGGCATGGGCGATGACCTGTATGCCGAGGTGATTCCGGCCGATCGGCTGGGATTGCCGTGCCGGGTGTATGCACCGGTCGGCTCGCACGAAGACCTGTTGCCGTACCTGGTCCGTCGCTTACTGGAAAACGGCGCCAACTCCAGCTTCGTCAATCGCATCACCGACGAAGACGTCGCCATCGAAGACCTGATCCGCGATCCGGTCGAGGCGGTGTCCTCGTTTGCGTCCATCCCGCACCCCAAGATCCCGCTGCCGGCCGACCTGCTGCGCAGCCAGAACCAGAACAGGAAGAATTCCATGGGCGCCAACCTCGCCAACGATAACGATCTGCGGCAGCTGGCCGACCAACTCACCGCCGCAATCAAGCCTTGGAAGGCCGCGCCGCTGGTGGCGGGTGCCGTGATCACCACGCCAAGCGAGGCCGTGTTCAACCCGGCCGACCGCCGCGAGACAGTCGGTCACTGGCAGCCCGCGGACCCGGCCACCGTGCAGAAGGCATTGGCGTCTGCCGCCGCCGCTCAGCCAGCCTGGAATCGCACGCCCGCCGCCAGCCGCGCCACCATCCTCGAACACGCCGCAGACCTGCTCGAGGCCCGCATGCCGGAGTTCATGGCGATCTGCGTCAAGGAAGCAGGCAAGACCCTGCCGGACGCCGTGGCCGAGGTGCGCGAAGCCGTGGACTTCCTGCGCTATTACGCTGCCCAGGCGCGTGCGCAGTTTGGTGCGCCTGAGCGCCTGCCGGGCCCCACCGGCGAATCCAACGAGCTGCAACTGCATGGCCGCGGCGTGTTCGTCTGCATCAGCCCCTGGAACTTCCCGCTGGCGATCTTCCTGGGTCAAGTGGCTGCGGCGCTGGCGGCAGGCAATACCGCCATCGCCAAGCCGGCCGAGCAGACCAACCTGGTGGGCTTTGCGGCGGTCAAACTGTTGCATGAAGCCGGCGTGCCGGAAGCCGCTGTGCAGTTCCTGCCCGGCGATGGCGCCACGGTCGGCGCCGCGTTGACCAACGATCCCCGCGTTGCCGGCGTCGCCTTCACCGGCTCCACCGACACCGCCCGCATCATCAATCGCACGCTCGCCGCGCGTGACGCCGCGATTGGCGTACTGATCGCCGAGACCGGCGGCCAGAATGCCTTCATCGCTGACTCGTCCTCGCTCCCGGAAGCTGTGGTCAAGGACGCCATCTCCAGCGCCTTCATCTCTGCTGGCCAGCGCTGCTCGGCCGCCCGCGTGCTGTTCGTGCAGGACGACATCGCCGACAAGGTCATGACCATGCTCGCTGGCGCGATGGCCGAACTGAAAATCGGCGACCCGGCCCTGCTCTCCACCGACGTTGGCCCCGTAATCGACGCCGATGCCCTGAAGATCCTGGAAGAACACGCGAGCCGCATGGACAGCGAAGCACGCCTGATCGGCACGACCACGCTGGACAGCGCCACGGCACACGGCAGCTTCTTTGCTCCACGTGCCTACGAATTGAAGTCCCTGGCGCAGCTGCAGCGTGAGATTTTCGGCCCCGTGCTGCACATCATTCGCTGGAAAGCCGACCAGCTGGATGCGGTCATCGATCAGATCAACGCTACCGGCTATGGCCTCACCCTGGGCGTGCATTCGCGGATCGATGAGACCATCGATCGCATCACCTCGCGCGTGGCCGTAGGCAATGTCTACGTCAATCGCAACCAGATCGGCGCTGTGGTCGGCGTGCAGCCGTTCGGTGGCCAGGGATTGTCAGGCACCGGCCCGAAGGCCGGCGGTCCTCACTACCTGCTGCGCTTTGCCACCGAAAAGGTCGTCACCGTGAACACCACCGCAGCCGGCGGCAATGCTTCGCTGCTGACCTTGGGTGACTGAGGCCGGTAGTGCCGCATCTTGGTAGCTAGCTCTGCGATTAGTCCGTGGGCGTGGCAAGGCAACGCTCCCGAACGATCCTTGCAGGAACCTAGATGTAAAGAAGTACGAGTTCCATGACATCCGTAACTACTGGGAAAGCCCCAATTGTTATCGCATCACTAGAGCGCAGAAAGTTCGACTGCAGATTTACGCTCGTTGAATTGAGCGCTTGAAACAAGAAAACCCCGCAGAAGCGGGGTTTTCTTTTGCAGAAATGTACTTAGACATCGCAGTTGCTAGGCGCACCACTCATCTGTGCAGCAGCGTCAGTAAATGCCTATTACCCCGTGCCGAAGAGGCCAAGGTCTTTACGCATAGCGCCTACACATAACGTCAGGCTGATCAGCTAAGCGGACTAAGAAACGGTCGATCCACGCAGCCTCACCACATGCATTCTGTCGCTGGACGCTGCGCACCAACACCAAAGCAAGCGTATCTAAGCCCAGCCAGCATTAAAGCGCTAGGACCGAGCGTATTTACCTACGGCCATCTTCTCGCCGATGGATATGTCTTTGA